>DASVGE010000219.1:0-9724 GCA_036379695.1 Pyrinomonadaceae bacterium | reverse complement strand
GACGATAAGTCTCAGCAACGCGATGTTCTTCAGCGGCAGCATACATCTTGGCGTAAGCAATGGTTTGGCCGTTGCGGTCCAGACATCTTGCCGTCGCACACTTCTCGGGCACGTAAGCGACACCCTCACTCCGATGCCACTCGCCTCCCAGCACGAGCGAAAGGGTTTCTGGCTTTTCACGAAGCAGACTCAGATGCCTGATCTTGCGATCATCAGGAAATACGCAGAACGCCGCTTCGATATCCGAATCGACGACCTGACCTGACTTGCGCTGGGAGATTTCCGAAATGCCGACAGCAGTTTCTGAGAAAGGTCCAGCAAACGCCTTAGCGGCGATCAGATGAGCGTTGCCATTTAGGCCCAGCCGGTAGAGGACTCGCAGGCTTTCACCAATCCGATACTTGATTCGTTGCTTTTCACAACTATCGATTACGGATGGGCCGCCACGAGTGATCAATAACGAGAGATGCGCGGCCATTTTCCGGTCGTCCAAAAGTAGATCACGTTGCGGCAGGGTTGGATCCGGCGCCAAACCAAACGATGCGGACGGAATGTTTGCATGCGGCACATTCATCGTCTTGGCCCTCCTGATTGTGTGAAACCGAAATCTTCGTTCCACGCTACCCATGAAACAGGGTCCGCGCCTGGGAGCACCTCAGTCGCACAATCAGGTGCACACGCCATCGTGCTTACCTTGCAGGCTTGTACAACTGATGCGCTGCCCGACGCTAAGGCGCGGACCCACGTAGCGCGAGCCGCCCCCGTGGCACTTCCGATCGTCAAGTGCTCGGCCCGCGCACCCCACACTACGCGATCAATCATCGATCTATTTCGACCAACACCAGTGACTTCAAAGCTGATCCGTTCCGAGCAACTTGCATCGCCGGTTAACACTCGGAACGCAGGCAACGGATCGTTCAACTCGAGTGGAGTAACCAGCGTGAAGAACGCCGTCTTGGTCGCTTTTGTACGAACACTGACGACCGGGGCTGAAATTCTTTGTCCGTACTGTGGTGCCACCCAACCAGGCTGGAGTTGCGGTTCGTTAGGTAAGGGAAAGATGAGCGCTACACCCGGCGCAATGACAGCGTTGTTGCTGTCGCGTCTTTGGACAGCCGTGTGGTTCATCGCCTCGGGAGCGAGGTGGAAGCGCAGGTTGTAATCGTGAGGCAGCTCATCACTTAGCTTATCGACGATCACCCAGTACTCGTCGGCAATGAAGAATATGAAGCGAGTGTGAACGGCGTTGTAGGATGGGCTCGTCACCTGACCGCAAAGCACATCGAAATTGGGGGCACTAAGGCGTTCGATCAAGTGGGCGTCAGCAATTGGACCCTTAGGTTTACCGCAGCGATAGGGCGTTTGATCGAGACCATCGACACAGACGGTGTTATGAGCGGCCGTCCCTTTGAACCAGTGTCGCCAATTGAACTTGTCCTCGTGGTATGTGAAACGTCCGGGATCGACGATCAGAGGACGACCTCCGGCGGCGATTTCAATCGAGAGCGCGTCGTAATGACCGTGCCCACCATCCCCCAATGGACCACAGTCGAAGATCAAGAAGCGCTCGTCAATGAAGGCGGTCTGGGTTTCACCCCAACCGCTGCGCTGAATAAAGTAGCCTCCTGATGAAAAGCTCACATACTTTTCAGAAGGCGGCGTTCCTTGTTTTCCTTTGGTTGCAACGTAAAGAAAATCAGAACGTGAAAAAACCTTAGCCGCCAGTACAAGAACATCCAGGTAATTAGCGGAATCGCTGTCTGAAAGTGCGGGGATAAGGCCATCAGGGCGATGAAGGTGCAAGGCAAATTCACAGGCACGCTCCAAACGCCCGTCGAACTCGTCTGGGCACTCGAGACCAAACAGCTCCGCATTTATTCGAGCGCCGACGAACGAGCGTAGTGCGACCATGTGGTAGTGCGTGGAGTGTTCGCGGTGCACGCCGTCGTCACGTATGTCGGCCAGCAAATTCCGGCTCAATTCTTTGATCGAAAACGCGAGCAGTTCGCCCCGATCGTCGAGCCCGGGCAGAGCCAGCGCAGCGATGAACAAAGCATATAGTTCAAGCGTGCGGTGGTTGCGCTCAGCAGCAAGATTCAGGCGTAAGTATTCAACCTGCGCCGCAATACTTTCGACCAGTTGGTCAGCAAAATCTTCGGCGAATCCTGGGAAGGCCGGCGCAGTCGCAAACTGACTCCAGGCGTAGATCCAATTCTGAATGCGGCGCCCGATGACGTCAGTCGGGTCGATATCTACCGGCACTTGCTCGATCCAGCTTCGCACCAGGTTCTGCCAGGTATAGAGGAATTTCGGATGCCCGGTTTCGTTAAAGGCCGCTGCGAGATCCAGCCCGTAGTAGAACTTGCTCCATTCAATGCGCCACTCGGCGTCATGAGGAAATGCAGATGTCAGCCAATCGGGTTTAGTACCTAGATTCAGAGTGAGGCCCGCGTGGGTGAACCGTCCCGCGCAAACTTGTTCTGCTAAAGCAAGGTCACGATGTAAATGTTCGATCACACCGAACACGGCCCGTGGCTTGGTTTGTACTGGTGTGTCTATCACGCCCGCCTCCTTATATCTGCCACTCTCGCCAGTGCGTTTTCAGAGTCGACAATGCGGCCTTCTTTGAGGCAGTAGACATCGTCGGCGTACTTTAAGAGGGTTGATTCATGGGTAATTGCCAGACAGGTTCTTCCGGCGCGCAGTCGGTCCAGTGCTTTGACGATCACAGCTGCGGAAGCGGCATCGACATTAGCGAGCGGCTCGTCAAGCAATAGAATCGGACGGTCCAGCAGAAACGCCCGAGCGAGTGAGAGTCTCTGTCGCTGGCCACCGGAAAGATTCAAGCCGTCTTCGCCAAGCGGCGTATCGAGTTTGTGTGGAAGTGAACATACAAAGTCGTCTAGTGCAACGAGCGACAGGGCCTCCCACAAGCAGTCTTCGCTGAGTTCCACGCCCGTTGGCATCAGTATCGACCGCAGCGTCCCGGAAAACAGGTGAAGCTCCTGCGTCATGATCGCTACCTGTGAGCGCAACGACTTGAGTTTGATTTGCCGAAGGGGAACGCCGTCTAACAGAATCTCGCCGTGGGTAGGATCAAAGAGTCGCACAAGCAAACTAAGAATCGTGCTCTTCCCTGCACCGCTTTCACCCTGTAGTACTGCGAGGCGACCGGGTTCTAACCGGAGGTCTATGCCGCGAAGTACGACGCCGCGCTTAATCGAACTCTCCGGATACTCAAACCAGACGTCACGGAATTCAACAACTCCGACAGCTCGGTGCAGCTCGATTGCTCTGGGAGAATCTCGCACCAGCGCTTCCTGCTCGAGTAGAGCAAGCAGGCGCTCGCCGCCAGCGAAACCTCGACCACTCGTTTCGGCGAGGTCATTGAGCTTCTCAACCGGCTTTAGCAACTGAGCGATGTAAGCAGTGAAAAGCGTCAGCTCGCCGATCGTGATCTGCCCGTGCAGTGCTAATAAAGCACCGCCCCCGGTAACTAACGCGAGTGCGACTCCCTGAATAATCTGAAGCGATCGTTCCATCCTTACCGCTACACGGGTTTCTTCAACTCCGGCCTTCAGACGCTTTACATTTGTGTTTTCGAACTTGCTTCTGGCGGAGCTCTCGGCGCCCAATGCCTGAATGACAGGCATGCCGCGAATGATCTCCTGCGCCAAGCCGGAGACCTTTCCCTCATGCCTTCTCTTTTTGCGCGAAGCGGCCCAAAGCTGGCGGCTGTAGTGATGACAAACAAAGGCGAGAACCGGAACCAGGATCGACGCCAGCAAGCCGAGCCTTACATCCACCACGAACATCACCCCGAGCGTCAGGAGTAAGGTTGCCAACTGCTGGAATAAAAGCGGCAAGGTCTTAGTCAGGATTCGAACAAACAAATCGGAGTCGTCGACGAGCCGCAGCACCACTTCGCCGCTGCGGTTGTCATTGCGGAAAGTAGGCGCCAGTGTTTGCAGGTGGCCCAACAGGCGATCTCTTAAGGATAAGGTCAGACGTTCGCGAATACGGGCACCGATGTTCTTCTCAGCTGCGTTAGCGATAGCGCCACAGACGGTTATGAAGAGAAACAAACCTGCAAGCCAGAGAACCATTTGATCCGGTCGCGGCGCCGAGTGGGAGGTGATTATGTGATCGATAATTAGTTTCAGCGACCAGGGGGCAAATAAGGCCGCACCGATTGCGAGAGTGCGCAGAAAGTAGGACCAGGCCAATGAACCGCGATGTGCCCACAGATCCGGACCGAAGGCTTTCAGCAACCGGGCCAGGACGCTGCGTTCCCGAATCTTTTTAGTCACGCCGAAAAGGCTTGCCAGTTCCTTCGTAGTCTGTTCACCATCGAAGTTCTCTCTAATGGTCTTTATTGCTTCGCTCCCGAGCGACGCTGCCAAAAGCGGATCGCGAAACAGCCGTTGCAGCACTCCAGCCATCGCTTCCGGATCGTCCGGAGGAACCAGTAATCCGTTCACACCATTGCGGATCAATTCGGGAATACCGGAAACGCCGGTCGTAACCACCGGTAGACCACACGACATTGCTTCCATAAGCACGTTCGGAATGCCATCTCGATCGCCATTATTCAGGACGCGACATGGCAAACAGAAAACGGTTGCCTGCTGATACTCGCGAAGCAGTTGTGCCTGAGTACGTGCCCCGGCCAGATGGATGTGCGTTTCAAGCCCGTGATACGCGATGCGGTTTCTTAGCTCTGTCTCATGTTCACCGCTTTCGCCGATGATTAGAGTCTCAAAGGAAACCCCAACGCTCTTCAGAATCGCGCAGGCTTCAATCAGCGTGTCGAAACCCTTTTTCGACACCAGTCGCCCTACCGCCAGCACTCGGAGATGACCGTTTCGTTCCGGTGAAGAAACCTGGTCGCGGAGCAGTCGAGAGAAATCTGCATTAAGCCCGTGATAAACGCAGTGAACCGGGGTGGATGAAAGGCTTTGCAGGTGCTTTCGGTTGGCTTCAGTGCAGGTTACTACATACTCTGCCGCGTCCATTTTGCGGCTGAGCAGTCCCGCAGGGTTGAGCGATTCGCAGTAGATGTCTTTTGCATGAGCAGTAAAAGAAAACGGAAGCCCGGTTATCAGAGAGGCCAACCAAGTGACAGTTGTTGCGCCGTGCGAAAAGTGCGCGTGGAGGTGGTAAACCTCGGGCGCGCCGGAAAGATGATCAGCCAGTGCGGTCGCCCGTAAAAACTCTTTGACATACTGCTTCTTTGGCATGGACCAGAACCTGGGCCGGGCGCGTAATGACTGAGCCAACGCAGCGCCCGCCGCGCGTGCAATGCCTTTCGGGTAGTGCCGAAATACGCGGGCCATGCATGGTAAGAAAGCCGGTAAGTTGTCGCTGAGCCACGGCAACAGTCGAGTTGTCGATAGTGATGTTGTCGCCGGCAAATAATTCGGCCTGGTTTGGATCCGATCCACCACGTCGTGATGCACGCTCTCGTCCGGCGGCATGAGAACGTAAAGTTTCAGCCGTTGCCCTGTCTGCTCGAGCCGGTAAATCTCACTCGCAATGAACATTTCAGACAGTCGCGGAAATCCTTTGAGCACATAAGCTACTGATCCCGGCCGGTTATTGTTCGTCAGGTCAGGCATAGGCCTCCTCGAGCAGACGACAAAACCGTTCGCTGCAACTCTTCACTTCGTAATGCTCTTCGACGTATTTCCGTGCAGCAGTCGCAAGTCGTTCTCGCAACGACATATCCCGGGCGAGCCGAGTTAATGCCAAAGCCAGCGAAAGCGGATCGCCGGCAGGAGGAAGTAACCCTGTCTCACTGTCCTTTACAGCAGCAGCGATTGCGCCGGCCTGACAGGCCACTACTGCGCGGCCACTCGCCATCGCCTCGAGCACAACGTTCGGCAGTCCATCGCGATCACCTTCTTTGTCAACAATGGAAGGAACGGCGACGACGTGCGCACGGGCATACTCTTCCGGCAACTGGTCATGAGTTCTTGGACCACAGAGCGTAACGTGATCCGCAAGTTGGTAAGCGGAGATCATTTGGGCCAACCGCTCCTGCTCGGGGCCTTCGCCGATGATGCGGAGTTGCAAAGGAAACTTCAGGCGTGAAACGGCCTCGATCAGAAAGTGAAACCCCTTCTTCTCAACCAAACGGCCAACCGCCAGAATTTGAAAAACTCTGCCGGCCGGCCACGGGCTCACGTTGAAGCGATCGAGATCAACTCCGTGAGGCATCAAGTGTACGCGGGCGCCAGTTTTCCGAATGGTCGAGGCGACGTCGCTGTTGCACGCGACGACGCATGCCGCTCTTTTAGCTCTTATCCCGAGTTCACTATTACTGATCTTCCGCGCGTCTTTTGCGTGAACGCTAAATCCAGACGGCAGTCGCAGTCGCCCAGCAGCGCGCCAGGCGACTTCAGCCGGCTGATGCGCAAAGTAACCGTGCACCGCTTTAACATTTCGACCCTTCAGGGCGCCGGCGACGAAAGCGGCTTGTCTCTCTGCGGTGTCGTTCGGCAAGACTGTCAGCAACTGCGACAGTCGTTCGCTTCCGAGTGGATGTCGAGTACCGTCACCCGGCTTGGTCGCGAAGATCGCGGCCAGTGCATCGCGCTCCGCCAGCGCAAGCAGTTCGTTAACGGCGAAAGTTTCCGACAGCCGCGGAAAGCCACTGACCACTACTGCTATCCGGGCGCGGCTCATACGTACTCCTGCTCCAGTAATTCTGCCGTGCGTTGCATAACTCGCGGCAAACCATCCAGGTCAAGCGGCGGCACGACCGTTAGGGTTGGTTTCAGCGCACTCAATACGCGTGCAATCAAAATGTCGGGTTTGAGCTCCTCGGGCTCGACCAGATCGAAGTAACCCTTTGCGGCAAGTAGACGCGCACGGATGAGTTGCTCCTGCACCGGTTCAGCGCGGGGGACCAGAATTGCCCGCTGTGCAAACGACAGCAATTCACAGACTGTGTTATAGCCGGCGAGCGAAACGACCAGGTCGGCCGCTGCATACCGCTCTGCAAGGTCGGCCTCAAAATCGAGGAACGACACGTCCGCCAGATAGCCAAACTGCTTCAATAGCCCTTGTCTATCGCCCGCCGACATTTGCGGGCCAAATACGACTGTCGTTCTTAAGGCAGTGCTTCGGGGTAACTCGGCGAGACCTTCAAGGTAAGTGTGAATCAAGGCCAGACCATCGCCGCCACCGCCGGTGGTCACCAGTACGTGCGGAGGTCCGGCATCACGCGCAGGCTGCGTAGTAGGTCGTTTGAGGTAACCGCAGAAATGTGTAATCCGCGCGACTGAGTCCGGGAAGTCATACTCTTCGACAGCGTCGAAGATGCCGCGCGAACCATATATCCAAACTTCGTCGTAGAATTCCTCGATGATGTCAAAGCTGCCGCTATTCTTTAAACTTGCTCGCGTGCGCTCGGGCGTATCGAGAATATCGCGCACTCCCAGGACCAGCTTTGCCAGCGAACCGGATTCCTTTAAGGCTCGGAGAGCGGGAAGCAACTCGCCATCAACTCCCGCTGCTCGCTTGTCAACGATCATTAGATCAGGATCAAAACCAAGCACCGCGTTTCGCAGAATGGCGCTTCGCGTTCGCTTCACTTCATCAGCGCACTGCTGCAGAAAGCGCGGCTCGTAGCGCTCGCTATCAGTCCTGTCGAGACAAGGAAGTTTGACGTAGTCGACTCCGGCGGGAATGCGAAAAGACTGGATCATTGGTGAGCCGGTCACGATCAAAATGGCGGCCCTTTCATACTGATTTCTTAACTCTTCAGCCAGCAGTAGCGTGCGTCGAATGTTGCCCAGCCCAAATGTGTCATGTGAGTAGAGCAGGATTTTTGGTCTCAGCGTGCTGCAAGTAGTGAGCGAAGGTGCGCGCAGAGTTGGCGTGAGCTGCAAACTGATGCCGGTTACTCGTCTATCTTTTTGAATTGCTATGTTCATGTAGTGTGCTGTTTCAAGTGCTGTACCAGTCATCGAAGGACCATACTGGTGAACACGAGCGCAGGATTTAGGCGGTGAAATTGATGCAGGCGCGGCGAGACAGTTCAGTCCCGCGGTTCAGCAGGACGATACTTCGTTCGCACCGATTCAGTGAGCCATGGTCTGAATGTTGACGACGACGCAATTACCAGGTGCAAATGGTCGTAGTCCAGAGAAGCGCGAACGCAGTATGCAGTGCGAAGTAATTATCGGCGTGAGGAATCGAGTTAGAATAAGCGGGTTAGCCGTTGGCGTTAATTCCGTAGCGGCTTAGTTTTAGCTGTAAGCCACGTCGGGTAATTCCGAGATCGCGTGCGGTGCGACTAACGTTTCCACCGTGGAGACGAAGCGTCGCGACGATCATTTTTCGCTCCAGTGCCTCAACGGCATCGCTCATAAACACCGGAGCACCGGTATCAATCGAAGCGGAGCCATGCGCAACAGCTCCGGCAGGCGTGAACATGTGCTCGGACATCCGCCGGAGTTCGGGCGAAAGATGATCGGGAGTTATTACCGTCCCGTCCTCGGCCCGTGCGATGATTCGCTGCACTTCATTGCAAACTTGTCTAACGTTACCGGGCCAGTCGCAAACCATCAAGAGATCCATAGCCTGCGCCGTAATGGTGATGTCGCGGCGTCCAAATTTTTCAGAATAATGCTCGATGTAATGACTGACGATCGTCGGAATCTCTGAACGGCGTTCTCTCAATGGTGGAACCTGGAGTCGAATTACGTTGAGCCGGTAGTACAGGTCTTCGCGGAAGCGTCCGTCCGCAACCATTCTTTCCAGGTCGGTGTTGGTCGCCGCGATAATGCGGACGTCAACCTTTATCGGCCGCTGCTCCCCAACCGGTTGAATCTCACCTTCCTGCAGAAACCGCAGCATTTTTGGCTGCAGGTCCGAAGGCAGATCGCCGATCTCGTCGAGAAAAAGTGTACCGCCAACTGCCGAACGGATAACCCCGGGCGAATCGGAGACGGCGCCAGTGAAAGCACCGCGTCGATAGCCAAACAAGTGAGCTTCTGAAAGTTCTTTAGGGACCGCGGTGCAGTTGAACGGAACAAACACCCGCGAACGCCGTGAAGAAAGTTGATGAATCGCGCGCGCCACTAACTCCTTGCCCGTGCCGGACTCGCCGGTTATTAGCACAGTAACATCAGATGAACGAATCTTATGTATCTCATCAACCAACCGCGTCATTGCGGGACTTGAGTAGATCAATCCGGGGATCTTTTGATCCGCACGGGCCACTGGATGAGGTCCTCCCTGCGCACCTGGTATGCGTTCGCGAAGCGCGCAAATCTCCAAACCCATCGTTGTAACGCGTAACAGCGGATCAAGTGATAACCCGTCCAATAACAGCTCTTCAGTGCGGGGCGCAATGAAGAGCACCGCAGGCTGTGCATTTTGGGGTCGCAGCAGAATCACTGAGGCATTGTGCTTCACGCCATACGCAGCACAGTCCTCGTCGTTTCTTAGATTTTGCAAGTCACTGACAAGCACATTACTTTCTTCAAATGACAGTCCGTACGAAGCGACCTTAACAACATGTCCATCCGGGTGCGCTTCTGCGATCATGATCTCTTCGGCAATTGATTCCTGATGGAGCACAGCGGCCAGTTCGTGCAGCAATAGTTCGCGCGAAGCGGCGGCATTAACCAACCTCAACGTAAGCAGTTGAGATAGTGCCACCGGATCAGTACGGCGATCCGGCGCTTCGCCATCGAGTTCCACAATGGAGCGT
>DASVGE010000218.1:0-7540 GCA_036379695.1 Pyrinomonadaceae bacterium | reverse complement strand
GTCAGTGATCAGCATGCGATATTTTCTAACAATTTTTGACTCTCATGGTTCAACCAGGTCGCTACCGCTCGCTGTACTGACCTCTTCCAAGTGCGAGCCAAGACTTTTGAGGCAAGTCTGGTGCTGATTACGAATGGAAAGATCGAAAGTTATGAAAACCTTAATCATCTGTTTCACGCTGTTTTGTGTTGTCGCCGGGCCTGTTGTAAACGCGCAGCAGGTGCGGACCGAGAGAGATCTGCTCGGTGAGAAGCAGATTCCCGCCGACGCTTACTACGGAGTGCAAACGGCGCGCGCGCTTGAAAACTTCAAGCTCTCCGGCGTCCGGATCAATCACTATCCGGGATTCGTCGAGGCTTGGGCGATAGTCAAACTCGCTGCCGCTCGCGCTAACACTGAAGTCGGCGCCATGAAGCCCGACCGTCTGGCTGCGATCGAAAAAGCGACCGCGGCGATTATGGACGGCAAGTATCACGACCAGTTTCTGGTCGATTGGTACCAGGGCGGCGCCGGCACTTCAACAAACATGAATGCCAACGAGGTGCTCGCCAACATCGGGCTGGAGTTAACGGGTCACAAGAAAGGCGAGTACCAGTTTCTCGAGCCTCACGACGATCTCAACATGTCGCAGTCGACAAACGATTCGTACCCGACTGCGCTCAAAGTCGCCTTTCTCCTGCGCAACGATCGGTTGATTAGTGAACTGCAAAAGCTCGTTGCGTCGTTTCGTTTGAAAGGCGATGCCTTCATCGAGATCGTGAAGATGGGACGCACCGAGATGCAGGATGCGGTGCCGATGACCGTGGGCCAGGAGTTCCACGCGTTCGCTGCCAGTCTGGAAGACGAAATCAAGCTGCTTCGCGATGCGGAGAAGTATTTGTACGCGGTGAACATGGGCGCAACCGCGATCGGCACCGGGATCAATGTGCCGAAAGGTTATCCGGAGAAGTGCGCTTTCCATCTTGCACGACTGACTGGAAAACCGATCGTGCCGGCCACGGACATGCTGGCGGCGACATGGGACCAGCAGGGTTTCGTCGTTTACTCCTCGGCGTTGAAGAGCCTGGCGATCAAGCTTTCGAAGATCTCGAGCGATCTCATTCTGCTTACTTCCGGGCCGCGCGCCGGTCTCGGTGAGATCAACCTTCCGGCGTTGCAGCCGGGATCGTCGATCATGCCGGGCAAGGTAAATCCGGTTGTGCCGGAAGTGATGAACATCGTCGCCTTTCGTGTGATCGGAAACGATTACGCCATCACGCTCGCGGCCCACAGCGGGCAGTTACAGCTAAATGCTTACGAGCCGTTAGCGGGTCTCGCCGTGATGGAATCGCAAAGCCTGCTCTTCAACACGTCTGGTTTGATGAGGACGAAGTGCATTGATGGAATCACCGTCAACGAGCGCGTGCTCTCGCGCTACATGGAGACCACGGTCGGTATCGTAACCGCGCTCAACCCGGTATTGGGTTACGAAAAGGCGACCGAGCTCGCGGGCGAAGCATACAAGTCCGGCAAAGGCATACTCGAAATCATCCGCGAGAAGAAGCTCCTCAGTGAGGCCCAAATCAAAGAGCTACTCGACCCGATCAAGCTCACCAATTTGGACCGGAGCAAGTACCAGGCAAAGCCTTGAGCCACGGATAGACACAGATTTTTATACGGATGGAAGCGCAGGCAACAACAGCCAGAGTGGTATCGCAGCCCGATGCGCGCACAGGCGTCCGCATGGCCGTCGTCGCGTGGGTGCTCACGGCGGTTTATTACTTTTACCAGTATTCGTTGCGTTCGGCGCCGGCGGTGATGATGCCGGAGTTGAGCAATGCGTTCGGGCTGAGTCCGCTTGGTATCGCTTCGATTGTCGGTCTCTTCTATTACGGGTATTCACCATTCAGCTTAGTTGCCGGGGCGGCGATGGATCGCATTGGTCCACGTCGACTGTTGCCCGGTGCAGCGGCCGTTGTGGGTATCGGCGCTTTACTATTCGCTACCGGCAACAGCCAACTCGCCAGCGTCGGAAGATTTCTGCAGGGCGCCGGTGGCGTATTTGCACTCGTGGGCGCGATCTATATCGCCACGAAAAACTTCGCTCCTTCAAAAGCCGCGACGTTGATCGGCGCGACACAGATGTTTGGCATGGCGGGCGGGTCCGCGGGCCAGTTCGCTGTTGGACCATTGATCGGCAGTGGTGTTGCCTGGAACCAATTCTGGGCCGGCATGGGCGTGGCCGGTTTGCTGATCGGCGTCGCCTTGTACTTCCTGATACCGAGTGAGACTTCCGCACAACCCGGCGGTGGTCTGAAGCCGGTGGTACAAGCATTCGCCACCGTCTTCAAAAATCCGCAATCGATCCTGTGTGGGTTGATCTCAGGGTTGATGTTTATCCCCACCACGATCTTCGACATGATCTGGGGCGTCCGCTTTCTCCAGGAAGCGCACGGCCTGGATTACGGCTCGGCGGTAATGCGGTCCGCCACGATTCCTTTTGGCTGGATCATCGGCTGCCCATTACTCGGTCTGCTTTCCGATCGAATCGGTCGCCGCAAACCGGTGATCGCCGGAGCGGGCATCGTGCTGTTGGGATGTCTCGCGTGGATTCTTTACGGCGTCCCCGGAGTCTTTCCACCGTATACGTTGGGCCTCATCACCGGCATCGCGTCCGGCGCGGCGATGTTGCCTTACACCGTAATCAAAGAAGCTAACCCGCCACAGTTCGGCGGTACGGCCACCGGTGTCGTCAACTTTTTGAATTTTACTTTTAGCGCACTGCTGGGCCCGGTGTTTGGCTGGATTCTGCAGGTCGTGTCAGGCGGTGCGTCGCCGATGGAGCTCAAGCACTTTCAGACCACCTTTTCGCCGCTTCTTTTCGGAGTGACGCTCGCGATTCTTCTTACCCTGTTACTTAAGGAAACTGGACCAGCAGTTCGGGAGAAATAAAACATGCACGCAGCAACCGGAACCGGAAAATACGAACGACTACTGGCGCGGTGTGAGGGACTGGCGCCAGTTCCAACAGCAGTGGCGCATCCGTGCGAGGCCACAGCACTGGAAGGCGCTGTCGAAGCCGCGCAGCAAGGTCTGATTGCGCCACTGCTGGTTGGACCATCTGCCAAAATTGCGGAAACTGCCGCGGCGTCGGGCATCGATCTCGGCGACCTGCCGATCGTCGATGTTCCGCATAGTCACGCCGCCGCTGCGAAAGCCGTCGAGCTCATCAGGGAAGGCAAAGCGGAGATCCTGATGAAAGGCAGCCTGCACACTGACGAGCTGATGTCGGCGATCGTCTCGCGCGAAGGCGGGCTGCGCACCGGGCGTCGCATCAGTCACGTGTTCATCATGGACGTGCCGACTTATCACAAAGTGCTGATCGTCACTGACGCCGCCATCAACATCGCGCCCACGCTCGAAGACAAAGTTGACATCTGCCAGAACGCAATCGATCTCGCCATCTCGCTCGGGGTGGAGAAACCCAAGGTCGCGATTCTCTGCGCGGTGGAAACAGTCACTTCAAAGATGCCTGCCACCATCGATGCCGCGGCACTGTGCAAGATGGCGGAACGCGGGCAGATCAAAGGCGGCCTTCTCGATGGTCCATTGGCATTTGACAACGCCATCAACACGCAGGCCGCCGAGACGAAAGGCATCAAGTCGCCGGTCGCGGGCGATCCGGACATTCTGCTGGCGCCCGATCTTGAAGCCGGCAACATCCTCGCAAAGCAGTTGAGCTTTCTCGCTAACGCGGACAGCGCCGGCATGGTGCTGGGCGCAAAAGTGCCGGTGATCCTGACCAGTCGTGCTGACAGTGTGCGCTCGCGCATTGCGAGTTGCGGTGTTGCCAAGCTGGTCGCTCATGCACGACGCGCGAAGCCCTAACGGAGTTGAAGGCAATGGACGATTACGCACTCGTACTCAACGCTGGTTCATCGAGTTTGAAGTTTTGTGTCTTTCAACGGCCAGCCGGAGAGAGCTGGCATCTCGCGGCGCGTGGTCAGATCGAAGGTATTGGTACGTCGCCTCGTCTGTCTGCGAAAGACGCGGATGGTGAAAGCCTGGTGAAACAGGATGTTGCAGCTCGTGACGGCAAGGAAGCACTTGCTGCGCTCGCCGGCTGGCTGCGCACGAACTACGGCGGTTCGCGCGTGCTCGGGGTGGGCCATCGCGTGGTCCATGGTGGCGCGCGGTTCAAGGGCCCAACCATACTGAACGCCGAGGTGATGCAGGAACTCTACAAACTGGTTCCACTCGCGCCGCTTCATCAACCTTACAATCTCGCGGCGATCGAAGCCGTCTTCGAACGATTACCGGGAATACCGCAAGTCGCCTGTTTCGACACCAGCTTTCATCGCGGACAACCGGAAGTTGCGGAGCTGGTTCCGTTTCCGCTCGAACTGCGACAACAGGGTCTACAGCGATATGGCTTTCACGGGTTGTCGTACGAGTACATCGCTTCTGTTATGCCGCAGGTTGCGCCCGAGATCGCGGGCGGGCGGGTGATCGTTGCTCATCTGGGAAGTGGAGCGAGTTTGTGTGCGTTGAAGGAAGGGAAGAGTGTCGATAGCACACTCGGATTTACGGCGCTCGATGGTTTGTGCATGGGCACGCGACCGGGGTCGATCGATCCCGGGGTCGTGTTGCATTTGTTTCAGGGTCTGAATCTCTCGGCGAAAGAAGTCGAGACACTGCTCTACAAGAAATCCGGTTTGCTCGGCATCTCCGGAATAAGTAACGACATGCGCGATCTACTTGGACGAAGCGAGCCCGCAGCTCGTCTCGCGGTGGACTACTTCGTCTATCGCGTTGCGAAGGAGATTGGGGCGTTGACGGCGGTGCTCGGCGGCATCGACGCGCTCGTCTTCACCGCTGGGATCGGCGAGAACTCACCGGAGATCCGGCAGCGAATTTGTGAGGCGTCGGCGTGGTTGGGCATCGAGGTTGACGACGCAGCCAACAGTCAGCGTCTCCCAAAGATCTCAACGTCGCGAAGCAAGCTCTCAGTCTGGGTAATCCCAACGAACGAAGAATTAATGATCGCCCGCCACACCGGCGCGCTTTTAGGACTCGCGGCAAAAGCCGCTTGAACAAAGGTTTTGTCTCATTCTCACCGGGCTTTAGCCCGGTGCAGGACGCCCGCTCGCTACGAGAAACCGTTTAAACGGTTTCTCGGCAACGTCAGTGGCTTTTCACCGGGCTGAAGCCCGGTGTGAATGAAACCGAGGGGAGAATAACGATGGCCAGTACTGCGCCTAAAGAAATCACTAATAAAAATGCGGAATGGGAAAACTTCAACCCTGGTTTCTGGCAAAGCGAAATAAACGTTCGCGACTTCATTCAGCAGAACTACGAGCCGTATGAAGGCGACGAAGCATTTCTCGCCGGACCAACCCAACGCACCACGCAGATCTGGGAAAAGTTAAACCTCCTCTTCGTCGAAGAACGCAAAAAGGGCGTACTCGACATCTCGCAAATCCCCAGCTCGATCACGGCGCACGCCCCCGGCTATATCGATCGCGACAACGAAATCGTCGTCGGCCTGCAAACCGACGCGCCACTCAAGCGCGCGATCATGCCCAACGGCGGCTTTCGCATGATCCTCAGCGCTCTCAAGACCTACGGCCACGAGCCTGACCCGCACGTAGTCGAGGCTTTTACTAAATACCGAAAAACTCACAACGACGCGGTCTTCGATGCCTACACCGAAGAAGTCAGAAAATGTCGCAGCTCACACGTGCTAACCGGACTGCCGGACGCATACGGACGTGGCCGCATCATCGGCGACTACCGGCGCGTTGCGCTTTACGGTGTCGCGCGTCTAATCGAACACAAGCAAAAGGAAAAACTGAGCCTCGACGCGCTGATGTCTACCGACGACATCATTCGCGATCGCGAAGAACTAAGCGAACAGATTCGCGCTCTCAAAGAACTTCAGGAGATGGCGTCGAACTATGGCTACGACATTTCGAGGCCCGCGCACACCGCGCGCGAGGCGGTGCAGTGGCTCTATTTCGGATACCTCGCCGCAGTCAAAGAGCAAAACGGCGCCGCTATGTCGCTCGGCCGCACGTCAACCTTCCTCGACATCTACTTCGATCGCGATTTGAAATCAGGAAAGCTCACGGAAGAACAGGCGCAAGAGATCGTCGACGACTTCGTGATCAAACTGCGTATCGTTCGTTTCCTGCGCACACCCGAATACGACGAACTCTTCGCCGGCGATCCGACCTGGGTCACGGAATCGATCGGCGGCATGGGAGACGATGGCCGTCCGCTCGTCACTAAAACCAGCTTCCGCTTTCTACAGACGCTCTACAATCTTGGACCGGCGCCGGAGCCCAATCTCACGATCTGGTATTCACCACGACTGCCGGATGGCTTTCGATGTTTTGCTTCCCGAGTGGCTGTCGATACCAGCTCAATTCAATTCGAGAGTGACGAGATCATGCGCAGCGCCTGGGGAGACGATGGCGCGATAGCGTGCTGTGTGTCGCCGATGCTCGTCGGCAAGCAGATGCAATTCTTTGGTGCACGAGCGAATCTCGCCAAGTGCCTGCTGTATGCCATCAATGCCGGCCGAGATGAACTCACCGGCAAACAGGTTGGACCAGCGACACCGCCAATCCAGGGCGAGTATCTCAACTTCGATGAAGTGCTCGCACGCTTTGAAAAGATGATGGAGTGGCTGGCCGGCGTGTACGTCAACGCGATGAACGTCATTCACTACATGCACGACAAGTATGCCTACGAGCGCATCGAAATGGCGTTGCATGACTATGCGCCGGTGCGAACGATGGCTTTTGGCGTCGCCGGTTTGTCTGTAGTGGCTGACAGTCTCTCCGCAATTCGTCATGCAAAGGTTCGGGCTGTCCGTGATGAGACCGGTCTGATCACCGATTACGAAACGGAAGGTGAGTTTCCGAAGTTTGGCAACAACGATAATCGCGTCGATCAATTTGCTTCATGGGTCGTGAGCACTTTCATGACCAAGCTGAGGAAATATCCGACGTACCGGCGCGCTCTCCACACACAGTCAGTCTTAACAATCACTTCAAATGTCGTGTACGGCAAGAACACGGGCAACACTCCGGATGGGCGCCGCCAGGGAGAACCTTTTGCACCCGGCGCCAACCCGATGCACGGGCGTGACGTTCATGGCATTCACGCTTCCGCACTTTCAGTCGCGAAGATCCCTTATCGCGATGCCGCAGACGGGATCTCGCTTACTACATCACTGGTGCCGGAAGGCCTCGGCCGGATCGCGCAGGATCGAGTCACAAATCTGCGCGGCATACTCGACGCGTTCTTCGGCAACACCGGCTACCACATGAATGTAAACGTGCTCAATCGCGAGATGCTGATCGATGCGATGGACCATCCCGAGAAGTATCCCCAACTGACGATACGCGTTTCCGGATACGCAGTGAATTTCGTACGGCTCAGCCGCGAACAACAGATGGACGTGATCAATCGAACATTTCATGGGGCGTAGTAATGATTGAACAGAAGACAGTCGAAGAGGTCTCGCTGGAAAGCACGAGCCCGTTCGAGTTGC
>DASVGE010000217.1:0-40033 GCA_036379695.1 Pyrinomonadaceae bacterium | reverse complement strand
GACCTGGTCGATCGATGGCAGTCAAATGCTGATCACCGACCAGGTCGCTACCGCTCCCTGTACTGACCCGATCCAAGCCGCCATCGGTTCTCTGTTAAAGAAGGGACTGAGGAGCAGTTGGTCCGGAGGCAGCGTCAAAGTTTGACATGCACATGGAACGGGTCAGTACAGGGAGCGGTAGCGACTTGGTCGATCTATGGCAGTCAAGATTGATAGGAAAATATCGCATGCTGATCACTGACCAGGTCGCTACCGCTCCCAAAATCTTTTCTCATTCTCACCGGGCTTCAGCCCGGTGGAAAGAGAGGCGCATAATATTGAGAAACCGTTTTAACGGTTTGACATTCTCCCGAATTAGCAGCGACTCTATCCATCACTTAACTCTCAAGGAGAATCACGGATGACAAGATCGGTTTTCTTAAGCTTGGTATTCTTGCTGTTCGCCGTTCCGGTCGCAGCTCAAGAAGCAAACGCGGATCGCGAAGCGGTGCGTCAGGCCGTGCTGGATTATGTTGAAGGAATCTACAACGTGCAGCCGGAAAGAATTGAACGCAGTGTCAGCCCGAACCTCGCGAAGCTGGGCTTCTATCGTCCCCCCACTGAAACTACCTACCGCCCAGGCAGGTCGATGGCCTTCCAGCAGCTAGTGGAGATCGCGAAGACATTCAACAAGGAAGGCAAGCTACGTAAAGACGCGCCGAAAGATATCCAAATCTACGACGTCATGGACCAGACCGCATCCGTCAAGCTAACCGCCGAATGGGGCATCGACTACATGCACCTGGCGAAGATGGACGGCAAATGGATGATCATCAACGTCCTGTGGCAGAGCCATCCCGCCAAAAAGTAATCCCTATACAACTCTGATTCGCACTTGGAGCGGGTTCGCCAATGAAAATGCCGGAGATTTCTTGCGAAAACTCCGGCATCTCACGTTGAAAAGGTCACTAGAAGTTGAACTTCACCGCGAATTGAATGATGCGCGGATCAAACGTGTCGGTGACCTGGCCGAATGTGGCGCTGGTGATCGTCTGATTCTCTCCCGTGAAGAAGTTCGTGTGATTGAACACATTGAAGAACTCCGCACGGAATTCAATGTTGGTGCTTTCCGAAAGCCGGGTCCTCTTGATCATGCTGAAGTCCACGTTCCAGAAGCCCGGTCCGCTTACGGGAGTCAGATGCAGAGTCCCGGTGGTGCCAGGCAGTGGATGACCAAAGAACTGCGGATTGGCGCGTCCATCGGGACCAATCAGCCGTGGATCAATGACCAGCGGACGACCGGTGACGGGATCGAAGAAAATACCCATGCTGCTCTTCAACTCGTCCACACTCAACGTGGTGGTCGCCGTATTCTTGCCTGATCGACCTGATCGGTTGAGTGTTCCTCTTCCGGAGATGAACGAGATCGGACGTCCCGTACGCTGCTCAAAGATTCCGTTCATCTGCCAGCCCCCCAACAAGTGACCGAGAAAACCGTCGACGTTGAATAGACGCTTGCCCGGTCCGATCGGCAGTTCCCACACGCCGTTTGCCTTGAAGATGTGCGTGACGTCATTCGTCTGCCGTTTCTTTTCGACAACCCCACCTTGAGCCAGATCGAGGAGTGCCGAGAAGTTGGCGTCGCTTCCTTCAAAGTCAGTGTAGGCCTTGCTGTAAGTGTAGTTCGCCTGGAAGTAAAGTCCGTGACTCAAGCGTCTACGAATTTCGGCCTGCAAGGCGTTATAGGTAGACCACGAGCCATTCCCGACGAAGTCGACTGCACCTGCTCTGGGATTCGCCGGCAGGAAAAATGCGGTCCCCAGCGAGGCGCCGTTTACACCCGGTGTGAGGTAAGTGTTTCGAGAAGCAACGTACGTGTTTACCAATTCGCCGACTTGTCCCTGGCTGATGAGGTTGACGATGGCTGAGTCGAGCGTGTTCCCGGTGGCAGTGGTGAAGAAACCTCTCCTGCCGATATTCGGGAAGATCGTAAGTTGCTGACTTCCTGGCACGTTCTGATTAAAAGCCGGACTTGCTGCAATCGCAGGATTGGTCGCATTCAGAGCCGTTGACAGCGCGAGGTTTTGTTGAGCGCGGAGGAAATCCTGGAGAAAACCATTCTCGAAGATTCGCACCTGATTGATGTCAATACCTCGAAGCAGTTTCACTCCGCGGTTGCCGACGTATCTTACCTCCAGCGCAGTGTTCGGAAGGATCTCGTGCTCAATTCCGAAGTTCCATTGCTGAACATAAGGTGTCTTGAGCTCGGGATCTATCGTGAATATCGTTGGAAACTGGCTCAGGGCCAACTGGTCAGTCAACGAGCGCGGCACAACGAAATTAGGTTCATCGATCGGACGCAGCCCGCCGCCACTGACAGTACCCGAAAGAGTATTCACATTCGGAGAAGAGGTCAGGCCCTGGTTACCGTCGATCGCAGCGTTCTCTGCCATTTGGATCACGCTGTCGATCACAAACGACAACGAATAACCGCCACGAATTACGGTTTTCCCTTCGTTCTTGAACGGGCTCCAGGCAAAACTGAAGTTAGGAGCAAAGTTGTTCTTGTCAGGCTTATAGAAGGGACGAGTGCCGGCTCCGCCTCCTGCCAGATCTATCCGGACGTTCGGATCTCTTAGCGCCTCCAGTCCACCTACCGGCAACAGACCGATTCCGTCTTGCTCACGAACGGGGCTGATGTATTCATAACGCAAACCGAAATTGAGCGTTAAATTCGGACGCACGCGCCAGGTGTCGGCCGCATACGCTGCGTAAAGATCAAAGATCAGGTTACGTCGTTGCTCCGCACCGTCGACAAAGCCCGACGTCGCGCTGGTCACGTTAAAGGTCTGCGTACCCTGGAAAACAGCTCCACTCAAGAATGCGAGCAGGTTGCTGGCGTTATTGAATTCAGTCGTGCTGATTCTGCCAGGGAACTGCGCGAGATTCGTGGCGCTGAGCGGGTTGGGATTGTTTGTGCCAAAGCCGAGCGTGTACTGCGGAATGACGCCGGCAAAACTGAAGGGTTCAAGGTGGGTGCGGCGGTAATTGCCACCAAAGCGGAACAAATGATCGCCGCGGACCCATGAGGCATTATCGATCACCTCGTGAATCCTGCCGTTACGACCACTCGTCAGCGAATTCTGGACCGGATTGGTCAGACTGAGCGGAAACGCCAATCGGGTATTCCCTTCATAGGCAATTTCCTCTCCGATAAACAGCGATCGCTGGTGGTAATAACCCGCGCGCAACTCGTTGGTTATCGACTGCGTGGGCGCCCAGTTCCAGGCCGCGGCCCCGCGACTGCGTTGTGGAAACTGTCCCTTGCCCGGAAGTCCTGGGAAAGGTTCTCCAGTGTTGTTGAACGTATCGTTGGGAACGGCAATGGAATCCCTGCTGTAGACCACATCAAAACGGTGCTTCTGCGAGACATCGTAATTTATTCGGAAGCCGAACAATTTCTCAGTGCTACCGGACGGCGAGTTGAAGCTGAAGCCGTTTGTGTTTATGCGATCGCCGGCAAGATCATTTGGCAGTGGCGTTTGACCTATCAAACCGCCAATACGCGGATCGATAGTTCTTCCGGTCAAATTCAACACGTTGATGGTTTGTAATTGACCGTTGTCAACGCGACGGTAAGTGAAATTGCCTGCGCGCGCTGGTGCGCTTAGCACTGTCCGCGTCAGCAGGGTTTGTTGTGCTTCTTTGGTTTGCTCGTAGTAGACGTAGAAGAAGAGTTTTTCTTTCTGTGTAAAAGCATCGCCTCCTTCGCCAAAACGAGGCAAAGCGAAAGGTCCGCTAAAGGTCCCGCCAAATTGATGCTGGTTCAGGTAAGGCTTAGGCTGACCGGCGGCATTGTTGAAGAAGGTGTTGGCGTTGAGTGCTGAATTACGCCAGTACTCAAAGAGGGAACCGTGATAGCTATTGCTGCCGCGCGGAGTGACGAGTTTAACTTGCGCCGCGCCCGTCCCATCCGCTGCACCGGCGTTTTGAGTCGTTATCGTAAACTCACCGACGCCGGCAACGCTCGGTGCTGCCTGCGCAAACAAACTGCTGCTTGCATTACCGCGGAGATAGTTCTCTTGAATGTTGATACCGTCCCAGGTGATGTTGTTATAGCTGCCTCGCATTCCATTAACACTGGCATTCCTGGTGGTGGTGTTGGTTGAAACTCCGGCTTGCAGGGCTGCGAGTTGCACGGGGTTGCGTCCGTTCAGTGGTAGATCGTTGATCTGCTTTTCTGTCACGACCGTCGATAACTCGGCATTCTCAGTGTTGATGACGGCCTGAGAGTCGCCGGCGGTCGTTTGAACTGTCTCGGAGATCTGTCCCGTTTCCATTACGAGATTGACAGTGGCTGGAATACTCACGGCAGCCTTCACATTAGTAACTTCAGTTTTCTTAAAGCCTCCACCTTCAGCGGTGATTCTGTAATCGCCCGCCAAAACGTTAGTGAAGAGGAAAAAACCATCATCGTTTGTCTTGGTTGTTCTTTCAGTGTTGGTACTGGCGTCAACCAGTGTGATGGTGGCTCCGGGGACCAGAGCACCGTTTTGATCTTTAACCGTTCCACTCACCGTGGTTTGCGACGTTTGAGCAGACGCGGTCAATGCGGAAAGAGTAAAAATCAGAGAGGCAACGAGCATGAGTGTGAAAACCCTCGTTACACACTCACCTCGTGAAGAGAGATTGATGTCCATAGGCTCCTCCTGGCAATGGGGCGTAAGTTCAAAGAAGAGTCGGAACTTACGTCTGGTTGTCTCGGATAAGGTAGATGTCGGGCAAAACAACTAGGCAAAGAACATGCCGACTCGCTCACACCCCAACAACGCATCGCGACGTGCGAAAAAGTAAACCTTTTACTGGAAAATTGAAGTGAGGCTGATGAGTGGTCAGACGGCATGAGAAGTGATCTTCAGAGATTTGAAGATCTAAAATGGATCATCGCGAAATTTGGATCAGCAGGGAAGTTGCGAGTGCGCCTCAACAATCATGCTTCGTCGCGCTTCTCGGTAAAAATATTTTGGAAGTATGCTCTTTCTTCGGTGGTGACTTGGCCTTTTTCATCTTGCCCTATGGATTTGTTCCGGACGGTGCAACTGGTGTTGAATCGTTGGACCGGTAAGTATCCCAACGCCACTTTATGTTGTACGCTAACGCCAGTTGATGAAGCTTGTTTCTTAGTCCGGTCCAGTCATTCTGTGCCTTAGACGACAGACGGTTGCGCGTCATGAATTCATCGATTGGTGCAGAACAATCCAGCACAGCCCGCACGTCAGAAGTAGAAGACGAATGCTTATCGAACTGATTACGCAGCCGTTTGACCCGCTCGTAGAATAGTCCAATAAACGTGTTCACGTGGACGACACGGCTAACGCTGTAGTCACGCTTATCAAGTGCCGAATCCAGATTCGAGCGAAACTGATCGGACCGCAGTTCTATCTGACGGATGATTCTCTCGACGTCCTTATCGTGGAGTCGATAGGGCTGGCCGGGCGCCTGAGCTTTGACATTAGTGAGGAACAGTAGCGAGGAAACACACAGGACAGTGAGAACCCACAGCCTGTACAACATAAGCAACTCCTTGAAATGGTTAACTTACGGTTGAAGGGCCAGGGGGTTAGTAAATTGTACAGTGCAGTTGGGATCTGAAACCGATCGCGCCGCATATTAAGCTACAACCAACACCTGAAAGTCGGTACGATAGCGTATCTAGCTTTTCAGTATCTCCGGCATTCAGCTGGAGCAGCGGTTGGCCTCAAACTCGTCCTCAGGAAAGCGAACTGGAAATCGGGCCACAAAAGGCACAAAAGCAGCGGCACGGCGGCGAACTATTTAGTCGCTGCCGTGCCGCGTGTCTTTGCGTCCCAACGAAAATGTTCTGGTTACTTAGAAAAGTTATTTCGATCTTCGCAGCGCATGCTTCGAAACGAACTTTGCAACCTGGCGGCCCATCCGCGCGCCCACCTCGTCAGAGTTGCGGAAGTGGATGCCTGAATAAACACGCGCATCGATTACTTCCTGAACCGCTTCGCTCAAACTGCTCCACTGGCGAGTAATCCCCGACACTGTTACAACGATCGGCACTCCGGGCGTATCGCCAAACTCTGCAGTCAGGATCCTGGCCATAGCATTGCTATTCGACGTGTGTCCTGAAGGGTATTCAGGATGTGGCGGCGTACCGACAAACGGTTGCCACGTCCCATTCCCAACAGTTTCATCATTACTATCAAATTCGCCGTTGATGATCGCCGCTTGCGGCCGCCAGAAGTTGTAATGATATTTCGCCTCCCAGCACGCAATGCTGGCATCTGCCGCGGCAAGGTAGAACAACGCAAACAGCCGGGCGTTCTCCGAGAGGGTGGCGTTACGCGTTTGAACCAACTGCGTCAGAACCGGATTCCAAATCGCCGTCGGCGAGGCACGCCAGAAAGTTGCGATTTGACTCTGCGTCGCGGAGCGGGTCGAGCCGCTGTTTACGCCGATCAATTTGATCTCGTTGTAGTCCTTTGCATACTGTTCACTATCCAGAGCCGGTGGCGCCTCGGGCCGGAATTGTGACGAGGTTCGCAGGACAAACGGAGTAACGTTCCCCCAACCCGGCAGCAGTGCCGCGGCATTATTGAGTCGAACCCAAACGCCTGGTGCACCTGCCCCGGGAGCATCGTAAGCAAACTGGGCTTCCGACGAATGATCGTTGGCCCGCGCTGCAAGTATCGCCGCAGCGGCGGAGCTACCGAACGCGATGCCGGGATTGTCGGGGGAGAGGCCATGAGCGGCGAGCGAGTTTGCGTAACGCTCATCAAGCATCATGTCATTGCCCGGAAACAATTGTTTGGCGGCATGGTGCGCCGCGGCAATCGCGGCCGCCACAGGCGATGCGTTTTGCGGTGGAGATGCCGGCGAAAGGTAGGTTTCGTATTCGCCGGTAATTCCATTTACCGCATCATGAACGGCTAACTGAAAAATCGCCATGACGCGCGTCTGCTGAACAGGCGACAGCGCGGGTACTGGTCGTAGACTTAGTGTAACTGCCTGTTGGTTCCATTCGATTAAGGCATCGGTTGCCTGTGCTGGTAAGGCCGTTGCGCTCCGAGTAACCGGCACAGCTAAAGGCGCTCTGGGAGCAGCGGCGCAAGCGACGGTCAACAACGGGTACACGGATATCAGCCCAACGGCAATACCCACGCTCAAGGTTATTACGAGTGATTTGATTAAGGTTTTTACTCTCATCGGTCCTCCTTATCAGTTAAGGCGGGATTGCGTGAGAGAAACTGCAACGGTGTTTTAAAGATTTTGGCAAAACCCCGGCACGGCCGGTGTGGTACCTTGTCCGCCGCCGCATGCCGGGCGTTTCCTATGCAGGCCCAGTCCACCAAAGAAATTACCGGGTTGCTTATGGCTTGGAGCGAGGGCGACGAAACTGCGCTCGATCGACTGGCTCCGCTCATCCACGCAGAGTTGCACCGCCTGGCCCGTCATTACATGAGGCAGGAGCGTCCCGGTCATTTGCTCCAAACAACCGCGCTTGTGAACGAGGCTTACCTTCGCTTGATCGACTGGAAGAACGTGCGCTGGCAAAACCGGGCGCACTTCTTCGGCGTGGCGGCGCAGATGATGCGCCGGATCCTCGTCGACTTCGCTCGCGAGAGGCAAAACCTGAAACATGGCGGCGGTGCGTTGCGAGTATCGCTCGGTGAGGCAGCGTCGTTCGTCGTGCACCGCGACAGTGACTTAGTCGCACTGGACGAGGCGCTCACCGCGTTGGCGCAAGTGGATCCGAGGAAGGTGCGCGTCGTCGAAATGCGTTTCTTTGCCGGACTCTCCGTCGAAGAGGTAGCTGACGTATTGAAAGTCTCGAAGGAGACCGTGATGCGCGATTGGCGGCTGGCTAAGGTGTGGTTGCTGAGAGAGCTTGAAGCGGAGGCTGCCATTCGTGAAGGATGAAAGATGGCAGGAGGTTGAGCGCCTCTATCACGCGGTAGTGGCGAAACCAGCAGGGGAGCGTTCTGACTTCCTTGCCGAAGCTTGCGCAGGCGACGAAGAATTGCGCCGGGAAGTTGAGTCGTTACTCGCTTATGAAGATCGTGCCGAGACGTTTATTGAGTCGCCGGCACTGGACATGGCCGCAAGAATGATGGCCGGCGAACATTCACGAACAGTCAAAGTAGGCGAAAGCTTCAATCAGTATCGAATCGTCTCGCATCTTGGCTCGGGCGGAATGGGTGAAGTCTATCTTGCGGACGACGTGCGTTTAAGACGTAGAGTAGCGTTAAAGTTTTTACCGGCAGCTTTCACCAAAGACAAAACGCATCTCCATCGCTTTGAAGTCGAAGCTCGCGCGATCGCAGCTATGTCGCACCCGAATGCCTGCACCATTCACGAAGTCATCGAGACGGAAGACGGACGCCACTGCATCGTCATGGAGTACGTCGCAGGCATGGCGCTGCGTGAGCGAATGATGAGCGGTCCAATAGACGTTAATGAAGCTCTCGAGATCGCAATCCAGATTGCTTCGGCGTTGTCGAGCGCGCATGCGGCTGGGATAGTGCACCGCGATATCAAACCTGAGAACGTCATGTTGCGTCGTGATGGGTACGTCAAAGTGCTGGACTTCGGGCTGGCGAAGTTGGCGAACACGAGCCTCGATCTTGTGAACAGTCAGATCGAGACGCGTGCTCTCGAGCTAACGACGGCGCCGGGAATAGTAATGGGGACTGTCGCTTATATGTCACCGGAGCAGGCGCGTGGTCTACCGGTTGATTTGCGTACCGACGTCTGGAGTCTCGGAGTCGTGCTGTACGAGATGGTTGCGGGACGAAAGCCGTTTGCGGGAGAGACAGCAACCGACGTCATCGTGTCGATCGTTAATCGCGAACCGGAGGCTTTATCAAAAGCGGCGCCTGAAGCAATAGCGTTGCAGCCGATCGTGATGAAGGCGTTGGCGAAAGATCCAAACGAGCGATATCAAACAGCGGAAGCGATCGCGGGCGACCTCAAGAACGTAAAAAGGGAACTGGACCTCGGTGCAGGTAACCAACGTAAGCAGGCCTCCAGTTCGCTGCGGACGGATCACCGCCTCTTCAACAGCGACGCCGCGCGCAGTCGTAAGATCGTATTCGCGACGCTGGCGATAATTGTTGGGATTGCGCTGCTTTCGGCAGTGTGGTTGGCGAGGAAATGGGGAACAGCGAAACCGGCTCGCACGTCAATAAGATCGCTCGCGGTGTTGCCGATGGCCAACCTTTCCGGCGATCAAGCTCAGGATTACTTCGCGGATGGCATGACCGAGACGCTCATCGCCGGTTTGGCAAAAGTCGCTGCCTTGAGAGTGACCTCGCGCACTTCCGTGATGCAGTTCAAAGACTCTAAGAAGCCATTGAAAGACATCGCGGGTGAATTGAACGTTGACGCGGTTGTCGAAGGTTCAGTGCAACGCACCGGCGACAGAATACGTGTCGCAGTGCGATTGCTTGAGGCGTCGACTGAGGAACAACTTTGGTCCGAAACCTACAATCGTGACCTGCGCGATGTGGAGACAGTTCAGAACGAGGTCGCCACCGCAATCACTCAAGCGATTCACGTCACGGTCACGCCGCAGGAGCAGTCGCGTCTAACGCGTGCACGTCCGATCAATCCCGCGGCCTACGATGATTTTTTGCGCGGGCGTTATTACCTCAATAGTCAAAAGCAGGCTGATAATGATAAGGCGATCGAGGCGCTTAACCGTGCTGTCGCGAGCGATCCTGAGTTCGCCCGTGGTTGGGCTGAGCTGGCCCAGGCCTACGTATGGAAGCTGTTCTTGTTTGCGCCTGAAGAGAAAGACCTGCACGAGAAGGCGTATGTTGCAGTTGAAAAGGCGCTCGCGCTGGATCCGGATCTGCCCGAGGCATACCTGGCGCGTGGCCGGCTGCTTTGGACTCCCGCGAATCATTTTCCCCACGACAAAGCGATACAGGAATATCGCCGCGCGCTCGCGTTGAGTCCTGGTTTAGATGAGGCGCGAAATCAACTTGCGTTGGTGCTGAGTCATGTAGGACTTCTCGACGAAGCGCTCGTGGAGTTGGACCAGGCGTTGGCCGCGAATCCGAGTAATACGCTGGCGCGGTTCCGTGTAGGAGAAGTGCTGCTGTTTCAAGGCAAACATGAACAGGCTCTCGAGGCATTGCGGAATGTTCCGCTGGATGCCAATCCGGCGTTGGTGGGCCATCAGATTGTTCTGGCGCTCTTTCACTTAAGTAGAAGAGATGAGGCCGCGGCAACGCTCGACAAGTTTTTGAAGGATTACCCGGCAGACAATCGTGGTCTCTTTACCAGCTTAGAGGCGATTCTCGCTGCTTCCGCTGGTCAACATGCCGAAGCCGAGAAAAAGATTCAGTTGGCCATCGCGCGTGGAAGGGGGTTCGGCCACTTCCACCACACCGCTTATCACGTCGCCTGTGCGTACGCGATCATGAATAAGCACGAACAGGCCATCAAGTGGTTGGAGTCAGTCGCGAACGATGGATTCCCCTGTTACGTTCTCTTCGAACGAGATCACAATCTGGATAATCTTCGGCACGACGCACGTTTTCAGGTGCTGCTCGCAAACCTGCAACGAGATATGGAGAAGTACAAAAAAGTGTTGGAGTCTTGACGCGCGCCAATCTCGAGAAGTTTGAACTCAAGACACACCAAAAATTTAGCCACGGATTTACACGGATTTCATACACAGATTAAATCGAATCCGTGTATGAATCCGTGGCTGATTTCTTATGACGGCGCATGACCGCAAGCCCAACTTCCGAGTGAATAATTCAGTTTCAGCAAGGAGCATTCACAATGAAGAGATTTCACGCTCAGTCGATCAAAATCGCGGTTCTCTGTTTATTGATCGCCAACTTCCACATTGTTGCATCGGGCACGACAGTGGTCTCGACAATTCCTATGTGGGGCGCCGGACCGGTGCGCATCGCTTTGTCGCCGACCAGAAATCACGCCTATGTTTCTAATCGGGATAGCGACCTTATTAACGTGATCGACACAACCACTCACACGGTAATTGCCGGTACATTTGTTCAGCCTTCTCCAGGTGGGCCTCACGGTCTCGCTGTCACGCGGGATGGCTCGCAAGTCTGGGTTGCGAATCGCGTGGGTGGCACGATCAACATCATCGACGTCGACACCTTTCAAGTGGTGGCTGTAAGCAACGTCGGTGGCCAGCCCGACGTGATCGTCTTTTCACAGGACGGAACTCGTGCGTACATACCTAACACAACCTTCGGTCTGGGTGTATATAGTGTCGCGCTCCAAGGCGTAGCCTTCGGCTTTATACCCGCCCCCTTCGTGCAAACGACTTTTCTTCTCAGTGATGACGGTCGTGTCGGGTACCTCGGTGTGGTTGATCCTGATGGCTCAAATCTGCGAACTCGAGTAATAGACTTAACCTCTTTTGAGGCCCGGCCTCCCCTGGCAGAACTTCCAGGCACGTGGTTGACGCTCTTTAATCAGAACGCGGCTAACGGCTGGGGCTTGAATCCAAACACCAATACGATTTCCCTCGTGCATGTCCCGCGTCTCGAGATCAGGACCAACATCCCCGTCTCGCCCAGCCCGCAAAAAATCGCACTATCTGTAAATGGAAAACGCCTGTATGTCGTGAGTGAGGTGTCCAACGAGGTGCGAGTCTACTCCGCGACAAATGGTCAACTCATCGAGACCGTGGCCGTGAGCGGCAGACCAACTGACATCGTACTCTTGCCTGACGGAGTGACGGCCTACGTTACTCAATCAGACACGAGCAGCATCGCTGTTCTCTCGCTGGAATAGGCGGGTACTTTGCTGTTTGAGTTGGTGCCGGTTGCCCTGAAAGACCGGTACTTAATGACGGTTAAAGGGTGAGTAACCTATATCACTTTTGTTTCCGCTTGAATCTACGTCAAGCCGAAGTAATCTCACTGAAAATAAGATGCTCAACAGTTGAGACTCCATTCCATCAGACCGCGAAAAATTGTGAGCACGTGCACAGCCTACGAGAGCTACCGATCCGTCCAAATTGCATCCTAACGGAAAAATGACTTACACCAAAAACGTCTTTGCAAGTCCTCAAAACAGTTCTTCATAGTCGCAGGTAATAACAGCATCATGCAGCCAGGAACACCGATAACGCCAAACGCCCGCTTTCTTACTCTGGATTGCTGCTTCGAGAGTAACATCGTCAATGGCTGGATCGATTCCGATCCAAGCTATGGCTGTCTTCGAAGGTTCCACTATGAAGGAGAACGCATATATTTCCTTCCCCTTTAGATCTTTTCCAATGAGAAATTTGGGTTTCTCCCATTCAGCATTAGGCGCGAATTGAAGGCCCGAACCTAAAGCAAACGACCTTGACTCCATTACTACCGGGTAACGCTGATCGTTTGTAACCTTGAAACGAAGCTTCAAAGGGAAACTAATACTTTTTGCACCGGGGGATGGTCTATGCGAACGGCATTTAGCGCTGATCGCCAGTTTTAGCTTAGTCCAGGTGCTGCGCGTTACGGCCTCCTTGATCTGCGTTGCGGCAGATCCTAAGGCCGCCCGTGGTTCCGTTTTGGCCCTTACAGCATCGTAGTCAGCGACGGTAAGTCCGAGCAGATCGGATGGTAAGTGCAAGTCCGTCTCATTTCGTGGGACAACGATAAAGCCTCGATCCTTTCCGCGCATTCCAGCGAAGAAGCCGTATTCAACTACAACATTATCACGTGGCGTTTGATACTGCTGATTTCGCATTCTTAAAACGTCATCGGCGGAGAACACGAAGGCCGCAAAATCGTGCGTGGCACTGTTTTCAAGTAGCGTATCAATAGTATTCTGCGACAACGGAAACGCTTGATGCCAGACGGTAGGGTACATATCCCGATCGAGATTCACCTGTAATGCCTCAGCAATTTCTTTCCCTTCAATCGATGATGCAATAAGTATTCTTGGCTTCATTTCTGTTGATGTTCTCCGTGTTAACCAAACCTGTATGTTCGCGCTGCCAATAAAGGTTAGTGCAATTCTTTTGCGCAATTTTCGCAAGACCTCACCGGAATTGATCTCTATCACTCGGCCCACTTGAGCTTTAAGCCTTATTGTCTCCGTTTACGGTGACGCACAGGAGTCCGTTCGTTGAGCAAGTGAGGGTGTCGGCTGTTAATGATGTAGATGAGTCCCGGATAGGTTACGCCTACTAAAGGAGCGGCATGGGTAACGCTGCCGTTCGCTTCCGCAAGCGCCCTCCTGATCCTTTCTTCCTCAATCTGCAATAGTTCTCCTTTGCATTTCTTACGTTTCAAAAGAGTCTCGGTCGAGCTGGTCTTTGTGTCCGTTCGGAGTCTCGCTGCGAGTTTGCTTCCTGCTGCTTTGAATCTCAGCAGCAATGCGTAGCTCTGTGCTTCCTTTAACCATTTGACGGCCTGTTCATAGGCACTGGACATCATATCGGCTGAGAGATCATGGATTTCTTCGATCAATGTGAGGGCGGCGATGCCAGCACGATTGAGTGATCCCGCTTGATGCGCAACTTCAATCGCATTTTGAAGTGCGAACTGTGCGCGCCCTGTGCTTCCGAGTCGGGCCAACGCGATCCCGTGTGTGGTGAGAGCTTCGGCTAAGAAAAACTGATGTCCACTCTTCTGAAACGTTTTGACCGCACGGCGTGCAACGGATTCAGCCTCAGCATATTTTTCTTCCGCGATAAAAAGTTGTGCGCGGCTTTCATCAATCTGCGCAGTCTTCACTTTGTCTTTTCCGCTGACCGTCAATTGTCGGGCCTGATCCAAGTATTCATGTGCTTCTTGAAAGCGTGATTGATCACGGAGCACATAACTGATGTTGTTCAGGTTGTGAGCACGAAAGATTTTATTTTGCGCCGCCTTGAAGTGTTTGTCTGCCTCAGTGTATTCCCAAAGGACGCGATCAAATTCAGTTGCTCGACTTTCAGGCGTGGCAAGATTGCGAAGGGCCATTCCCACTTGCATGTGGTACACGCCTTTAAGAGCGTGATTATTGATCTTTTTGAATAACGGCGCGTTCTCGGTGAGAATGCGCAAAGATTCTTTGAATCGTGAAGCTGACCATTCGACAACCGATAGGCCAAACAGTGCATTTGCTCGCGTGTAGCCTTCGGTAGGTAAGTGTTCCAGCGCCTCAGTGAACCAAATACGCGCTTCCTCTAATGCGCCAGATCTCCAATAACAGTAGCCTAACTCGGCGTGGACTGCTGCGATCCTGATTGCGTCTTGGAATGACTCGTAATAGGTAATGCTCTCAGTAAGTAGATCCCTAGCCCACTCGTTTGAGGCTTTGATCTCGTCTTTGCTCCCAAGCCATCCTGTCAAGATTCCGGTGCAAAGCAAAACTTCTGCTGCGACCGTGGGATGCAAGCCTTCTATGTCGGGATAGTCTCCGACTCCGTTCCATAGTGGGCGCATCACCTCAAGCGCGCCTGTGTAATCCGCTTTGTCTTTTAACTCTAGTGCCTTCTGACACTTGAACAGCGCCCGCTCGCTTGCGGTCATGTGTGACAGGTCTGTCTTAGATAGGACGAAGCGCATGAGAACTGAGAGAACGGGAATGGGAGGAAAATGCGCCGCAAATAATAGTCTGTCGTGCAATTTCTTTGCAAGAAACTTTCCTGTTTGCTGACTTTCATGTAAGAACTCTTACATGGGCCTCCCAACTCAAAGGAGACAATCTATGAAACGACTGCTCATCGCACTTACGCTTGCGTGTGTCCTTTCCGGTACTGCACTGGCAGGAGAAATGCCCGGCGTAGGTTCATCGGTGGTGGGCGAGGTTCCGACTGTAGGCTCAACGTCAACAGGCGAGACAAGTTCCCCGCCAGTACCCGGCGAAATGCCAGGCGTTGGCTCAGCGACTTCTAGCACGGCTAATACGAATCCGAGCTTAGTAACGACTGTGTTGCTCACGATCATTACTACTCTGATAGGTCGCTAAGTGATCCTCATTCACGTTAAGCCTCACTGCCTTTGGGCGGCACGGGAAACGTGTCTCCAGCCTCATATAACATTCCTTACTTAAATTCAGAACCACACTTTTTTCTGTGGACGTTGCGGGTCTGTTTTACAGGCAGATATAAACACGGCCTCCCAATCGATTAGCCCCACACTACCGCCCAGAGTGGGGCTGAGGGGCGTCGCCGCCTAAATGAGCGGGCACCAGCGACGCCTCTTAGCTACAACTCTCTAACCTCATGGAGCGTCAATGTCCAGAAAACGAAGTGTCTACACTCTGCGCAAACGTCTGTTTCTCAATCCTGCTTCAACGGGCTTCACGTCATTCATTCTGGCCGAAGTGGAGTCTTCGCGGGATGGTGCTTACCAGTGGGGCAACTATCTACTGACGCTGGCCGACTGCAAGCAGATTATCAAGTTTGAATTCTTTCTCGGCACGAAAGCAGCCCGGCGCATTGCCTTGAAAAAGATCAATCTTCTAATCGATGTACTCACCCAATTCCGGGATGCTCTGCAAGAAGAGATCGCGTTGATCGAAAAAGGAGAAAGCAGTGGGCAATCCCCGAAAAAAGATCACAAACCTACCCGCCAGGTTACTGACAATCCGGGACAAGCTGGAAGTTAGTCAATCGCAAATGGCGAAGCTGCTCGGACTGGAAGACGGAACCGCTCGCGTATCTGAATATGAAAAGCCGAAGACGCGAGCCCAACTTGGCTACGTTGCTGAATTACGCAAAGCTGGCCCGCGTCTCGCTAGAGGTTCTGGCAGACGCCACTCGTGAGTTGAGGTTTCGTAAAAACCGGAAAAGGCCAAGACGGGTAAACGAGATCAAGGCGGCGTACATGCGCAAGGCTTTATCACGCGGTTTGCGGACGCCGTAACTCAGATGGGAAAGCAAAGGCGCGCACAACCTGAACTGCTCCCGGCTAAGTTGCTTCACATTCGCAGGCGACTCGGACTGACTCAGCCGCAGATGCTATGCTCGCTGAAACTCAAAGCGGGTCATACTGTAGGTCGTATCTCCGAATATGAGCATGGCATCCGCGAACCAAACCTAATAGTGCTGCTCCAATATGCAAGGGCGGCTCATATCTCGACTGACGAATTGATCGATGATGATATTGACGTTGATGATCTTGAAGTCGTGAGGCCACGGATTCAGAGTCTCAGATAAGGAATAATCGTTAGCTAAGTCTGGTTCATCCTGAATCCGACAGCCTGCCTGAATGGTTCACTGGATTACAAGATTTCCCGAATTAAGAAGATAAGGCGCAGTCCGGCTCTTCGCGGATTTCGCTACGTCGGCCGGCGTTCCCGCAACCACCACTCGCCCGCCTTCATCACCGGCGCCCGGTCCGATATCGATTACCCAATCGCTCCCGGCAACCACGCGCATATCATGTTCAACGAGGATTACGGTATTTCCGGCTTCGACCAGGCCATCGAGTTGGACCATCAGCTTCTCCACGTCTGCCGGGTGTAGTCCGGTCGTTGGTTCATCAAGGATATAAAGAGTGTTGCCACGCTGTATTCGTTGTAGTTCAGTCGCAAGCTTGATTCGCTGGGCCTCGCCGCCGGAAAGTTCGGTGGCCGACTGGCCGAGACGGATGTAGCCAAGTCCGACCTCGCGCAACACACCGAGCGACCGATGAACATGCGGCTCATCAGCGAAGAATTTCCAGGCCTTGTCTACCGTCATTTGCAACACGTCGGCAATGCTCTTATCCCGATACTTAATCTCGAGCGTCTTCGCGTTGTATCGCGCGCCATGACAGACCGGACAAGGTGCATAGACGCTCGGCAGAAACAACAGCTCCACCATCACCCAGCCTTCACCGTCGCAATTTTCGCAACGCCCTTTCGCGACGTTGAACGAGAAACGTCCGGCATCATAACGACGCGCTCGAGCCGCTTTCGTTTCAGCAAAGATCTTGCGAACGTAATCGAAGAGCCCCGTGTAAGTAGCCAGATTTGAGCGTGGCGTGCGACCGATTGGTTTCTGGTCCACCACTACCAAACGCTTTATCGCTTCTATACCGTCAGTTATCTGGCCGCCGAGCGTCGCCACCGCCGTGCTTTCGAGTGTTTCACCTTCGTCCTCATCCGGCTGGAGGTGATGGCCCAGTTGCTCCGCGACCAGTTCAACCAGGACCTGGCTCACAAGGGTCGACTTGCCCGAGCCCGATACACCGGTCACGGTGGTGAACACACTTAAAGGAAACTCGACGTCGAGATCATGCAGGTTGTTACGCGTGACGCCTTTCAATTTCAACCATGACCTGGGCGTGCGCGGTTCACGGAACGGAAGTGAGACTTCACCGAAAAGATGCCTCCTGGTTTGCGATTCTTTTATGCGCTCGAGTCCCGCGGTTGGTCCACTGTAAAGTATTTTGCCTCCGTGCTCGCCAGCCTCTGGTCCAACATCGACAATCCAATCAGCATGACGAATCACGTCGAGCTCGTGTTCGACGACGAAGAGCGAGTTTCCGGAAGCTTTCAACTGGTCGAGCGCTGCGAGGAGTGCCTCCGTATCGGCTGGATGCAAACCCGCGGATGGCTCGTCGAGCACGTAAACGACGCCAAACAGATTGGAGTGAACTTGAGTAGCGAGTCGCAGGCGTTGCAACTCACCGGGCGACAGAGTGGGCGTACTGCGTTCGAGCGAGAGATAACCGAGACCGAGATCGAGCAACACGGTGAGCCGTGCAGCAAGGTCTTCGCAGATTCGCTGCGTCACAATAGCCTTCTCCGGATGATCTGCCTTTAGCTTTTCAAATCCGTGCGCGGTACCGTGAGCATACGGGTGAATCACCGTCGCTAAACGCTTGAGTGGCAGCCGCGAGATTTCAGCAATGTCGAGACCTGCAAACTTTACTGAGAGCGACTCGGGGCGAAGGCGTTTGCCGTGACACGTCGGGCATTCCTTGCCCACCATAAACTGGGCCACGCGTTTTTTCATGAGCGCGCTGTGGGTGTTAGCAAAGGTGTGCAGCACGTGGCGCCGCGCGCTCGTGAACGTTCCCATGTAGCTCGGCTCTTCCTTACGCTTCAGCGCGCGTCGCACTTCGTCCCGATCGTAGCCGGGATAGACAGGCACGCGTGGCTGATCGTCAGTGAAGAGGATCCAATCGCGATCCTTCTTCGGCAAATCGCGCCACGGAAGATCGACGTCGTAGCCGAGCGTAGTCAGGATGTCGCGCTGATTCTGTCCACCCCAGGCAGTCGGCCAGGCGGCAATCGCACGCTCACGAATCGTGAGCGAGTCGTCGGGCACCATCGACTGCTCGGTAACCTCGTAGATTCGACCGATCCCATGACACGTTGGGCACGCGCCCTCAGCGGTGTTGGGCGAAAACGATTCGGCGTAAAGAATAGTTTGGCCCGGCGGGTAATCGCCGGCGCGCGAGTACAACATTCGGAGCAGGTTTGAGAGCGTCGTGACGCTGCCGACAGACGAGCGCGTGGTTGGCGAGCCACGTTGTTGCTGAAGTGCTACAGCTGGCGGGAGACCATCGATCCGGTCGACGTCGGGCACCGGCATCTGGTGAAAGAGACGTCTCGCGTAAGGCGAAACGGATTCGAGATAACGTCGCTGCGCCTCGGCATAAAGTGTACCGAATGCCAACGACGACTTCCCGGAACCAGACACTCCCGTGAACACGACGTGCGCGTCGCGCGGCAAGTCCAGGTCGATATTCTTGAGATTATGCTCCCGCGCACCCCGCACACGCACAAAGCCCGTGAAGTCGGTGTCGGGGGCTTCGGAATGAACAGCAATTCTCCGCTCGCTAACGGCCACACCGAAAACTAAGGCAACGACGGTGCCGCCCTACTATACGTATTTGGAGGAAGTAGCTAGGAAGACAGTAGCCAGGACACTAATCACGGATGAGAGCAATTAAATTGTGCTTGTGGTGCCGAGGGCGGGAGTCGAACCCGCACGTCCTTTCGGACAACGGATTTTAAGTCCGCAGCGTCTGCCATTCCGCCACCCCGGCATGTTGTCCGTAAACCTAACTATACCAAGAATTTCCGTTTCCCTGAAACAAGAATATCCTAACGTCGAAAAGTAGGTGCGTGGAAGATGCGTGACTACTCTATCAATTTTTTTAGGGTCTTTCGTTGTTGAAGACAGGGTATTGCGCCGTCACGAACCCACTAGTTAGATTGAAGTCGCGCTACGGAGTTTCCTCCGTAGCGCGCATCAATTTCCCCGGAAACGTTAAATCATTCATGAGTGTAATCGAGGGCAGCTTACACATCAGTGTTGGTAGTAAGGATGAATTTGTCTCGTACTTGCCTGAGTAATTCCCTCAGCGGTCCAGAATTCGAACTGGTAGAAATATTTGCTCGACTAGTGCACAATACGCGGGTTCGCAGAAGGTCGCCGCACCCGATGCGCTCCCACAGAAGGCACCTCAAATACTTGTAACGAGGCACGCCACGCTAATCGTTTTAGGGGCGAAGATGGGCTAGGGCGTCAATGTTTCTGATTCCTTCAAAACAGTAACAGCCACAATTTCTCCCGCGAATGTAACGTGTGTCCGAACACGAAACATTAAGCAATGTCCAATCCTTTCTTCGAACATCCGATCCTGAATTCTCCTTATGAAATCCCAACCCGTCACTGGGAACTGGATGATCAGGGCCAGCCGACGCAAAAAACAATCGAGGACCGCCGTCGCGCTTCATTCATCACTCCAATTCCCAAACCAAAAAAGCGAAAGGGGTCTAGCGAACAGAGGCAGATTGTTTTTGACGAAGGCAAAGGACTATCAACTCAAGAACAAGCTTATGATCCAACGCCGATCATTAATGACCTTCGTCATCAAGTCGATCAGTGGCGCGCTTTGCCGAGTCCCAGTGATTGGCAAGTCACACCTGAAACAGCACATTTGCTTCAGCACTGGCGACACCACAAGTTCAACGACGTTCGTCCTTTTTTCTGCCAGATCGAAGCTGTAGAAACGGCGATCTGGTTGACTGAGGTTGCACCCACCATTGCTCGCGGAAAGGGTTTTCTCGAACTTCTCAAAAACGCGAACAACGACGCAAATCCGGAACTGATGCGCCTCGCGTTAAAGCTCGCTACAGGTGCAGGGAAGACGACGGTGATGGCCATGCTGATTGCGTGGCAGACCATCAATGCAGTTCGTCGTCCGGGAACTAAGAAATTCACACGAGGTTTTCTCGTTGTTACTCCGGGCCTGACCATAAAGGAGCGATTGCGTGTATTGCAGCCCAACGATCCCGACAGCTATTACGAAAGCCGCGAACTTGTGCCGAGTGACATGATCGAGGATGTGAAGCGCGCAAAAATAGTTATCACCAACTATCACGCTTTCAAACTGCGCGAACGATTAGAGTTGTCTAAAGGTGGTCGCTCGCTTCTCCAAGGGCGTGGCGAGCCGTTGAAGACACTCGAGACCGAAGGACAAATGGTCCAGCGAGTCATGCCGGAGTTGATGGGCTTAAGAAATATCCTCGTTCTTAATGACGAGGCGCATCATTGCTATCGCGAGAGACCTGGTGCAACTGATGTCGCCGTTCTGAAGGGTGAGGAAAAGGAAGAAGCTAAGAAAAACAACGATGCAGCGCGCCTCTGGATTTCAGGACTTGAAACAGTCAACCGCAAACTCGGGCTCGCACGCGTCTTCGACCTCTCGGCTACTCCCTTCTTCCTGCGCGGCTCCGGTTACGCCGAAGGTTCTTTATTCCCATGGACCATGAGCGACTTTTCCCTAATGGACGCAATCGAGTGTGGCATCGTGAAGCTGCCCCGCGTTCCCGTTGCCGACAATATTCCCGGTGGAGAGATGCCGCGTTACCGCAATCTCTGGGAGAACATCCGCACTCGCATGCCGAAGAAAGGTCGAGGAAAAGCTAGCGACCTCGATCCGCTTAGCCTGCCAGTTGAGCTGCAAACTGCTCTAGCAGCTCTTTATGGTCACTACGAAAAAACTTTCAAGTTATGGGAAACTGCAGGCATTCATGTTCCTCCCTGCTTCATCGTTGTCTGTAACAACACATCGACCTCGAAACTGGTTTACGATTACATCTCAGGCTTCTTCCAAGAGAACGAAGACGGGACCTCAAAATTGGTGAACGGTCGCCTTGCCCTCTTCCGAAATTTTGATGAGGTCACCGGGAATCCTTTTCCTCGTCCGCGGACACTCCTAATCGACAGTGAACAACTCGAATCTGGCGAGGGTCTGGATGACAATTTCCGCAAGATTGCTGGTGACGAAATTGAACGATTTCGGCGTGAGATTTTCGAACGAGGCGGCAAGCTCGCCGATGAACTCAAACGAGGCAAGGAACTGGATGATGTCACGCTCTTGCGTGAGGTAATGAATACGGTTGGTAAACGCGGTCAGCTAGGCGATTCGATTCGTTGCGTTGTGTCAGTTTCCATGTTGACCGAGGGTTGGGACGCTAACACTGTAACGCATGTGCTGGGTGTGCGAGCATTTGGTACTCAGTTGCTTTGTGAACAGGTGATCGGGCGTGCGTTGCGACGTCAATCCTACGAACTGAATGAAGAAGATCTTTTCAACGTCGAGTATGCAGACGTGTTGGGTATTCCATTCGACTTCACTGCCAAACCTGTCGTAGCGCCGCCGCAAGCGCCACGCGAAACAATTCAAGTCAAGGCAGTCCGTCCGGATCGTGACGAATTGGAAATTCGTTTTCCACGCGTCGCTGGTTATCGCGTCGAGTTGCCGAGTGAACGACTCGAGGCAGAGTTCGACGATGATTCGATTCTCGAATTGACTCCGGAACTGGTAGGACCATCGATCACCCAGAACGCCGGGATCATCGGTGAAAGTGTCGATCTGAATCTTGAACATCTGGACGACCTGCGCCGGTCAACGCTGCTTATGCAATTGACGAAACGGCTGCTTTACACGAAGTACCGAGATCCAGGCGAGGAAGCAAAACTACATCTCTTTGGTCAGCTCAAACGCATTACAAGGCAATGGTTGGACAACTGTCTGGTCTGCAAAGGCGGCACTTATCCTGCGCAATTGATGTATCAGGAACTCGCTGACAGGGCGTGTGAACGTATCACTGCGGGTATCACGCGGAAACTATCTAAAGATCGTCCGATCAAGGTCGTGCTCGATGCGTACAATCCGACTGGCTCGACAATGCACGTGAAGTTCAATACGTCGAAGATGGATCGCTGGGAGACAGACGCTCGCCGTTGCCACATCAACTGGGTGATCCTCGACAGTGATTGGGAGGCGGAATTTTGTCGCGTCGCGGAAGCACACCCAAGCGTGAGGGCATATGTTAAGAACCACAATCTGGGATTTGAGGTGCCTTATCGTTATGGCTCAGAGATGCGCCAGTATCGGCCAGATTTCATCGTGCTCGTAAATGATGGTAACGGTGAAAAGGATTTATTGCAGCTGGTGGTCGAAATCAAAGGTTATCGACGTGAAGATGCCAAAGAGAAGAAGAGCACCATGGATACTTACTGGGTGCCGGGTGTGAATAATGACGGCCGCTATGGTCGCTGGGCGTTTGCCGAATTCACCGAGGTCTATCAGATCGAATCAGACTTTAAAGCGAAGGTTGAAGCCGAATTCAACAAGATGATCGACTCCGTGCGCGACGCGGTAGTAGCCCGACCGTAAGGGAGGGCTCATAGGGCATTGAGTATCTAAGTTTCAGTTGTCACTCGTGCAGAGTTAAGACATAATATGGCCAAACTCAAGAGCAATAAGAAACAATCAGTAAGAAAGTCCGTCGAAACCCTCATGCACGACGAAGCCTCACGCAAGAATATCCCCACGGCCGAATACCAATCCGTAATGCAAAAGGAAGAGCAGCGCCCTGTTCGGGTGTCGCTCAAGCGCAGTGCTACGGGATTGGATGATGAGAAGACCAACCGCAACCGCGACCTTGATCCCCAACTAGTTTGGCGTGGGAAGGACGAACAGGATTGGTCTGATCTCGTTGTCCACGCGCCACCGATTTATATTCAGGAGAAGGTCCATCCCAAAGCACTCATTGACGATCTTCTGCGTCGCACGAAAGCGAACGAGAAAGCGGATGAGTCGCAGCCGGATCTGTTTGCGGATTTCAACGGCCTGCCCGACGAAAATGCGAAGACCGAGTTTTACCAACACGACGCCAATTGGTCGAATCGCATGATCCTCGGGGATAGTTTGCAGGTGATGGCGAGTCTGGCTGAACGTGAGGGCCTGCGCGGAAAAGTGCAGTGCATCTACATTGACCCACCCTATGGCATTAAGTTCAACTCCAACTTCCAGTGGTCAACGACTAGTCGCGCAGTGGGTGATAGGGCAGAACACATCACGCGCGAGCCAGAACAAGTTAAGGCATTTCGCGATACTTGGCGCGATGGGGTTCATTCGTATCTAACCTACCTGCGCGACCGGCTGACTGCAGGGCGGGACTTACTGACAGATTCCGGATCAATCTTCGTGCAGATCGGGGACGAGAATGTCCATCGCGTTCGGGCCGTGATGGACGAGATCTTTGGGAGTGATAACTTTATCACAGAGATCCTAGTGAAGAAGAAGGGGAGTCAAAAGGGCGGTGCTTTAGACTCGGTCAACGACTTCATTCTTTGGTATGGAAAGAGTCAAAAGAGATCTGGCCAAATTAAGATTCGACCTGTCTTCGAAGTCCGAGAGGATTCGGAATTGTTCGAAGACTTTCCGTATGTCGAACTAGCATCGGGCCAGCGGCTTAAGGTAAGTGATTTAGAATCCTTGGACGGACAAAAGTATGTTGGTGATTTCGATAACTTTAAGCAGCGATATCCAGATGCTAGGCTGTTTGGACTTAATCCCCTGAAAAGCGGTGGGCACCGGCGCAAACAGTCTCTAGATTTCGAGTTTCGCGGCAGACTGTTCCCTATCAAGCCCGGCCAATGCTGGAAGCATACTGTAGTTGAAGACAACGGAGACACGCCAGGAATGGCCCGTCTCGCAATGGCCGATCGGCTTTACCCGCTCCAGACAGATGTTCGCTTCGTTCGCCATTCGCCTACTCCCTCAATCAGAGAGATTTCGAATTGGTGGGATGGATTTGGAGGAGCGCCAAACCAAGTTTACGTGGTTCAAACAAATGAGCGCGTAATCGAGCGTTTGTTGCTCATGGCAACCGACCCCGGCGATTTGGTGCTCGATCCAACCTGCGGATCTGGCACAACGGCGGTCGTGGCCGAACAATGGGGCCGTCGTTGGATAACGATCGACACTTCCCGTGTGGCCCTGGCTTTAGCCCGAGCCCGCATCATGGGAGCGCGCTACCCGTACTACCTGCTCGCTGATTCGCGTGAAGGACAGCTTATGCAGGGCAAAATCACACGAACCGCACCGTCAACGCAGCCAGTGCACGGCAATATCCGTGTTGGGTTTGTTTACGAGCGAGCGGTCAACATCACTTCTGGTTCCATCGCTACCAACACAGAAATCGATGTCATTTGGAAGAAGTTTCAAGGAGCACTAGAACCGTTGCGCGAACAACTCAACAACGCGCTTAAGCAAAATTGGGAGGAATGGGAAATCCCGCGCGACGCAGAAGAGAAATGGCCCGCTTCTGTGAAGGGGCTGCACACAGAGTGGTGGAAGCAGCGCATCGCACGTCAAAAGGAGATCGACATCTCCTTGGCCGGTAAGGCTGAGCCCGTGTACCTGTACGATAAACCCTACCAAAACAATAAGAAGGTTCGCGTTGCTGGTCCATTCACCGTCGAAAGTCTCTCGCCGCATCGTGTGTTAGGCGTGGATGAAAATGACGAATTGTTCGATAGCGCGGCGAATTCGAGGACCGCTGAAGAGCGCGACTTCGTGGGGAAGATTCTGGAAAGCTTAAAGATGGCTGGAGTGCAACAATCACATAAGGAAGATAAGATCAACTTCACCTCGCTAATTCCATGGCCTGGTTATCTGATTTGCGCTGAAGGCCGCTATCGTGAAGAAGATTCAGAACATGCTACTGAGAAACGCGCAGCTATTTTCATCGGTCCAGAGTTTGGAACAGTCGCTCGGCCCGACCTTGTGTCCGCTGCGCGCGAGGCAGGCGATGCTGGCTTTAATGTACTCATCACTTGCGCATTCAATTATGACGCTCACTCGACGGAGTTCAGCAAGCTTGGCCGCATCCCAGTATTGAAAGCTCGCATGAACGCCGACTTGCACATGTCAGACGAGTTGAAGAACACTGGCAAGGGGAATCTCTTCGTCATTTTCGGCGAGCCGGACATCGACATCCTTGAAACCGCGGGAGGACAGCTTCAAGTTAGAGTCAACGGTGTAGATGTCTTCCATCCCAATACGGGAGAGGTCTGCAGCGACGGTGCGGAAGGCATTGCCTGTTGGTTCATCGACACTGATTACAACGAAGAGAGCTTCTTCGTCCGTCATGCGTATTTCCTCGGTGCTAACGATCCATATCAATCGCTCAGGATCACCCTCAAGGCTGAAATCAACGAGGAGGCTTGGGCGACGCTTAATAGCGATACCTCTCGACCGTTCGACAAGCCTAGGTCGGGTCGGATTGCGGTGAAAGTTATCAACCACCTCGGGGATGAAGTCATGAAAGTCATTAGAACGACCTGATTGCTGCTCTGCTCCTCAAGTGATTTCCAGCGACTGGACATCCGTGCAAGACAACAGCGCAGAGAGAAGACCTGCAACTGGAATTCAGTCACAAATTCTAAGTCGGTCCCAAAAATCAAAGCCTTGTAATGATTCTGACCTTTGGTAGCGGAGTGATCAATGCAAGCACGCGAACTAATCATGGATTTGACGAACGAGCAAGGAGGTGGTCGTGAGTCGCAAGTACAGCCACCTTCCGAAGTGTGGGAACAATTTTTTGGTGTGCGTGTCAACGCGGATGTCAGGCCAACGTTTCGACTGGAAAGCAAGAAGGCGGCGTCTGAACCAGAGCAGCGTAAGGTAGTGAAACATCACCACAATCTTACTATCGAAATTGGCGACGCCAAGCTTCCACGTCCGGCAATCCTCCGGATGCGGCGGACTGGTCACAACGCGTTCGACTATTGGGTTTATCGGCCAACTTCCAGCGAGTATCGGCATTGTGATTGGATCTTGGCGAACTTAGCGAACGGCGAGGCCAAGGGGCGGCGCTGGGTCGTCATATAAGAGAGTGCTCAATCATGCAGCGTAGCCTCCTTACACCTAATGAATATTACGAAATCTTGAGAACTAATCTGGCGCCAATGTTCGCCGGTGCCGTTTTGGAGGCGTCTCCACTCCCTTGCGACCCTGCTTCAGCAAGGGTGACAGAGGAGGGTCCCGGCGTTGCGCTAATCCGGCCGGACCAAGAATGGCCTGCCTGTTTTCGATTAAGGAGGAACACCCCGTTTGAAGATGTCGATATCGAAATAATGAATCAATTCGTGCGTGCTCTTGGCCAGAAGTTAGTTGCTGTAGGCGAGCCGTTCTTCGATTATCTCGTCGACAAGTGCCCGCAAGATGTTGTTGCCTGGTCGGCGCAACATAGATCAATGGATGATACTTTGTTGCCTGGAATTATTGCATTTATGCAGAAGTGGGCGTCGCAGACTTATGAAGGTGCACGCATTTCCGTTTCAATCGGTATAGACCCTTCCCCAGTTCCCTCCCGCATCTCTAGGACTCACTTGTCGGAACTTGTGCAGCATGATTACGCGAAAGTACTAAGTAATGGGATGGACACACTACTAGTGCTATCGCCATCTGGTCATGTTGTTGAGCACCTATCGCTAAGTCAAAGGATTGGCGGGCGCATTCGCATCATCGATTCGTATAGCCCCAATCGGTATCGGCCTCTTGCGGATTGGGCTACTAAATCTCGGGTTGCATTAATACTCAACCGCCACGGGGAGATCCTGCTATTCAAGAAACAGCGGTTGCAGTTCGCATTTCGACGAGGCAAATGGTCTCATTTCCCCCACGATGCAGTGATTGACCGAATGGATGGCTCAAAGAAGCAGAAAACGTTGATGCGGGCCGTATATGAAAGTTGTCTCGACATCTCCTTCGCTCGCACAGGTGGCTGCATTGCAGTAGCAAATGGCACGAGGGCGACTGATGTTTCAGACTATGTGAGCAGGGATGATCTGCTTTCCCACCGTCGCACAGAAAAGACACTTCTTCTAGGTCATCTCCTCGGCCAGTCATTTCAAAATATTCCGCGCCCAATACGAGAGGAAATCGGAGCCTTAGATGGTGCTGTTGTCTTGGACAATATGGGGACAATCATCGCTGCTGGTGCGATTGTGACTGTTGCTAGTGGCAGCGACGGTGGTGGTCGACGCGCCGCAGCGAAGGCTCTTTCGCGCCTTGGACTTGCGGTTAAGATCTCAGCGGATGGCGCAATTACTGCTTTTACGGACCGAGGGACAAAGAAGGACCCCGAGGTTGCGTTTGAACTGTGCGCATAATCACCTCTGCGGCGAAGTTATCAGGGTATTTCGCGTTTGATGATACTCTTCCCTGAGCAGGAGACTATTTGATGGCGAGTGCTGACCAACTCAAGGCATTGCTAAAGGCGCACCTCGAAGGCGACGAACAGCGTTTTCGTTCTGTGGCCATGCAAGTCGCAGCTTACGAAGCTAAACTTGGGCATGGTCAGCTCGCTGAGGAGTTGCGTGCATTAATCGATAACGCGAAGAGGCAGGGCGCGATTCCCATCAGTCGCCCGCGTGGAGAACTGGCTTCTCTTCTGTCCGTCTCGTATCCGAAGTCTCGATTTGGCGATGTCGTTCTCGATCAGGATTTGACTAAGCAACTCGACAGAGTGATTCGTGAACAGCGTCATTCAGCCAAGATACTTACTCACGGTTTAACTCCTCGGCGTAAGCTGCTGCTTGTTGGTCCTCCAGGAACCGGAAAAACGCTGACTGCCTCAGTGCTGGCTGGAGAGCTTGGGATACCGCTGTTGCAAGTACGCCTCGATGGTCTCATAACTAAATTCATGGGAGAGACGGCTTCTAAACTTCGTCAGATATTCGAAGCCACGGACCAAACGCGAGGTGTCTACTTCTTTGATGAATTCGACGCGATCGGTTCCCAGCGAACTGCGGCTAACGATGTGGGTGAAATTCGGCGAGTCCTCAACAGCTTTCTCCAAATGATTGAGCATGACACGTCTCATAGTTTAATTGTTGCCGCTACAAATCATCCGGAAATTCTTGATTCGGCATTGTTCCGTCGTTTTGACGATGTTCTCTATTATTCATTGCCAAATGTTGATCAGATTGCCTCATTACTAAAAGCCAGACTCAGACCAATTGCTGAGAAACGCATCTCCTGGAAACAGTTGGCAGAAGATTCTCTCGGGCTTAGCTATGCGGAAGTAACGCGCGTCTCTGAGGAGGTACTCAAAGACGCTCTCATTCACGAACGTGAAACTGTCAGCCAGGCCGATATCCATCAAATGTTATTAGAGCGGCGAGAGGCCGCGGGTCGACTCAAAAAAAGTAAATAACAAACGAGGCAGCTTCGAATGCCAGATCAAGAACGTAGATTTCCTCACTTCGTTCTCGAAGGGTTTACTGAGACTGAACGCTATCGTTCACCGAAGCAGGGTGGCGGCGGCGGAGCTGTGCCCCAACGCAACCGGCGAACACATGGCGGTGCGTTGTTTCGCCAGCTCCGGGCTTTGGAAAGAGAAATGGAGATAGCTCGGCAGGCTCAAATCGAAGCCGGCTTGGAAGCGGGCTTTGGTCTGCAGGTCGAGTTTGAAAGCTTTCCGGACATTGAACTGGCATTTGAAAGTCTGGCGCGAGAACGCTCCGGTATCGAGCTCTTCAATGTTCGACATGAAGGAACAGTGACTAAAGCGACAGTGTTTGTACCGGATGGAAAGCTTTCGCTTTTCGAGCACTGGATTCGTGACTACCTCGCAAACAAGAAGAGTGAAGACGGGAAGCGTTCTCTCGATCACAAGGCTTTAATTAATACGATTCGTGAAATTCGGGCTGCTACTCTGAAGGAGTTATGGACTGACTCTCCGTTTGTGTTCCCTGAAACCGAAGACGAAATGCTTTGGTGGGAAGTTTGGCTGCCAATTCGCGGAGATAGACAGGCGACTGTGGCCAACTTTCGCCGGCTCGCTCAAATGCATAATCTCCTGGTGGCTCCTGAAGAGCTCAAATTCCCTGAGCGCACCGTCTTACTGATGCGCGGTTCACGCGCTCAACTTACCCAGTCAATGATGATCCTCAATAGTGTTGCCGAGCTAAGACGCGCAAAAGAGACCGCGGATTTCTTCGATGCCCTACCTCTCGACGAACAACCGGATTGGCTAAACGAGTTACTTGCTCGCACCGAATTTGCCGGCGCCAACGAAGACGTTCCGCACATTTGCATATTGGATACCGGCATCAACAACGGCCATCCGTTACTTGTGCCAGCCCTTGCCGACGTTGACCTTCATACAATCGAACCCGGTTGGGGAATAGAGGATGGACATGGCCATGGAACTCAGATGGCAGGATTGGCGCTCGTGGGCGATCTAATGCCGGCACTCATTACGAATTCTCCCATCCACATTGGTCATCGTTTGGAATCAGTCAAGCTCCTGCGCGGCCAAGGTGACAACGTGGGTGATTCTCGTCACCATGGTTATTTAACCTCTGAGGCAGTCGCGCGGCCTGAGATTACAGCGCCGGATCGGAAACGCGTTTTCGAGATGGCTATAACTGCTCGCGATAGCCGAGACCGTGGTCGACCGTCTGCATGGTCAGCTGCAGTGGATAATCTGGCGTCGGACGCCGAGGCCGAGAACACCAACCCGAGGCTGTTATTGATATCAGGAGGAAATATTGAGGATTCGAATACGTGGATGGATTATCCGGCGAGCAACAGTACAGATCTCATACATGACCCTGGGCAGGCTTGGAACGCCTTGACTATCGGTGCATATACTGATCTTACCGACATAAGTGAACCCGATATGGGGGCGTATCGAGCTGTAGCACCAAGGGGTGGCCTTAGTCCATTCAGCACAACGTCATCGACCTGGCAGCCACATTGGCCAATGAAGCCGGATGTAGTCTTTGAAGGAGGAAACGCAGCTAAGGATGCGTTGATGGCTCTGCCGACGCCGAGTTTAAGTCTCTTAACGACGCACCGGTTGCCCAACGAGAGACTTTTCACGACGGCAAATGCGACAAGCGCTGCAACAGCATTAGCCGCTCGGATGGCAGCAGAGTTGATGAGCGAATACCCAACTTTGTGGCCGGAGTCCATTCGCGCCCTTATGGTCCACTCCGCAGAATGGACCACTGCGATGCGGCAAGCATTCTTGCCTGCACACAGACAACCTTTAAAAGGCGACTATGTACATTTGATCCGACACTGTGGTTTCGGAGTTCCGGACTTGGCGCGGGCGATGAGAAGTGCTGCTAACTCACTCGCGATGATTGTTCAGGAGCAGCTTCATCCCTTTACTCGCGAGGGAAGTGATTCTCCGAAGACTAGAGACATGCACCTGCATCGATTGCCGTGGCCTTTGCCTGAACTGGAAGAGCTTGGCGAAGAGGAAGTGGAGATGCGTGTGACCCTCTCGTACTTCATCGAACCTAACCCATCGGCGCGTGGTGTGAAATCGCGATATCGGTATGAGTCACACAGCTTGCGTTTCGATGTCAAACGAGCAGCGGAATCTCCTGATGACTTTCGAGCTCGCATCAATGCTGCCGCTCGCGACGAGGAAGAGGGAACCCAGAGCAAAACCGAAGATCCAAATTGGGTGGTTGGCACAAAGAATCGTCACAAGGGTTCGCTCCACTCAGACATCTGGCGAGGGAGCGCTGCAGATCTCGCGAGTCGCGGCGTTATTGGCGTATATCCGGCGCTGGGGTGGTGGAAAACACGCCCAGCTCTTGAGCGATACAACAAAGCGACGCGATACTCGCTGGTCGTCTCTATTGATGCTCGCCAGCTTGATGTGGATTTGTATACGCCAGTAGCAAACCAAATTGGCATTCCAGTCGAGATCGAAGAGTAGATGGAATTTCGCATTGCCGATACTTTCACTGATAGCCTCGCCAAGCTCACTGGCGAGGAACAGAAGGCTGTAAAAACCACGGCTTTCGATCTCCAACTAAACCCGGCAAATCCTGGGATGCAGTTTCATAAACTGGATGCCGCGCGCGATCAGAACTTCTGGTCTGTGCGCGTGACGAAAGATATTCGGCTGATTGTTCACCGTCACGAACGCAGTTTGTTGCTTTGCTACGTCAGCCACCATGACGACGCATATCGTTGGGCGGAAAGGCGCAAACTCGAAACTCATCCAAAGACAGGAGCAGCACAGTTCGTCGAAGTCCGCGAAACGATTCAAGAAATCATCACCCCAAAATATGTCGAGGAAGTTCGACCTGCTCCGGCGAAGCCACTCTTGTTCACGAGGCTTTCCGACGATGAGTTGTTGAGTTATGGCGTGCCAGTCGAATGGATCAAGGATGTTCGCCAGGCTAACGAGGATACCGTGCTGGAGTTAGCTGATCATTTGCCGGGCGAAGCTGCTGAAGCATTACTGGAGTTGGCAACCGGCGGCACACCTCAGACCTATCACTTCGCTGCGAGCACGATTAGTCCCTTTGAACATCCTGACGCGCAACGCCGCTTCCGGCTGATGAGCGATGCCGAAGAATTGGAACAGGCCCTGGATTACCCATGGGAAAAGTGGACCATCTTTCTGCATCCAACACAAAAGCAACTTGTCGAGCGCGATTACAACGGACCGGCCCGGGTTGCAGGTTCGGCAGGTACTGGAAAAACGGTGGTTGCATTGCATCGCGCAGCATTCCTTGCGCGCCACAACCGCGATGCGCGAGTGTTGCTGACAACTTTCTCCGACACGTTGGCCAGGTCATTGGCCACTAAGCTTCGTCGATTGCTTCATCATGAACCACGCCTGGGCGACAACATCGAAGTTCACTCAATAAATGCGATCGGCCGGCGCTTATACCAGTTGCAATTTGGTGCGCCACAGATCGCTTCAGACGAAGTTGTACAATCGTTGCTGGCGGAAGCCGCAAAAGACGTGGAGGGAAGTAGATTCAGCCAGCAATTCTTGCGCACTGAGTGGCAGGATGTTGTTGATGCTTGGCAGCTGGAAACGTGGGACGACTACCGAAGTGTCCAGCGGTTAGGGCGGAAGACGCGTCTACCGGAACAACAGCGAGCAATTCTTTGGACGATATTTGAACGTGTGCGCTCTGAGCTGGGAGGGAAAGGTCTGATCACTCACGCTGCTCTCTTTGCTCGGCTAGCTGCCCATCTCGGCGAGCGAAAGAACCTCCCCTTCGACTTTGCAGTAATAGACGAAGCGCAAGACATGACCGTTGCTCAGTTGCGATTCCTCGCCGCACTCGGAGCAGGCCAACCGAATAGTCTATTCTTCGCCGGAGATCTTGGCCAACGAATCTTTCAGGATCCCTTTTCGTGGAAGGCGCTCGGCGTAGACGTACGCGGTCGCTCACGCATCCTTCAAATTAATTATCGAACATCACATCAGATTAGAACTCACGCGGACCACCTGCTGGATCCGATATTGACCGATGTTGATGGGATTACCGAAGAACGCAGTCACACAATCTCAGTTTTCAATGGGCCAGCCCCAACCATCCTGGTGCTGGGCAACGAAAAGGAAGAAGAAAAGACAGTCGCCTCCTGGCTTTCTGAACGTCTTACCGAAGGCGTCAGGCCAGATGAGATTGGAGTATTCGTGCGGTCAAACGGAGAGCTAGCCCGTGCCGAGAAGGCAGTCTCGGATGCAGGATTGCAGTTCAAGGTGCTCGACAACAATGTCGAGCCGACTAGCGAGTGTGTGTCGATTAGCACAATGCACCTGGCAAAGGGTCTGGAGTTCCGCGCGGTCGCCGTCATGGCCTGTGATGATGAGATCATCCCACAGCAGGCGCGAATTGAAACCGCGGCTGATGATTCCGATCTCGAAGAGGTCTATAACACCGAACGTCATTTGCTTTATGTGGCTTGTACGCGCGCTCGAGATCATTTACTGGTTACCAGTGTTGAACCGGCCTCAGAGTTTTTAGATGACTTGGAGATGTAAGGTTCCTATTGGCCCTGGTTTACGATTGAGCCTTCAGTTTTCAAGAAGGGGGACTGATCTCTGACGACAAGTCATAGCTGTTTACAGGCGCCAGCAACCGGCCGCAATCTTATTGGTCCAGTGGTTTTGGGCAGTAACAGCGACTTCACACGCGCTTACGGTGCATTATGCTAGAATTCCAAATCGGAGTACACACATGAATCTAAGTGAACGCATCACAATGGATCCGGAAATTTGCCACGGGAAGCCGACGATTCGCGGCCTTCGATATACGGTCGAATCGATTCTGGAACTCCTGAGTTCTGGAATGTCTATTGAGGAAGTTTTGGCCGACTACGAGGATCTGGAAAGAGATGACATCCTCGCTGCACTAGACTTCGCCCGGCAACTCAGCCAGATAAAGCGCATTGAGCCGATTGTTGCATGAAGTTTCTCATCGACGCGCAACTGCCACGTCGTCTCGCTCACCAATTAGAGGTGGCAGGTTTTGAAACAACCCATACGCTTGATCTACCGCAAGGCAATCGTACCACCGATCAAATCTCTCATCACGCTTTCGTTCAAGGAAGAATGCGTCATCGTTACAAAGGACTCTGATTTTGTTGAGTCGTTTTTGCTGAAGCGCGAACCTTGGAAGTTGTTGCTGGTTTCGACGGGAAACATCGGAAACGATGAACTGCTGAGATTGTTTCAGTTGAACATTGACCAGTTAGTCGAATCGTTCACGACCTTCGACTTCATTGAACTGAATCGAAGAAGTATGATTTGCCACTTGTAACTGCTCGGTCTGCCTGGAGCAAGCCTTGCCTTGGAGCGGCATGAGTCATAGAAATTTCGTCTTTAAAACCTTTGTGGTTTACGCTTTCATCTGCACCTTATCTACTCGATTTCAAATCGCTATCCAACAACGGACTCATCACCACAGATGAGCCAAAGATGAGCCAATTACCTGGTGATACCAAGCACGACGTAAGCTTACTTTGACGGCCGCTACGTCGGTAATACTGCTTAGTATCGCTTGGTATCACTAGGCAAGAAACCGGACAGAGGAATTTAAGTCCGCAGCGTTTGCCATTCCGCCACCCCAGCATGTTGTCGGTAAGGCTACTTCTAGCAAGCCTTTCCCCTAATCAGATGTTTTACATCTCGCCGCGCTGGCGATAACAACCACTGCAAAGATTTTCGCGACTCGCACTAACGATCCACATCCCTGTCCCGAGCAGGGGATACTTCGTTCGCACTGAGAAGTTGCTTCGCACCACGGCAACTGAAGTAATTCCCGGCGTTTACGTGGAATCCCGATGGTCAACTGAATTTAGGTACGACTCAAGGTGCGTACCAAGTAGCACTCGCCTTCGCAAACGACAAACTGAATTAAGTCGGTTTTAGCCGAAAAGTCGCGGATTTACGGCGATCCAATCATGCAGCAGGGTAAACGAGTCTATGGCATAGGGATTGACAAGTACTGCCGGACGGACACTCCGCAATAGCACGAAAGATTTCATGAGACACATGGCACATGAAGTGACACAGTTTGGAACACATGTGAACGTTGCGTGCACGAAGAGAAAAAGAGGATTGCGACTTCTTTGGACATTAACCTGCGCCCTGGTCGCCCTCTTCCTTGTTTCTGGAATCATCATTGGAGAAAAAGCTGGAGCGCAATCCAGCAACCTTGACAAACTGTCGCCGGACCTTAAGGAACTGGTAGTCAACAACAGTCCGTCAACAGTTAAAGTTGTCATTCAGTTTAATACGAGTCGCCTCAGCAAGCCCCTCAAGGATCTTCTCGAAAAGCAGACGTCAGTAACTAATAGACTTAAAAACCTCAATCACTGGGTAGTCGAGACGCGCGCGTCAATGCTCTCCACAATTTCTGGTTTCCCGGAAGTCACTTACGTTTCTACCGATCGAGAGACAAAACAGCTTGGCCATCTTTCATTGACCACGGGCGCCGACGAAATTCGCCAGGCGATGAGCACGAATGCGGGGGCCGTTCGGCTCGATGGCGCCGGTATTGGCATCGCCGTGCTCGACTCCGGAATTTATAAGTCCCACAAAGCGTTTCTCAATGCGGTTGGCGACCGGAGAGTAGTGGTCCAGCAAGACTTCACTAACGACGGATCAACAAATGATCGCTACGGTCACGGCACACATGTGGCCGCCATCGCCGCAGGAAATGGAAGAATCTCAAACGGCGCGTACACGGGCATTGCGCCGGGAGCCAACCTTATTAACTTGCGCGTGCTGGATTCGCAGGGAGCAGGCAGAGCTTCGTACGTGCTCGCGGCAGTCGATTGGATAATGACAAACCGGGCGACCTACAACATCCGGGTAGTAAATATGAGTTTGGGAATGCCGGCAATCGACTCCTATAAGCGGGATCCTGTTTGTTTGGCTGTTCGTCGAATGGTGGATGCCGGCATTGTCGTCGTAGTCGCCGCGGGCAACAACGGCAAGAACTCAGCGGGTGAAAAAATCTACGGTCAAATCCATTCGCCCGGCAACGAACCTTCCGCAATCACGGTCGGAGCAACAAATACTTTTGGGACGGATGGGCGTGGAGACGATGTTGTTACCAGTTACAGTTCCTATGGTCCGACACGCAGCTTCACCATTGACAGCGCCGGTGTGAAACATTACGACAACCTGATCAAGCCGGACCTCGTAGCGCCCGGTAACAAGCTGATCAGCGCCGAAGGCGAGGCGGGCACTGCGACCGGAGAAACACAAAATCTTTTAATCGCGCAGAATCCTGGCCTTGATGCCGGCGTTAGCGCAGACGATACGCGCAAGATGATGTACCTCAGCGGTACGTCGGTAGCGGCTCCTGTGGTTGCGGGCGCTGCTGCGATCTTGTTGCAAGTTAATCCCAATCTGACGCCCAACCTGGTCAAGGCAATCCTGATGTACACCGCTCAACCGCTCGCCGGCTTTAACACGTTCGAACAAGGTGCAGGGCAGATCAATATCGAAGGCGCAGTTCGGTTGGCGAAGCTGGTCCGTACTGATCTCACTAACAGCACGCCACTCGGCTCACCATTACTGACGGGAGCTCCTCCAACGCCGCAAACCACTATTGCGGGACACAGCTTTCCCTGGGCGCAGGGAATCAATGTCGGATACACGTTTGCGACCGGAGGCAATGTGATCGCGAAGTACCAAAAGGTCTACGGCACCGGCATTCTAATCAGCGACGGTATTTTGATCAGCGACGGCATTCTAATCAGTGATGGCATACTCATTAGCGATGGGATACTGATTAGCGACAACGTTCTCACGAGCGACGGTGGTCCACTCGGGAGCGGAACTGTCTTTATCGGTAGTGGCATCTTGATCAGCGATGGAATTCTGATTAGTGACGGCTTCTTATTGAACGATGGAATCCTGATCAGTGATGGAATCTTGATTAGCGACACCACTTTGGCTAACGACTTCCGCCTGCAAGCTCAAGCAGCGCTGATTAATGGTGACGCTACTACTTCGATGCCGGTCGTTATCGACAACGGCGTCGACTTCACGGGCTTCTGATGTTGCCGACAGCGACGATCAGGTCGGTAATAGGGACTGACCAATTAGTAAAGAACAACCGTTTGACCCGACTATTCTCTCAAAGCCCCTCACTTGGGGAATCACTTAGTGCGCCTGCGCTTCGTTCCATCATGCGAAAAGACAGCGGGATCGATCTCCTCACCCACGGCTCGGAAGCTGAAGCGCTTGAATTTCTATCGGCGCGTCCCGTCCATTCGGTGGTTATGTCGAGCTTTATTCGAGATAACGGCCTGGTGAGTGATTTCAATCGAGGCAGTTTTTATTGTTATCGCGATCACGCCGGACGCATTGAGGGAATTGCACTAGTAGGCCATGCCACTATCTTTGAAACCAGGAGCGATGCTGTATTGGCCGCGTTTGCGCGACTCGTTCGCAACTCCGACAAGGTGCACGTGATAATGGGGGAGGAAGCCGGAATTGAGCAATTCTGGCGTCACTTTACCAGCGACGGCAGCGTGCCACATCAAGTAGGCCGTGAATTACTTTTGGAGCAGCGCGATACCATGCTGGAGCAAGCCTGCTCTGAAACGGTAAAGCCGGGTTTTGGCCTGAGACTGGCCACGCCCGAAGACCTGAGTGTCGTGATGACTACGCACGCGAGAATGGCGTTTGAGGAACTCGGCCTGGTTAATCCAATCGTTGCTGATCCGAAGGGGTTTCCGGCGCGTTGTGCTCGTCGTATCGACCAGCGACGCGTCTGGGTGTTGATTGAAAATGGCTCTCTGGTGTTCAAAGCCGATGTTGTTGCTGACACTCCGGAGGCGATTTATCTGGAAGGCATTTACGTCAACCCCGAAAAGCGCGGCCAGGGCTATGGGCTGAGTTGTCTGACGCAATTGAGTCGCAGCTTGCTGAAGCGTACCCGATCGATCTGTCTCCTGGTAAACGACCACAATCACAAGGCGCACAGCTTTTATCGCCGTGCCGGGTTCCGATTTAAAAGCCATTACACCACGATTCTTTTACAGCAGCGCAGCACACCGTGACTGCCGCGCCAGCCAGGCTGGCTTCGTCTTGAAATCCGGATGAAGCTTCATTCATACTGCCTGGTACAAAACGTGAACGTTCGGCATGAATAACGACCCGCACTTACCAAACGGCAATTCTGCCGGCCACAAATCCGCGTCGCAGTTTTCAGCAGCGGCGGTCGCAAGTGCACAAGCCCAAAAACGACAAAGTCAACTCACATCGCAGACGGAGCAGACTGAGGCAGTGCGCAGTCTGCTCGATCAGGGCTTATCAAGTGAAGCCGAACGCAGCAGCCGCTCGCTCATTAAAACAGCAAGACGCAATCCCGCACTGCTCGCGAGGGCTCACTGTTATCTCTCGGTCGCACTCGAGATGCAGGGCCGGTACCTCGAGTCTTTGGAAGCGATCAAGATTTATGAACTGCCGGAAGCATTCAAGGATTTGGATGCCGAATCACTGGCGTATGTTCGTGTTCACGTTGGCCTTGCTTATCACTACACCGGCGATCCTCCCAAAGCGATCGCGATTCTGAATACCGCACTGCGCGAAGCTTCTCAAAGTAACGGCGCGGCCCATCTCGGCGTTATCTACGTTGCGCTGGCGCGTGTGTATCGCAGCATCAACGAATACACGATCGCTCGCGACTATGCACAAAGTGCCCTCGAACACTATCGCCGCACCGGAGACTGGCGCGGATTGGCTGAAGCTTACTTCGCTATCGCTCTCGCGGAGTTGTTCGAAGGCAAGTACGAACCTGCCCTGGAGAATTTCGAGCAGGCGTTGAAGCTTGTAGGTGATAACCCTGCCCCTTACCTGCTCGGGAAAATCCATACCAATATGGCCGGCGCCTTCTGGTTCCTGAAGCGCATGCAGGAAGGAATCCGCTGTCTCGAAAAGGCCATCGGCTACTACGAACGCACGGAGCACAAAGCTAACGCAGCCGATGGCTATAACAACCTCGGCATGAATCTGATCCTGATTGGCGAGTGGTCGCGTGCTCAGGAGGCTTTGAACCGAGCGCTTGCGCTGACCTCCGAGATAGATGAGCAGAATGCCAAAGTGCCGATGGTGCTGGATTCACTGGGCCAGTTGCACATGCTGCGTGGCGAGTATACCGAAGCGCAGGCCCTGCTCGAACGCGCGGTGTCGCTGGCAACGGAACATGGTAACAAGTGGTATGCCCGGCAGGCGTTGTGCACGCTTGGTCGCTGTCATCTCGGCATGAATGCCGTGGCTGAGGCCGTTAAGTTTGGGAACGAAGCACTGGCGTTGGCTGAGAGTATCGGTGACCGCCAGGCCCAATGCGAATCGTGCCTGTTGCTCGCCGAAAGCTATCTTCGCATTGACCAGGTCGACACATGCATCGACTTGCTAAAGAGAGTTTCCGAGGAGGCAACGGAGTCTGCGGCGGACGTCGGGATCATTGGTGAAGCCGAACGTTTGAATGGATTGGTCGCACTCAACCAGGGCGACGCTACTCTCGCGGCGCAACACTTTGGCAGGAGTCTTTCCATCTTTGAAATGCTCGGCGATCGCTACCGCAGCGCAATAGCCAGCGAGGTATTGGGTACAGCTTACGCGCGAACATCTCCTAAGCGGGCGCTCGAGAAGCTCGGAAGTGCGCTGCAGACGTTTCGCGAGTTAGGTGCCCAGCCTGACGTTGCCAGAGTGGAGCGCTCCCTTGCTGAACTCGATGGCGAAGCGCCGGATCGCCGTACTGATCCGGTGGCACTATCTCAACTGCTCACGTTGAGGTTGGTTAATGCCGCCGCTTCGCGTGAACTATTGCTGCACGAACTGGCCGCTGTGCTCCATCAGGAATCAATTGCCGAACGGATCATGATCGCAGAAGCGCACCCGGATGGACCTGTTGTTAAGGTGGCTTCGTACGGACTGTCGTTTGAAGAAAGTAATGTGCTCGCCCGTGACTTGCAAAATCTAAGAAACGACGACGACTGTGCTGCGTATGGCGTGAAGCACAATGCCTCAGTGATTCTGCTGCGACCCCAGAATGCAGAGCCTGCTGTGCTCTTCATTGCGCCTCGCACTGAAGAGCTGTTATTGGACGGGTTATCACTTGATCCGCTGTTACGCGTGACAACGATGGGTTTGGAGATTTGCGCGCTTCGCGAACGCATACCAGGTGCGCAGGGGGGACCTCATCCAGTGGCCCGTGCGGATCAAAAGATTCCCGGATTGATCTACTCAAGTCCCGCAATGACACGGCTGGTTGATGAGATACACAAGAGTCGCTCGTCTGACGTTACTGTACTAATAACCGGCGAGTCGGGCACGGGCAAGGAGTTAGTGGCGCGCGCCATTCATCAACTTTCTTCCCGCCGTTCGAGGGTGTTTGTTCCCTTCAACTGCACCGCGGTTCCTAAAGAACTTTCAGAAGCCCACTTGTTTGGCTATCGACGCGGTGCTTTCACCGGCGCAGTCTCCGATTCGCCCGGAGTTATTCGCTCGGCAGTTGGCG
>DASVGE010000216.1:0-13176 GCA_036379695.1 Pyrinomonadaceae bacterium | reverse complement strand
AATCGTTGCCGCTGACGGCCAATGGGAAAGTCGATCGCAAAGCGCTGGCGGCGGCGGAGTTTGAGTTGACGCAGAGTCGCGTATACGAAGCGCCGCGCACGCAAGTAGAAGAGTTGTTGACGCAGATTTGGGCGGAAGTGCTCGGGGTAGAGCAAGTTGGCATACACGACAACTTCTTCGAGCTCGGTGGCGATTCGATCCGGAGCATACAAGTACTGGCAAAGGCGCAGGAGAACGGTATCAAACTCTCCGTCGAGCAGTTGTTCCGTCATCCCACCATTCACGAACTATCGATCGTTCATGATGAATCCACGCCTTTGCAGGATCAGCCGCTGGAGGTAGCGCCCTTCAGCTTAATCAACGTCACTGATCGCGAGCGATTACCGGAGACAGTCGAAGACGCTTATCCGTTGACGCGGTTGCAAGCCGGGATGATCTTCCACAGCGAGTACAGCCCGGAGACGCCCATTTATCACGACATAATGAGCGTTCAAATACGTGCTCGTCTGGATGCGTCCGCTATGCGAGCGACGATTGCTGAGCTGATTCGCCGGCATCCTATCCTGCGCACTTCTTTTGCTTTGACTGGTTACAGCACGCCCTTGCAGTTGGTCCACCGGGAAGTGGATCCGCCCCTGGAGATCGAGGACCTTAGTCATCTTTCGGCGGCGGAGCTGGAGGCGGTGCTGGTTAACGATCTGGAAGCAGAGAAAGGGAAGTCATTCCAATGGGACCAGGCGCCCTTGATCCGCTTTCGCATTCATAGGCGCGATCAAGAGACGTTTCAATTCATGATCAGTTTGCATCACGCCATCATCGACGGCTGGAGTTTGTCGGCGCTGATGACGGAACTGTTTCAGCACTACTGGTATTTGCTGGGAGAAAATTCGGAACCGCTCGCGCCGCCACCGCGGATGAAGTACAGCTATTTTGTGGCGCTCGAGCAGCAGGCGCTGGAGTCAGCGGAAAGTCAGCGCTACTGGAAAGAGCAGATGGAGGCGTGCGAGCCTCAGAGATTGCCGCGTTGGGTCGCGGCCCAACCCGGTATACCCGAGACCCGCGAGCGGACCGTCAGCTTCTCTGCGGAGACCATGAGTGGGCTGAATCAACTGGCGCGGATGAGTGGCGCATCGCTCAAATATGTGGCCCTTGCTGCACACTTACGAATTCTGACTTTGCTTAGCGGCGGGTTTGAAGCAGTGACCGGATTAGTCTCGCACGGCAGGCCGGAAGGTCCTGATGCCGAGCGGATGATTGGCCTGTTTCTGAATACTCTGCCGTTTCGCCTGAAGCTGTCCGGCGGCTCGTGGCGAGATCTGGTAGAGCAGGTCTTCCATGCGGAGCAGGAGATGTTGCCTCACCGGAGTTATCCGCTGGTTGAGATCAAGCAGATGCTGGAAGGGCGAATGCCTTTCGAAACAGCTTTCGGATTTCTGCACTTTCACGTGTATCAGGGGTTGGAGCAGTTCCAGGACAAGATGCAGGTGATGGGCGCGCGCACTGTCATCGAGACCAACTTTACGATGGCCAGCAACTTCACGCTGGATCCCTTCACCTCGCAGTTGCAGTTATCTCTCACCTTTAACGACCGGGAGTTACACGGTGAACAAGTTGACGCGATCCTCGGCTATTACGAGCGCACGTTGTCCGTTATGGCCGCCGATCCGAACGGGCGTTACGAACGCTACTCACCGCTGACCGCAGCCGAACGACATCAACTGCTGCGAGAGTGGAACGACACCGCGGTCCAGTCTCACCTTGATGAATGTTTACATCGTTTGTTTGAGCGACAAGTGCTCCAGACGCCGGACGCCATCGCTCTGGTCTTCGGTGATGAGCAACTGACATACAAGGACCTAAACAGTCGCTCCAATCAACTGGCCCACTATCTGCAAGCAATGGGTGTCGTAACAGGAATGCCGGTCGGCGTCTGTCTCGAGCGTTCACCGGAGATGATCCTTGCTCTGTTGGCAGCACTGAAGGCGGGTGGTCACGCCGTGCCGCTCGATCCCACGTATCCGCTCGAGCGTCTGTCTTTCATTCTCGAGGATGCGGCCGTACCCGTCATCCTGTCGGATGAGAGCGCGATGGAAAGTCTCCCGGCACACTGGGGACAAGTTATCTGTCTGGATAAATCCGGAGAGGTCTTTGCCGGTTACGTTGATTACGATCCGCACAGTGATGCTTCGCTCAGGAGCGCGGCTTATCTCATTTATACCTCAGGCTCGACCGGGCGGCCGCGCGGAGTAATGGTCTCGCATGGCAGTGCCGTCAACATGGTCAACGCTCAAATCGCGGGCTTTGCCATTGGGCCTGACAGCCGGACACTACAGTTCGCATCGCTGGGTTTTGACGCTGCCATTTCAGAAATCTTTACCACTTTATTGAGCGGAGCAACCCTGACAGTTGCTCCCAGGGATCTGTTGATGCCGGGACCCGGACTTTTGGGTCTACTACGCGAGCACAACATAAGCGTTGTGACGCTGCCGCCGTCGGTGTTGGCACTTCTGCCGGACGCAACGCTGCCGGCACTGAAAACACTGATCGTCGCGGGCGAGGCCTGTCCCGCTGACGTCGTGCACCGGTGGGCAGAAGGCCGGCGTTTTCTCAATGCATATGGTCCAACCGAGACCGCAGTCTGCGCCAGCATGACCGGACCGCTTAGTCATTCGCAGGAACCACACATCGGTCGTCCGATCGCGAATGTGCAAGTTCACCTGCTCGATGCGCACTTACTGCCGGTGCCGTTCGGAGTGCCTGGTGAGATCTGCATCGCCGGCGCGGGATTAGGATTCGGGTATCTGAACCAGCCTGAATTGACGGCAGAGAAGTTTCGGCCAAACCCACTGGCCTCCACGCCGGGCGAGCGGCTTTATCGAAGCGGCGACATTGGCCGTCAGCAAGCGGATGGAAACATCGGTTTCGTAGGCCGCATGGACCACCAGGTGAAGATGCGCGGGTTCCGTATTGAGCTCGGCGAAATCGAATCGGCGCTGAGGGAACACTCCGGTGTCAGGGAAGCAGCCGTGCTCTTAAGAGAAGACATCCCCGGTGATAAGCGCTTGGTGGCCTACTTCGTCCACGCTCAGCGATCTCTGCCGATACGCTTTGATCGGAGTCTTTACCACCTGCCCAACAAACTCGAGGTGGTTCAACTCAACAAGAACGAAACCGATGTCATGTATCGGGAGATCTTTCAGGACCAGATATACCTGAGGCATGGCATCGAGCTGCATGAAGGGGATTGCGTATTTGATGTGGGCGCTAACATTGGTTTGTTCACACTCTTCGTCAACCACATTTGCCGCAATCTGCGGGTCTACGCTTTCGAACCCGTGCCGCCCGTCTTTGAACTTCTGAAAACCAACGCCGCACTACACGATCTGGATTTGCATGTGTACCAGGACGCGCTTGCTGGCGAAGCAGGGACGGCTTCAGTAACTTTTTATCCACGCATGTCGGGCATGTCAGGACTGTACGCCGATCAGGTGTTGGACGAACAACTCACTCGCGCTTATCTGAATAGTCAGGGAGGGGAGTTATCGTCTCATGCCGACGAGTTTCTGGAAGGAAGGTTTACATCCGAAACCTATGACTGTTGCGTTGATACGCTGTCGCAGGTTATCCACCGAAACGGGATCGAATCAATCGATCTTTTGAAAATCGACGTGGAGAAGAGTGAGCTTGACGTTTTGTCGGGAATTGACGCGGACGACTGGCGGAAGATCAAGCAGGTAGTGTTGGAGATCCACGACGTGGAAGGGCGGCTGGCGTTAATCACCGCAATGTTACGTGAGCAAGGTTTTCACGTGGTGACAGAGGAAAACGAGGGCTTCGAAGGCACCGGACTTTACCATCTCTACGCACGCAAAGCCGGCAATGGATTGCACTCACCAGGTACAAAGGCGGAGCAATTGGAACTCCTGCTGCCCGCTCGCACAAGAGCGACCCTTTCCGCCGGCGAGCTGCGCGATTACCTGAAAGAGAAACTGCCACCGCAGATGATCCCCGCCGCGTTTGTAGAGATGGATAATCTTCCTCTTAACGCCAATGGGAAGATCGACAGGCGAGCGTTGCCCGCGCCGGAATACGATGGCGCAGTGGGAGTGAAATCCTTCGAGCCGCCGAATACGGCGACGGAGGAGGTACTGGCCCAAATCTGGGAATCGGTCCTCTCTGTGTCGCGAGTAGGGCGCAAGGATGATTTCTTCGACCTGGGTGGACACTCGTTACTCGCCACTCAGGTGATCTCGAGAGTGAGACAACTTTTCGAGGTCGACCTGCCGATCCATTACCTGTTTGATAATCCAACCATCGCCGAACTGGCGGTCCACATCGACACTGCGCTGCGAGAGCAAGCCGGATCAAGCGCACCTCCGCTCGTGCCGTTCCCGAGGAACGTCACGTTGCCGCTTTCGTTTGCACAACAGCGCTTGTGGTTTATCGATCAGCTGATTCCGGGTAACCCCGCGTACCACATTCCGGCCGCCGTAAAACTGCACGGGCGACTTAACATCGCGGCGTTGGAACAAACTTTGAGCGAGATTATCCGGCGTCACGAAGTGCTGCGCACGACGTTCCCCACCAACGACGGCCAGCCTGTGCAGTTGATTCAACCAGCTCAAACATTCCGCATGGATTTTGTAGAACTGAGTGAACTGCCCGGCGATATTGCTGAGGTGCTGGTCCGCAAGCTGGCGACGGACGAGGCATGGCGACCATTTGCTCTGAATGCGCTTCCGCTCGTTCGTGCAAAACTGCTGCGTCTCGGTTCGAATGAACACGTGCTGTTGCTGACCATGCACCACATCGTCAGCGATGGCTGGTCGGCGGGCGTATTGATTCGGGAGCTAACAACAATCTACCGCTCCTTTATTGAAGTGCAGCCTTCTCCTTTGCCGGAGCTGGCGGTGCAGTATGCGGACTTTTCGCTGTGGCAGCGCCAATGGCTTCGTGGGGATGTTCTGGAAGCCCGCGTCGCTTACTGGAAGGACCAACTAAAAGGCGCTCCGAGCCTTTTGGCTTTACCGACTGATCGGCCCAGACCGAGTATTCAGAGCTTCACCGGAGACCGCCACCGGTTTATGTTGCCCGCTTCTTTGTCGGCGTCTCTTCAGACGCTCAGTCGAGCCGAAGGCGTAACGCTCTTCATGACCTTGCTGGCGTCTTTCCAGGTCCTGCTTTACCGGTATAGCGGGCAGGATGACATCTGCGTTGGAACACCCATCGCCAATCGTAATCGCCCGGACATCGAAGGGCTGATCGGCTTCTTCGTCAACACGCTGGTGCTACGCAGTAAGGTGAATGGAACGGCATCGTTTGCGTCGTTACTGCGGCAAGTCCGCGCCACCACGCTGGGGGCCTACGCCAACCAGGACTTACCGTTCGAGCAGTTAGTCGACCTGTTGCGGCCGGAACGTGCTCTCAGCCATACACCGCTCTTCCAGGTGATGTTCGTCATGCAAAATCTGCCGGCGGAAGCTTCAGAACTGCCGGGACTGACGTTGTCATCACTGCCAATCGGGAACAACACCGCCAGATTCGATCTGACTATGACGATGATGGAAAGCGGTGAGTGGATTGGTGGAATGCTGGAGTACAACACGGATCTATTCGACTCTGATTCGATAGAGCGGATGGTGAGGCAGTGGCAAACACTGCTGACCGCGATCACCGCCGACGCGGAACAGTCTCTCGCAACTTTACCGTTGCTGACTGAGGCGGAACAGGCGCGGTTGTTGGAAGAGTGGAACCCGCGGACGCAAGTACCGGCGCTGCAGGAGTGCCTGCACCAACTGTTCGAACGCCACGCTCGGATGCATCCTGACCGGGTAGCGCTGGGCTTTGCCGGAGAGCAGGTAACTTACGGTGAGTTGGACCAACGGGCAAACCAGCTCGCGCATTACTTGCGCTCGCGCGGCGTTGGTCCGGAAGTGATCGTGGGGTTGTCCCTGGAGCGGTCGCCGGAGATGGTGGTCGCAGTTCTCGGCGTGCTCAAAGCGGGGGGCGCTTATCTGCCACTCGACCCGCAGGCGCCGGCTGAACGTCTGGAATTCATGTTGAAGCAAAGCGCCGCGTCTGTTTTGCTGACGCACGGTCAAGTGGAAGTGGACTGGGCCGCAAACATTGATGTCGTGCGGTTGGATGAGGACTCATCACTCATCGCGAAGCAAAATCAAAACACACCGCCGGAGAGCGACGTCCACACCAGCAGCGCGGCCTATGTCATCTACACTTCCGGTTCTACCGGACAACCGAAAGGAGTGGTTGTCACTCATGCGAATGTGACGCGACTTCTGACTTCGACCGAGCACTGGTTCAATTTTGGTAGTGACGATGTTTGGACGTTGTTCCATTCGTTTACTTTCGACTTTTCCGTGTGGGAAATCTGGGGAGCGCTGTCATACGGAGGCAGGTTGGTGATCGTTCCTCATTGGTTGAGTCGTTCGCCGGAAGCTTTTTATCAAATGATCCAGCAGGAAAACGTGACGGTATTGAATCAAACGCCGTCCGCATTCCGGCAACTGATTCAGGCGGAAGAAAGTGGCGAAGCAAAGTCGCTGTCGAGCTTGCGACAAGTGATCTTCGGTGGTGAGGCGCTGGAACTGGCGAGTTTGAATCCCTGGATCGCGCGGCACGGGCACGAGCGTCCACAGTTGACCAACATGTACGGAATCACGGAGACCACCGTCCACGTGACTCACCGTTTATTGAAAGCCGAAGATTTCCTGAAACCTCAAAGCAGCGTTATCGGCGGACCGATTCCGGATTTACAGTTGCACATCCTGGACGGCAATGCCCAGATGGCGCCGGTCGGTGTGCCCGGAGAGCTGTACGTCGGTGGGGCCGGAGTGGCGCGCGGGTATTTGCACCGTCCCGAACTGACTGCTGAGCGGTTCCTTCCTGATCCATGGAGTGAAAGCCCTGGCGCGCGTCTTTACCGGACGGGTGATCTGGGCAAACGTCTGCGCAATGGAGACGTCGAGTATCTGGGCCGCTCGGACCATCAGGTCAAGATACGCGGGTTCCGAATTGAACTGGGTGAAGTGGAAACAGTACTGGCCCAGCAGGAAGGTGTTCGGGAAGTTGTCGTGATCGCGCGGCGCGGAGCAGCCGGAGAAAACCAACTTGTCGCTTACGTCGTCAACGAACCCGGTCACGCATTGAATACCAGTTTGTTGCGTCAGCATGCGTTGAGCAAGTTGCCGGACTACATGGTTCCGTCGAGCTTTATCCAGTTACCGGCGTTGCCACTGACGATCAACGGAAAAGTCGATCGCGCGCTGTTGCCGGATCCCGGATCGCAGCGACCCCAGCTTGAAAGATCCTTCGAACCGCCGCAAACGCGGGCTGAGGAAGTGTTGGCTGAGATTTGGGCAAGCGTGCTTGGTTTTGACAGTGTCGGCCGGCACGACAACTTCTTTGATCTGGGCGGTGATTCAATCTTAACGATTCAGATTGTCGCGCGCGCCAACCAGGCGGGGTTTGTACTCACTCCGAAAGACCTCTTCCAAAATCAAACCGTTGCCGAACTGGCGCAGGCTGCGGAAACAACCGCGCGACTCACCGTGGCGCCGGCGACGACCGGGCCGTTACCGCTAACGTCATTCCAAAGTTCATTGTTGGACCAGGAGATTGTTGAGGCTGTCTGGTTCGAAGTTGAGCCGGCTGTAACTCTCACGGTGTTGATGGCCGCCGTTGAAGCGCTGGTGGCACGTCACGATGCATTACGAATGCGGTTCGTGGCGGCAGACGGTAGCTGGGTACAGATGCCGTCGGAGTCGGTTGAAGTCACGGCTGTGACGAGCGTGAATCTTTCATCGTTCTCAGCGCCGGACCAGGATCTGCAACTCGAATCGCTCGCAACCTCGATGCGGGACGGTTTGAACTTGTCGCAAGCGCCGTTGCTGCGTCTGGCGTTGGTGGATCTCGGTACGCTGCGACCGAGTCGATTGCTCCTCGTGGTCCATCCATTGATCGCTGATGAAGTTTCCCTCCACATTCTGATCAGGGACTTACAGGCTGCGTGTCATGCATTAAGCCGGGGTGGTTCTGTTGACCTTGGTCCGCAGCCGGCCTCGTTCAGTCGCTGGGTTGAACATTTGGCGGATCAGTCGCCGGCGGAGCTTGCTGACTCGCAAGACGCTAATCCAGCTCACCTGCAGTTGTCACTGAGTCCTGATGAAACTCGCGGCCTGCTGCATGAAATTCCGGAACGGCATAAGGTTTCTGTTAACGAGATATTGTTGACGGCCCTGATGGACACACTCTCATCGTGGTCCGGAGAGAAAAAGCTTCGCGTTGATCTCGAGACTAATGGACGGAACGTTAAGCCGGTTGACGTTAATTGGGCCAGCACAGTGGGACAGTTTACGGTGTCGTTCCCGATCGTTCTGGAGTTTGGCGGCGAGGTAACGAAAACCGAGACGTTGAAAACCATCAAAGAACAACTTCGCCGCACAGTTGATGGCTCCGCGGCCGCACAACCGAGCGCCCTGCCTCCGGCGCAGATTGCGTTTCGCTACCTGGACCAGGCTGCCGAAACGTTTAATTTAATCGAACGTTCTGGTGTTCAAGGGGAAAGCGCCGGCGCCTACGCGCTCAGAATCAATCCCCGCGTGAAGGGTAATCAATTACAACTGGTTTGGATCTATAACCTCTCTAACCCCGGCAAGTTGGGTGAGTTGGCCCAAAGTTACCTGCGGACGCTGCGCTCTTACATCGAGCATTGTTTGACTGAGGAAGCCGTGGGCTACACACCGTCCGATTTCCCAGCCGCCGGCCTGAGTCAGCAGGAACTCGATAGTTTGCTGACTGAGATGGATGGTCAGGGTTAGACCTGCACTGCACTTGTCCTCGTCTTTCTATCCACAGATTACACAGATTGATTACTAAATCTGTGTAATCTGCGGATGAAGAACCTCAAATTAGGTCACCACCGGGAGATTCGATCACAAGGTTTTTAGGAGCTATGGGAATGCATAAGCCGTCCGTTATCGAGGACATCTATCCTCTCTCGCCCATGCAGGAGGGGATGCTCTTTCACACGCTGCTGGCGCCGCGCTCCGGCGTCTATGTGGAACAGCAGAGCTGGAGTTACTACGGTGACCTCAATATTCATGCTTTCATTCAGGCGTGGCAACTTGCCGTCGATCGCCATCCAATTCTGCGCACGGCTTTTCTCTACGAGAATCGCGAAAAGCCGCTCCAGGTAGTACGCCGTCGCGCCGCGCTCAAATGCTCCTTAATTGATTGGTCTGACTGTTCTCCCGCTGAGCAGGATGTACTTCTCGAGCGTTTTCTCAACGCTGACCGCAGCCGCGGCTTTCTACTCTCCTCACCGTCGCAGATTCGTCTTACGCTGATCCGCCTGGGCCCACAATCTTATGAAGTTGTTTGGACTCATCATCACCTTTTGCTTGACGGCTGGAGCGTGCCCGTGTTGTTGCGCGAGGTGGGCCTCTCCTACCAGGCGTTCTCTCAGGGTGAAAATCTCCGCCTTCCGCCTGCCGAACCCTACAGTCGCTACATAGCCTGGTTAAAACAGCAAGATCTAAACGCGGCCGAGAAGTTCTGGCGCGAGCGCTTGCAGGGCTTCGACACGCCTACACGTCTCGGAGTGGATCAGGACAGCAGAGTGCAGCACGACTCTAAGTCCGGCTTCGGAGAGCACCGCATCTTCCTCAATAGCGCGACCACCGCCAGACTGCAGGCGCTGACCCGGCTGTTGCGCGTGACAACCAACACCGTGATCCAGGGCGTTTGGGCATTCGTCCTGGGCCAGTACAGCGGCGAGGATGACGTCGTCTTTGGTGCAACTGTTTCAGGTCGTCCGGTTGGCCTGTCCGGCATCGAGGCGATGATCGGTTTGTTCATCAACACGGTTCCGGTGCGGGTTACCATCGCCGGGGCAGAGCCGATCTCTGAATGGCTCAAGCGGCTGCAGGAGCAGCAGGTCGAGGCGCGGCAATATGAGTACACCCCGCTGATCCAGATTCAGGGATGGAGCGGAGTGGCGCGGAGTCAAAGGCCGTTCGATAGTTTGCTGGTGTTCGAGAACTATCCGGTCCGGGATGCAAAGCCGCGACAGGGCCGGTCAACAGGCAAGGGCAATGGTAACGGATCCCATAACCATAATATTAAGGACAGCAACGGCAGCGCGCAGCAGGCGGAGGGATCCGGTAATGGCAAGCTGGAAGTGCGCAATGTTCGAGCTTATGAGCAGGTGCATTACCCGCTCTCTATCGTGGCTGGCCTCATCCCCGACCTGATCTTCCGTCTCCTCTATGATCGTAGTCGCCTCAGCCAGTCAGCCATTCAACGTCTGGGCCAACACCTGGAGACAGTGCTCGACACTATCCTCACTGCGCCCGAGCAACCCCTGAGAACCGTCTCACTGTTGAGCCCTGCGGAGCGCCATCAGCTACTCGTCGAATGGAATGACACCGCTTCGGCTTTGCCGCGCGAGCTTTCTCTGGTGGAGTTGTTCGAACAGCAGGTTGAGCGTTCACCTGACGCGGTCGCCCTTTCCTTCGCTGACGGCCAACTTACTTACTCAGCCTTAAACCGGCGGGCCAATCAACTGGCGCATCACCTGCACGCTGTGGGGCTCGGCCCGGCAATGGTGTGCGGACTCTTCCTGCCGCGCTCGACCTCGCTGATTGTTTCGATTCTCGCGGTGCTCAAGGCTGGAGCAGTCTATCTCCCACTCGACCTCAGCTATCCGGCAGAACGCCTGGCTTTCATGATTACGAAAACCGGCGCCCGATTTCTTTTGACTGATCAGAACGTCGCCTTATCGCTGCCGGTTGAGCAGCAAACAGTCGTTGACCTCGAACGAGACGCAACCCGGATCGCCGGATACGGAGAACACAACCCACCGCCTCAGGCCAGTGGGCTGAACGTGGCCTATATCAACTTCACGTCTGGCTCGACGGGCCAGCCCAAGGGAATCGTCATTCCGCACGCAGCAGTGACGCGGCTGGTGCTCAATACCAACTACGTTCAGTTGAATGCGCGAGATCGAGTGGCCCAGGGATCCAATGCCTCGTTCGACGCCATGACTTTCGAGGTGTGGGGAGTGTTGCTGAACGGCGCCCGGCTGGTCGGAGTGGACCATGAAACAGTGCTCACGCCACTGCGGTATGCGCTGCAGATTCGAGCAGAGCAGCTGACGGTGATGTTCATGACCACGGCGCTCTTCAATCAGATGGCGCGCGAAGCGCCGTGGGCATTTCGTGATGTGCAGACCCTCTTGTTTGGAGGCGAGGCGGTGGAACCGCGCTGGGTTAGAGAACTGCGCGACCAGGGATACGAAGGACGGTTACTGCACGTCTATGGCCCAACCGAAAGCACCACTTTCAGCACCTGGCATGGAGTTGAAACGGTGCCTGCGGGAGCGCGAACCGTACCCATCGGGCAGGCTGTCGGAAACACCAGCGTCTACGTGTTGGACCGCAGGCAGCGATTGGTCGCTTCCGGTGTGGAAGGCGAGTTGTACATCGCCGGCGAAGGCCTGGCTTATGGCTATGTGGAATCGCCGGTCGAAACGGCTGTGAGTTTTCTGCCGGATGAGTGGAGCACGCAGACGGGTGCGCGGATGTATCGCACTGGCGACCTGGTAAGAAGAGGAGAGCAGGGTGGGATCGAGTATCTGGGAAGAGTCGATCATCAGGTCAAGATCAGAGGCTTTCGGATTGAACCGGAAGAGATCGGCGTGGTCCTGGGAGAACACCCGTCTGTGGAAGAGACAGTGGTGGTAGTGCGGGATCAGGAGGACGGCGATCGGCAATTGGTGGCCTATGTGGTCGTCAAGCCGGGGCAGCAAAGAAGCAAGCACGAGTTGCGGAGCTATTTGAAATCGCGTCTGCCTGACTACATGGTGCCCGCAGTGTACGTGTGGATGGAGCGAATGCCGTTGAATGCCAATGGCAAGGTGGACCGGCGCGCACTTCCGCCCCCGCAAAAAGAGGAACGAAAGGGCGAGCGCCGGGAAGGTACGGGCACGGCGGCAGAAGAGATCGTCGCAGGCATTTTCGAGCAGGTGCTCAATGTTTCAGATGTAAGTGTTGGAGATAGTTTCTTCGATCTCGGAGGCCATTCGCTGCTGGCGACGCAGGTCACAAGCCGCGTCAGAGAAGTTTTCAAAGTCGATGTACCGTTGCGAGATCTCTTTGACGGGCCGACGGTGCGAGAGTTGGCAGGGAAGGTCGAGCAGTTGCTGGCAGCGGGCGCCGGAGACGATGCACCGCCGCTGCAGAAATTGGAACGGCGCGAAGGAGAAGAAATACCGCTGTCGTTCGCCCAGCAACGCCTCTGGTTCCTGGACCAGTTACTGCCGGACAAGCCGATCTATCTCGTCCCCATCGCGCTGAAAATCGATGGCGCGCTGAACATCCCTCGGTTGGAACAGAGCCTCAACCACATCGTGCAACGACACGAGGTGCTGCGTACCACCATAGGCGTTAACAGTGGCCGTGCCGTTCAGGTGATTAACCAGAGGAAGCTCGAGTTGGGCCTGGTTGACCTGAGTGGATTAACCGGCGCTGAGAGACAGACGATTGGTGCGAGGCTAATCGCGGAAGAGGCGCGACGCAGGTTTGACCTCAGCCATGACATGTTGCTGCGCGCGAGATTGTTGCAGGCAAGTTCTCAAGAGCACGTCTTACTGCTGACGTTCCATCACATTGTCACTGACGGTTGGTCCACGGGTGTTTTCATCGGGGAATTCAATCAACTTTATCGCGACTTCCAGCAGGGTGATCCAGCCACACTTCCGGAGCTGCCAATCCAGTATGCCGATTTTGCGACCTGGCAACGCGGCTGGTTGCAGGGCGAGGCCCTGGAAAAGCAATTCGACTACTGGCGGCAGCAGTTGACAGGTACGGCCCACTTGCTGGAGTTACCGATAGATCGGCCGCGCTCTGCCATTCAAGCTTCTCGTCGCCATCGAGAGTCGTTTGTATTGTCGCAGTCACTATCGGAAGCGCTGGTACGGCTCGGGGGCGAACAAAAAGTCACCCTCTTCATGACCTTGCTCGCGGCCTTGCAGGGTTTGCTCGCACGCTGCACGGGGCAGACTGACTTTTGCATCGGCTCGCCCATTGCCAACCGCAATCGTGCGGACGTTGAAGGGCTGATCGGATTCTTTGTGAACATGCTCGTGCTGCGAGCCAG
>DASVGE010000215.1:0-16070 GCA_036379695.1 Pyrinomonadaceae bacterium | reverse complement strand
CTTCAGAGCCGGTGAGATATCCCTGCTTCACGAGCGGCCTGGTGCGGATCAAAATGTTCACGGCCGGCAACGGATAGTCACTTCCATTGACAATCCTTTCGTGCAAGTCTTCACGCTCCAGAATCGTTCGCAGTTTCTCACTGCGATTGAACTGCGTCATGGCCGAGATCTCGCCAAACACCAATCCTTCGTAACGCTTCTCCTCCATCAAACGCAGAAACAGATCGAAATTGTCCCGCTGCTCGCGCTCCTTGCTATCGAGATCTTCGTTTGTCCCCAGCCCGGCACAATGCGCGACGATCACTTTCACACCATGGTCCAACGCGCGTCGCAACAGTAACGGGTTGCCGAGTTTCTGATCTTCCTCAGCTTCGACGGCTTTCTCCTCGCCGCCATGACTCAGCAGGATCAAATCAAGCTCCTTCATCTTTTGATAAAACGCGTCACACTGCGGATCTGAAGGATCGATCCCCATCGCGTTTGGCAGCCACTTCACCACACGCGCGCCACGCTTTGCCCACTTCTCGAGCTCGGCAATCGCGTCGGGACGGTAAGGATTGACGGAAATATTCGGAATGAACAACTCAGGATGTCGTTCGGCCAGTTCAAAAACATATTCATTGGGAACGTAAAACTCCGTCTTCTCGAGATTGACCGAGCCGTCGCGGCGGTAATGTTTGTCGAATGCGAGCAACCGGTGCTTGCCATGACCGCGAATATGGCCCACCAGCCGCACGAGTCGATCGACAACCTGCGCGTCAGCCTTCTCCTCATCGCCTGCGCCCGCCGAACTCATATAGACCTTGAACTTAAGACGATGAAACGGATGCCGCCACGTGCGCATCTTCGCGTTGACGAAAGCGTTCGTGCCGCCCACGCCAAGGCCGGCGACGTGAACGTGATGATCGACCAGCTTCTCTGAATCGATATCGTCGAAAGCGCGCTTAACCAGATCAGACGACTCAACGCTGAGCTTGCGGTCCAGCTCTTCCGGTTGTCGCGAAAAGGCGCCGCCGATGGAGTGAATGAGACACATATTGAGGTTACTGAAGACACATCATCGTGCCAAGCATCGTGGCAACGAGCTCGCGCCCGCCACCCTGGACCAACCCAAACACGTCCGCACGAACTACCGTGAGTGTTTTGCCTGACTTTATCACTTCCGCCGACGCCAAAAACAGTTCGCCTTTCGCCGGTCGCAGCAGGTTAACTTTGAACTCGACACTTAAAACTTCCGACTTTGGTGGCATCAGGCTGTACGCTGCGTAGCCGCACGCCGAGTCGGCAATAGTTGTTACGATACCGGCGTGCAGGTAGCCGTGCTGCTGAGCGAGGTCCGCCCGGTAAGGTAACGTAATCTCGACCACGCCGGGTTCGACGCGGCTCAATTCGGCGCCGATCAGACCCATGATCGTTTGTTGGGCGAAGCTCGCTTTGATTTCTTCTACAAAAAAGGGATTCATCAGGATTTTAGCCGCAGATTAACGCTGATGTTCGCAGATTAAAGCACGCGCGTTGCGCTGCAAACCCGTGAGCTTCGCGCGCTTCATTGCACTACCGCGAAACCGCGCCGCATATGTTTCCGGTGTTAGTTCGAGTATCTCGTCGAGCTCGGCGTTAACGTTGCCCTCGCGCGGCGCGAACCGTGTCTCACCAGTTGCCTCCTCAAAACGATTCCACGGGCAAACATCCTGGCAGATGTCGCAACCGTATAACCAACCCGCAAGATCAATCTCACCCGGCAACTCCGGCGCACGCAGTTCGATCGTCGCGTAGGAAATGCACTTGTTCGAATCAACTACGTAAGGTTCCGTGATCGCCGCGGTCGGACACGCATCAATGCAGAGCGTACACGTACCACAGTGATCTTCAATCCGTTCGTCGTCGTGGTCCAACTCCAGATTCAGCAGCAACTCGCCGATGAACACCCACGAGCCGTGTTCAGGCGTGATCACGTTTGAGTGTTTACCAAGCCAACCAAGCCCCGCGCGTACGGCCCACGCCTTGTCCATCACGGGTTGGATATCGACGCACACTTTCCCCTCGGCACGCGGCTCCTGTTCGCGGATCCACGAAAGCAGCGACGTGAGTTTCTCCTTCACGACGTCGTGGTAGTCGTCTCCCCAGGCATAACGCGAAACTTTTCCAGTGCTGGGATTTTGCTGATGCTGGTGAGGCGTAAAGTAGTTGAGTGCGACAACTACGACCGAACGCGCCTGCGGAAAGATCTCGAGCGGACTGATGCGCTTCTCAACGTCCCGCGCCATCCAGCCCATTTGGCCGTGATAACCGCGCGCAAGCCACTCCTTCAGCCGGCGCCCTTCGTCTGCAAGCGACTGGGCGCCGACGATTCCGACCTTGGTGAATCCCTCGAAAAGAGCTCTGTCCTTGATGTTACGCGCCAGGGTCACTACTGCGAAATCTGCTGGATCGTAACGGTGATGATCGGACTGTCGCCCGCCGTGCGGCTGTAAGAAACCCAGTAACCGGCTTTCGGATACCGCACCAGTTTGTACTTCGAGCCGTCGGGTTTGGCTTCCACGTCGGCGCCAAACACCTGTTGCGGCGTGATCACTTCGCTCGCTCCATTCATGAAGTCGATCGAAATGGCAGTCACTTTCTTGGTGGCTTTGTCATAGAGAACCTGGCAGGTTTCTTTAGCTTCAGAAAATACGTAGAAATCCTGCTCGTCTCCCTTGTTTGCCGGATTGCCCAGTTTCTTTCGTACCTCATCTGCAAGCCAGCCGATTTTTACTCCTCGATAGTCGTTAAAAACTGGTTCTTCATCGGGCGCGCCAGCGGGACGGGGTCGAGTGGTTTGAGCGGACAATACCCCTGCGGCAGATGCTACGGTGATCACCACGAGCAACGCACGGCTTAGTAACCAGAATTTTGAGGATCTCAAAAGGCGAGTCATGGTTACTCCTTTCCAATATCGTGTTCACTAACAAAACAGGTAGGTTAATGGGCCGAACAATAATCCGAAGAAAGTGGGATGTCAATATCTGAAGGTACACGGCAAAAAGTTGACTGATCGGGGAGTTTAGCGTAGAAGTTTCGACGGTGTTGACCCACGTAAAAGGAGTTTAGATCCGATGAAGAGAAGCGCACTCGTCTTGTTTGTGATCCTGCTGGGCATGGTTTTGACCGGATGCGGGCAGGCAACCTCCGAAACAAACCGGAATGCTGCGGTAGCTACCGCCACCCCGGCGAAGGAACGGGTTGATCCCGCGGCGATTGAAGCTGAAATCCTCAAGCTGGAACGTGAATGGATGGATGCACCCAGAACAAAGAATGGGGAAGCCGTGCGTCGCGTGGTCGCGGACGATGCGGTGCTGGGTTACCCGGACGGATCAGTGGCAACCAAGGCTGACGAAGTGCGCACTATCGAAGCTGGAGACGTCACGATGGATTCCTTTGAAACGCTGGATACAAAAGTGACGGTCATTGACGCGGATGCAGCCTTCATCTCCGGACGTAGCAGCATCAAGAACGGAAAATACAAAGATCCGAATACCAAGAAGACGATCGATATCAGTGGTGAGTACCGGTTCCTGGATGTTTACGCGAAACGCGATGGTAAGTGGCAGGTGGTAGCGTCGCAGGCAACGAGGATTCCCGCTCCTGCGAAATAGATTTTAGCCACGGATGAACACGGATTTCATACACGGATTTTATTCATATCTGTGTATGAAATCCGTGTTCATCCGTGGCTAATTATTTCCAGATGCCTGGGATCGTGGTGGAGCAACTGGGGCAGCGGCCTTCGCTCGTCACGTTCACTTGTCGGATCAAGTAACCGAAACGCTCCACCAGCAACTCGTCACACGACGGGCAATAAGTGTTTTCCCAGCGACCGACACGGCCCGGCAGGTTTCCGGCGTAGATGTAGTTAAGACCCGCTTCACGACCAATCTCACAAGCCCGCATCAACTGAGCCGCGGTCGTGTTTGAGTTGTTCGTCATTTTGTAATCCTGGTGAAACGCTGTCACGTGCCACGGAATATCGGGCGAGACCGAAGCGATGAAAGCCGCCGCGCGGCGCAGTTCGTCTTCGGAGTCGTTAAAGCCCGGAATAACGAGCGTCACGATCTCTTCCCAGAAACCACGTTCGTGGACCATCTTGACGGTGTCGAGAATGTTGTCGACGACGCCACCGAGCTGTCGATAGTTCTTATCGTTCATCGACTTCAGATCGATCTTGTAGCAATCCGTCCACGGACGCAGGTAATCGAGCACTTGCGGAGTCGCGTTTCCGTTGGAAATGAACGCGGTCCGGAACCCCGCCGGCCTGGCTTTTTGGAAGACATCAACCGCCCATTCGGCTGTGATCAGCGGCTCGTTATAACTGCTCCCGATCATCTGCGCGCCGTACGCTTTCGCCATCGTGACCAATCGTTCCGCTGAAACCATCGTCGGACTCGTGCCGGCAGAATCGTCGCGCAGCGCCTGCGACGTGAGCCAGTTTTGACAGTAAGCGCAGTGCAGGTCGCAACCCAACATTCCGAACGTCAACGTGTCGGAACCGGGCAGCACGTGGAAAAACGGTTTTTTCTCGGTTGGGTCACATGCCAGTGCCGCGACGTAATTCGTAGGCACACGAAGCTGCCCGCCTTCGTTGAACCGGACCTTACAGATGCCGCGTTTGCCCTCATTGATCAAGCACCGATGGCCGCATGCGTAGCACTTAAGCGCGCCGCCGTCGAGATGTTCGGTCAACTCGGGCGCACCTTCAGTGGTCATCGAATCGAGAACCGCCGCGAGCGGCGCTGATTGAGCAGTTACTGGCATTGTGCTAAGTATTATACAAACCACATGATCATCGAAGAAATCACCGTCACCGCATTCCAGCAACATACCCGCATCGTCGGTTGTGAAGAGACAAAACAAGCCATCTGCATCGATCCCGGAGACGAAGCAGAACGAATCGTCGAGAGCCTCGAGCGTCGCGGATTCACGCTACAGGCAATCACGCTTACGCACGCACATCTCGACCATGTCGGCGGCGTCGCAGCACTCAAGAAACTCAAACCGTCGGCACAAATCAACCTGCACAAAGATGACGAGTTCATGTATCGAGCACTGCCCGAGCAGCCCGCATGGATCGGTATTCCCCGTGCTCAGTGGGCAGTGCTTGGTTTTGCGTTTGAAGAGCCGCCGCCGGTCGATCATTACTGGACTGACGGCGAAAAGTATTCGGTAGGTAAACTAGAATTCGAAGTGCTTCATTGCCCCGGCCACACACCGGGCCACGTAGTGTTCTACGAACGCACAGAACAAGCAGTGTTTGTTGGTGACGTGTTGTTTGCGGGTTCGATTGGCCGGACGGATCTACCAGGCGGATCAACCGAGCAACTGCTCAGCTCGATCAAAAATAAACTGTTGACACTTGATGACGACGTGAAGGTCTATTCAGGACATGGACCAGTTACCACCATCGGTGAGGAACGACTAACCAACCCGTTTCTGACACACCGGTATTTTTAGCCACGGATTACACAGAAAAACACGGATCAGAAAATTCTTTCTTAATTCTGATCCGTGTTTTTCTGTGTAAATCCGTGGCTTACTTCAAACGTCTCGCCTTCATCTCTTCCCACAATTCCTTCTGCTCGTCTTCCAGTTGACTCGGTAATGTATCGACGGGAATTTGATACTGCGCACAGAACTGTCGCCACAGGACAAAGCGCAGATCGTATTGCCCAGTGGAATCCGAAACAGAGTTATCGACCGGTGGTGGTTGGTTCTTCCCCTTGTCCATGATGGGGTGAGTTTACCAGCAAATTAGTTGACCTCGAAAGAGCGCAGGTAAATCGGGCTGGTAGGGGTACGACTTCCGCCTTCAGGTTCCATGGTTATGGCGAAGATGGCTGAACCGAGCGCCTCTCTCGGCATTTGATCCTTCAACATTCCCTTGCCGGTGTTGTCAGGCGAAAAAGTCTTGCCCGGCATCGGTGGATTGTTTCCGACGATAAACCATAACTGGTAAGCCTTCCCCTGCGGCGCGTTGGGAAGCTTGCTGGCCATCAACATCGCGCGGCCATTCTGGTCGTAGGCGAGACTTGCCGACGCACCCACACCAAGGTCGACTCCTTTGAGCTCGGTCACCCGCGCGCCGGGCGTGGTTACCAGTTCGACAAACTCCCTGGTCCGCGCCATTTCACTCTGCATCGATTGGTTTTGTCGCCACAGAACAATCAGGCCAACAATCAAAGCCGTAAGCAGCACGACTGCCGCCATCGCGCCCAACGAGCCGAAAGAGTTCCAGATGTTGCGAGGTGTGGATCTGAACGGTAATACCTGGGAAGACGAAAGCTCGTTTCGCACTTCGCTGAGGAGGCGCTCGCGAACTGCCGGCGATGGTTCCATTGCGTCTGCGGTCAGCGCCAGGTTTGCCGCTGTTGCTTGCCACTCTTCGAGTTCCTCGCGGCACTCAGCACAGTTTTCGAGATGCTTATTCAAGACTTGCGCTTCCGCCGCGTCGAGCGCTGACAGCGCGCGAGCCGGAATCATCTCCTTGTACTCTTCGTGGACCATGCGCTTACTCAAAATCCAAAACTCGCTCCCTGACCCGCCAACAGTTCGCGCAGTCGAATCATACCCGTGCGCATGCGGGTCTTTACCGTTCCCAGTGGCGCGCCCAAACTCGTCGCGATTTCAGATTGAGTGAGGCCGTCGAAATAGGCAAGCATTATCGGGCGCTTCTGCTCGTCGGGGAGTTGGGCGAGCGCATCACTAACGAGACCGCGTTGTTCCGACTTGAACGCGTCGGCGGCCGCATCCGAGATCTCTTCCGACGGTTCGCGCGCGCCGGCTTCGGCAACTCGTTCACGCGAGGCGAGCGATCGCAGCCTGTCGATGCCACGGCTGCGTGCAAGCGTCACCAGCCACGTGAAGGGACGTCCGCGAGTTTCGTCGAAGTCTGCTGCTTTGCGCCAAACCTGCAGGAACACTTCCTGGAGGACGTCTTCCGCCTCCTCGCGGTTATTCAATATACGCATCAGCAGCCCAAACAGGATGGCCCGATAACGATCATACAGCTCGGCGAGGGCCACCTCGTCCCCGGCAGCAATCGCAGTCAGCAGTGCAACATCAGTATCTTGCAAGCGGAGAATATACGGGCCACAGATAAACACGGATTTCATACACGGATTTTTTAATCCGTGCATGAAATCCGTGTAAATCCGTGGCTAAAACCCTTAGGCTATCGTGATCTCTTCGGAGAGATAAACGTCCTGGATCGCGTTCAGCAATTGCACGCCTTCGCTCATCGGGCGCTGGAACGCCTTGCGGCCGGAGATCAGGCCCATGCCGCCACCGCGCTTATTGATCACCGCGGTGCGAACCGCTTCTGCCATATCACTCGCGCCCTTCGACTCGCCACCCGAGTTAATCAATCCGGCGCGGCCCATGTAGCAGTTCGCCACCTGATAACGCACCAGATCGATCGGATTATCGCTGGTCAGCTTGTCGTGAACGAGTTTGTGGGTCTTGCCGTAGGTACTGCCCAGCGCGGTTTGGACAGATGTGTATCCGCCTCTCCGCTCCGGAAGTTTTTGCTTGATGATGTCGGCCTCGATAGTCACACCCAGATGGTTCGCCTGGGCCGTGAGATCTGCGGAAGCGTGCATGTCGCCTTCTGAGACCTTGAACTTCGGATTACGCAGGTAACACCAGAGTATGCAGGCCATCCCGAGCTCGTGGGCCTGCGCAAAGGCCTCGCTGATTTCGGTGATCTGACGGGTCGATTCTTCAGAGCCAAAATAGATCGTGGCGCCTACTGCAACCGCGCCGAGCTCGTGGGCCTCTTTAACAGTCCCAAACAACACCTGATCGAACTTGTTCGGCAGCGTCAGCAACTCGTTGTGATTGATCTTCACGATGAACGGAATTTTGTGCGCATACTTCCGCGCCACCGTCCCCAACACGCCGAAGGTTGAAGCAACTGCATTACAGCCACCCTCGATCGCAAGCTTGACGATATTATCCGGATCGAAATACTGCGGGTTCGGTGCAAACGAAGCTCCGGCTGAATGTTCGATTCCCTGGTCCACTGGCAGGATCGACAGGTACCCCGTGCCGGCGAGCCGGCCACCATTAAACAGACTCTGCAAAGAACGCAGAACTGCCGGAGACCGATCGGAGATCGACCAAACGCGATCCACAAAATCCGGGCCGGGAAGCTGCAGAAGATCCTTGGAAATCGTTTGTGAAGTGTGATTTAGCAGTTCAGATGCGTCTGACCCAAGAAGCTCTGCAATGCGGTCCATCGTGTCCGTGCGTTGTAGTTTCGTAACCATTGCCTTTCCCTCTCCGGCCTGGCCGGCTTTGTGGTTTTGATTGCTGTATAAATGATGCTGCCGGAATTATACGTAACCATTGAACAGCCTACAAATTATCGGGTAGAATCCGTGGACGCCGACTACCCTGGGCATCCTCGGCATTGTGCCACATCTCGAGTTGAGCCAACTGTTAGCTAAGTCTTAAGAAAGGCCAGTTTCAATGAAAACTCATCCCCCGTCGTACCTCCCGCTTGCTCTATTACTGTGTCTGCTTGCCGTTTCCGCGGCGCCCGCTTGGGCGGCCGACGATTGGAAACCAGTCGATCCGGCCCATCTGTCACTGAAAAACGCGACTGTGGAGAAAGAGGCAGATGCGGAAGCCATCTTCTGGGAGGTCAAGATCGACGACAATCCAGACGGCAATCTCATTTTCAACCACTACATCCGCGTCAAAGTCTTCACTGAACGTGGCCGGGAGTCGCAAAGCAAGATTGACATCATCTACGGCAAAATCTTCGGCGCTGAAATCAAGATCAATGATATCGCTGCCCGCACAATCAAGGCTGACGGAACGATTGTCGAGCTCAACAAGAAAGACATCTTCGACCGCACCGTCGCGAAAGCCAACGGCTTGAAATACAAGGCTCGCTCATTCGCAATGCCCGCGGTCGAACCCGGCTGCATCATCGAATACCGCTGGCGTGAAATACGAGTGAATGACAATGCGAATTACATTCGCTTGCAGTTCCAACGCGACATACCGGTCCAACGTGTTCAGTATATGATCAAGCCCTACCAGTATGAGGGCCTGACTTTCCATTCCATCACGTTGCACGGTGAGATGAGTGGATGGAAAAAAGAGAAGAACGGCTTCTACAGCACCGTCATGACCAACATGCCTGCGATTCACGAAGAGTCGCGCATGCCTCCTGATGACGAGGTAAAGACGTGGATGCTGGTGTTTTACAAGATGTCAACTGACGACAGAAGCGATGCGGAAAAGTATTGGATGGAAACTGCGAAGAAGAAGTACGAAGAGACCAAATCGCTAATCAAGCCCAACGATGAAGTCAAAAAAATGGCTGCGACACTCGTCGCCGATGCCAAGACCGATGATGAAAAGCTGGAACGGCTGTTTGAATTCTGTCGCACCAAGATCAAGAACGCCAGCTTCGAGTCTTCCGGCCTGACGGCTGACGAGCGTGCCAAGCTTAAAGACAACAAGAACCCGTCAGACACACTGAAGCGAGGCGTTGGCTCCAGCGGCGACATCGATACGTTGTTTGCGGCACTCGCGAATGCCTCGGGTTTCGATGCTCGTATCGTTTGGTCGCCCGATCGTGGCGATCTGTTTTTCGACCGGCGCACCCCGAACGAGTACTTCATCCGTCCGATGAATATCGGAGTCAACGTCGGCGGCACCTGGAAATTCTTCAACCCCGGATTTAGCTATATCCCAATGGGAATGCTTCGTTGGCAGGAGGAAGGCCAACCGGCGTTGATTAGCGATCCAAAGCAACCGGTTTGGGTTGAGACACCGATGTCGAAGCCTGACAAGTCGCTGGTTAAAAGATCGGCGAAGTTGAAACTGAGCGACGACGGCACGCTGGAAGGCGAAGTGCGCATCGAGTACACCGGCCATTTCGCAATCGAACGAAAACTCGATTTTGACGACAAGTCAGAAACTGAACGTGAAGAGAGCTTGAAGGAAGAGTTCAAGGAGCAGATGAGTGCGGCGGAGATCTCGGCGATCAAGATCGAGAACGCTACCGATCACAATAAGCCGCTGATCTTTTCATACCATGTGCGCTTTCCGAACTATGCTCAGCGCACCGGCAAACGCCTCTTCATCCAGCCGGCCTTCTTCCAGCACGGACAGGAGCCGCTATTCGCCACCACGGCTCGCAAGTACCCGGTCTACTTCCATTATCCATGGTCCGAACAAGACGAGGTTAACATCGAACTGCCCAAGGGTTATGCACTCGATAACGCCGACTCTCCTCAGCCTTTCGGCAGCGGCGATATTTCAAAATACGAGATCAGTATTTCGGCCGCGACTGACGGCTCACTGCTGGTTTACAAGCGCAACTTTTTCTTTGGCGGTAAGAATTCGATCCTGTTCCCAGTAGACGCCTATGGTGCAATCAAGAACTATTTCGACATGATGCACAAGCAGGACAGTCACAGCATCGCACTGAAACAGGCGGCCACGAATTGATTGGAGGTTTATGAAAGTAAGGCTAATCGCGATCCTTTGGATCCTCATATTCGCAGTCTCCGCCAGCGCTGCACCGGGTGACGAAACTCCGTCGTGGGTGCAGCAGGCCGTCACCATCAAAGTCCCGGACTACGACAAAGATGTGCCTGCCGTCGTGCTGGTTGATGATCAAACAACCACCATCGGTTCTGACGGGCGCACCACCGAAGTCCACAACTACGCCGTTCGCATTCTTCGACGCGAAGGACGCGAGTATGCAGTGGCCGAAGTGGGCTACCTCCCCGACGTCGGCAAAGTCAAAGAGATGCGCGCGTGGCTGATCCGTCCCGGCAGCGAACCAAAGCGTTACGGTAAAGACGACACCATCGATATCGCAGCCGCGCTTAACGACGTTTACAACGAGGTTCGCGTCAGGAAAATCTCCGCCTCTGATGATGCCGACGCAGGCGCTGTCTTCGCCTACAGCTACACCGTTGAGGATCGATCGGTTTTTAGTCAAACCGATCGGGAGTTCCAGGATTCGCTGCCCGTACTCAGTTCGCGCTACAACCTGACGCTGCCCGAAGGCTGGCGTGCGGAAGCGGTCACTTTCAACTATCCAAAGATCGAACCGAAAGTGAATGGCACGAGCTATTCGTGGGAACTCACGAACCTTCCGCCGGTTCCCCTCGAGCCTCTGAGCCCGAGTCTGACTCATCTCGTGCCGCGTTTGGCAGTGAGCTATTACCCGCCCACGACCGCGCAGTCGTTGCAGATCAAAACGTTTTCAAACTGGGGCGAAGTGGCGGCGTGGATGGCCGAGCTGGAAGATCCGCAAGTGATCGTCGACGACGCACTGGCGCGAAAGGCTTACGAACTCACCGCGCTGGCGAAAACCGAGATGGACAAGGTCCGCGCGATTGCGCAGTACGTTCAGAACATTCAATACATTTCGATTCAGACCGGGATTGGGCGCGGCGGTGGTTATCGCCCACGCGCGTCGAATGAGGTCTTCGCAAAGTCGTATGGCGACTGCAAAGACAAAGCGAACCTCATGCGCGCGATGCTGAAAGTAGTGGGGATTGTGGCGATTCCGGTGAGCATTTATTCCGGCGATCCGAATTACGTGCGTGCCTCGTGGCCATCGCCGCAACAGTTCAATCACTGCATCATCGCCGTTAAGGTCAGCGATCAAACTCAGGGCAGCACCATCATTCAGCACCCGACGCTCGGCCGCCTGCTGATCTTCGACCCGACTGACGAACAAACACCGATCGGCGATCTGCCGTTTCACATGCAGGGCAGCCTCGCGCTGATCGATGCGAAAGGTGAGACTGATCTGGTCCGTATGCCCGTCACGCCGCCCGAGATGAATCAACTCGAACGCATCGCGACCTTGGAGTTGCAAGCGGATGGCGCTATCGCCGGACAGATCAAGGAGCAGGCGAACGGGCAGACCGCGGCGCGGTTCCGCACCGAGTTTCGGCGGCTTTCAAAACCGGAATACACCGGCATGATCGAACGCTGGCTCACGTCCGGAGCGACTTCGGCACGCCTCAACAAGATGGAGCCTTCGGACAATTCTGCTGACGGACGTTTCACGCTGAATGTCGAGTTTAGCGCGAACCAGTATGGGCAACTGATGCAGGGACGATTGCTGGTGTTCAAGCCGGCGATTGTGTCGCGTCGTGAAGGTCTGGCGCTGACGTCGTCAACGCGCAAGCATCCGGTTGTGCTAAGAGCAAATGCTTACTCGGAAACGGTGCAGGTCAAATTGCCGTCGGGGTTCACGGTTGACGAGGTCCCGGATGCGGTGAAGATCGAGACGCCGTTTGGTTCGTATGCGACGAGTTATGAAGTAAAGAATAACGAACTGGTTTTCAAGCGCCAGTTGTCGCAGAAAGCCACGACCATCGCACCGGCTGATTACGAATCAGTGAGGAAATTTTTCGAGAGCATCCGCGCCGCCGAAAACGCGCCGGTCGTGCTAGCAAAGCAGTAACGAGAAGAACAACTCGGGGAAATAGAGAATCAGGAAATAGAACAATACTACCCTCCGATCCAACGCGCGATCCCGAAGGCGGCGCCCGCGGCGGCACTTCCGATGAAGGCGGTTTGAAGGGCGCTCCTCACGGGACGAGTTCCGGTGAAGCGCCCTTTTACAAATCCAAAGACCAGCAACGCCGCCAGCGTCAGCCCGACTGAATAAAACAAAGCCCGCGACGTCGTGTTCGCAAAAAAGTACGGCGACAGCGGAATCAGTCCACCCGCGACGTAAGCTCCCGCGATCGTCAATGCGCTGGTGAGTGCGCGACGCGGATTCGGCTTCTCCAGTCCCAGCTCGAAACGCATCATGAAGTCGACCCAGTTGCGCGGCTGCCGTTTCAATGCCTGCACGATGGGCCACGTCTCTTCGTGACTCAACCCGTACGCCTGAAACACCTCCGCTACTTCCCGCATCTCCTCCTCGGGGATCTCCGCCACTTCGCGCTTCTCGCGTTCGCGTTCTTTCGCGTAGTGTTCGGCGTCGCTCTTCGCGGCCATGTAACCGCCGAGACCCATCGCGATTGATCCCGCGGCAATCTCCGCCAGCCCGGCAGTGATGATGATGTGAGTGTGATCGATGGCGCCTGTCAATCCTGCCGCCAACGCGAATGGCACCGTTAGTCCATCAGCCATTCCGATTACCGTGTCGCGAACGACTTCACTCGACGTGAAGTGTCGTTCGATATGGGGAGTTTGTGGCATCAGAACTTTCCTAACAACATCAGCACGCCGATCGCGATAAACGCCAGCGCCGCTACACGCTTCACCCATTCCAGCGGCACGTAATCGCCGACAACACTTCCCACCAAAACTCCCAGGGCGGAAACTGCCGTCAACGCCAGGCTGGCCCCAAGAAACACGGCCCATGGCTTCTTGGTGTCCGCTGCCATTGTCATCGCCGCGAGCTGGGTCTTGTCGCCCATCTCGGCGAGAAAAATCATTCCAAAGGTTGTCAGCAATACCCGCAGGTCCATCTGTCGTTCTCCAAACGTTATTTCAAATCCGTAATCAGAATCGCATCGCGCAGCAGAGCGCCACGAGTGCACGCTAACTGTTTCCCGTCGCGTGTCCACGCAAAACCAGTGATCAGCAAGTCGTTGAAATTAGTAATCTGTTTCGGTTCGCCACCTTCAACAGGCTGTGCCCAGATGTTACTCACGTTGTTTGCGTTCACCGAGTAGAGAAGTGATTTTCCGTCAGCCGACCACTGCATAATCGTCGCCACCGTGCCGCTGGCAGTCATTTCAAAAGTCTTTATGACTGGACCACCCTCAAACGGGATCACAGCCAACCGGTTTGGCGGCGCAAACGGATCCGGCGATTCGGGATACGTAAACACAATAAAGCGACCGTCGGGCGATACATTTCCTATGGTGGCCACGTGGTCCGTGATCTGAACTGATGCGCCGCCGTCGATCGACACTTTCCAAAGCGTCGGCTTCGCACCTTCGTATGCCGTGTAGATAACCCAGCGGCTGTCCGGCGTGAGCGCGGGAAATGAGTCGGACAGGCCCGACGTCAATCGTACCGGATTGCTGCCGTCGAGATTCATCCGCCAGAGATTTCTTTTGCCGCCCTGCCACAACCCGAACACGATGTAACGTCCATCAGGAGAAGCCACTGGTGAGACGTTAGTGGCATTATTGCCCGTCAACTGTTTGCGATTCTTGCCGTCCTTATCTGCAATCCAGATATCGGAGTGTCCACTTTCGTTCGAGACATAAACGATTCTTTCGTCAGGCGTCCATGAGATATTGCTTCCGGTAGATGAAAAGAAGTTAGTGACGTTTCCGGTCGGCAGCCTGACTGCTTTCCTGGCGTCGCCTTCCGGCACGACCCAGATATTCACCAGTCCCTGCGACTGGACCGTAGTCAACACCTTCCCATCCTGCGTCAATCCAATCGCGCGGTACCCGTTCAAATCGTTCGTGACGCGCCTGACAGCGCCGTCCGGGTAGCTGATGGTCCAAAGCTGTGCGGAAATTGGACTATCACCTGCTACGACCAACAACCCGGTCATATCGGGTAACCATTGCGTCCGCGCGGAAAAGGTCCAGGACTCCGGCGAAAGCTCCTTCTCATTGCCATCAGCTACCGAGAAGCCGACCACTTTACTCCGGCCAGATACAGTTCCTACCGTCGAAGCAACGATCTTTCCGTCCGGGGACCAGGCTGGACCAGTGAAAAAGAGCGGCGAGAAACGTTCGGGAGACTTTTTCACTGCGAGGGTACGCTCACCGCTGCCATCGAGGTTCGCAATCACGAGTGCGCTCTCGCCCAGGTTTGGAAAGTTGGCACGCACCAGCACGAATTGTTTCCCGTCTGGTGAAAAACTGATTGGTCCATCAATCCTTTCGAGCACCTTGATTGGTATGCCGCCGAGGACCGGAATGCGATACAACGTGCCGGCATTGAGGTCCGCTTTGACCGCATAGAAGAGCTCGTTGCCGTCAGGCGAAAACGTGATGCCGAAATATCCGACGGGCGCCGCCGGCACGATTTGTTTGTCGTTTGCCGTGCTCACCTGACGAATGTAAAGACTCTGGCTGCCTCGATCGCTGAGCACGTAGACGATGTACTTGCCGTCGGGCGAGATTGTGGCGTCGATGGCGTTTCCGGAGTTGGTCAAACGCGCAAGCCTGACCTCAGAAAAGTGTGCTGCCGGCGGCTTGCGATTGATCCACCTGTAAATGCCGAAAGTGGCGGCGCCGGCGAACAGCAGCACTGCCATCAACGCGAGCGCCGCGCCGAGCTTGTGGCGTTTGATCTCGAGCGTGATCGATTCGCTGATCGCGCTGCGAGACAACGTGGGACGTGGACCCGACATCGCCGTCGTCGGTTCACTGGCAAGCATCACTCCAGTTCCCGCCGCGTCAGTTTCAGTAGCAAACTTATTCTGGAATTCGAGTTCTTGTCTTAATGCCTTCAGATCGAGCCACAGATCTTTAACCACCTGGTAACGCTCTTCGCGATCCTTGCGCAGCGACTTGTTGACGATGCGTACCAGTTCCGGCGGCACTCCGGACGCGACGCGCGTGAGTGGCGACGGCTCGGTTTTCAGGATTGCGGCAAGCGTGTCACTCGGCGTCTCGCCTTCGAACGGTTTGCGCCGCGCCAGCATTTCGTAGATCACCGCGCCGAGACTGAAGATGTCCGAACGATGGTCCACGCCGAGACCGCGCGCCTGTTCGGGCGACATGTAACCCGCGGTTCCGATCACGATGCCGGAACCGGTGCGTACCTGGATGGTTGGCGCTTCAGCGGCGACTGCCGGAGATGCTTCTTCGCTCAGTTTGGCTAACCCGAAATCCAAAACCTTCACGTAGCCGTCGGGCCGCAGCATTATGTTTTCGGGTTTGATGTCGCGATGAATGATACCGGCTTTGTGCGCTGCGGAAAGTGCGTCGGCGATCTGGATCGAGATGTTTAGGACTTCGGATAAGGTCAGTGCCGATCGACTCAGGCGCATGCGTAGCGTTTCGCCTTCGACAAACTCCGTCGCGATGATGTGCGAGCCGGCGGCCTGCCGGATCTCGTAGATCGTG
>DASVGE010000214.1:0-9301 GCA_036379695.1 Pyrinomonadaceae bacterium | reverse complement strand
CGCGGTAGCGTCGGGTGAACGCATTGGTCTCAATATCCTAAGAATTATCGTTTCTCGAGAACAACCCGACGCTACCGCGTTACGGTACTGACCCGATTCCAAGTACCATACCTGACTTTTGAGGGCAAAGCCTATAGGACTTATACGACCTATACTTTCGCTCCTTCGTCAATCTCCTTCACTGCCCGCAAGCCCGACGACAACGCCCCCTGAATCCACGAAATCCACGGTGAGAGATGTTCACCGGCGAAGTGAATCCGGCCGTCGGGTGCGGCTGCACTGAAGAAATCAAAACCAACGAAGGCCCACGCCCCGCGCGACCATTCGTCTTCCGTCCAACACTTACTTGCGCCGCGTTCGAAGCTCTCGCGAACACCACCAAAGATCTCGTCCAACTGCTTCAGCGTCACTGCAATCCGTTCACGCTCTTTTAATTTGGTGATTCGCTCCGCTTCGCCTGGTCTCGCATAGGTCATCAGGATTCCACGTGGCCCAGGTTGGCTCCACGTCGGCTGCCAGATCTCGATCGCCCCGCGAGTGAACGCAAAACCATTTAGCCCTTTGTCTTCCCAGAAGCGATTTTTTGTTTGCAGATAAACACGTGACACAGCGTCGTAACGAATGCTCTTGATTACATCCCGCTTGCGCGCTGACAACCCCGGCAATTCAATGCGCTTCAATACCGAAAACGGAATCGTGCAAAGCACAACGTCGCCTGTGAGTGTCTGCCGGCGTCCAGCGTCAAGAAAAACCACTCGCGCCTGATTCGCGTCCTGCTCGATTCTCACCACCGGCGTGCCATAGCGGATCTTTCCAGCCAGCTTCTCGGCGAACGCTCTCGGCAGCAGATCCGAGCCGCCTTTGATTTTGTGCCACCGCTCCGGATTGCCGCCCAGGTCCTCGCCAAAATTTCTGGTCATCGCGTCAGTAAAACCATCAATCGTGACCTCTTCGCGGCTCCCTCGATCAAACCGCAACGCACTTAGCCGGCTCGGATAAAAAGACTCGAGCGGAAGCTCAAACTCCTTCACATACTTGAGTGTGAGTTCGTGTTCGTCAGGAATACGGGCGGCGCCAGCTTCAGCATAAAGCCCGTCTGAGAAAGGCTCGCGCAACGTATGTACACGCCCACCCGGACGCGTGCGCGCTTCGAGAATAGTTACGTCGTGACCGAGTTTAACCAGTTCATGACCTGCCACAAGCCCGGCCATTCCGGCGCCGAGAATGAGCACCTTTCTGGCCGGGCCACTTAGTATTACCGCTCTCACCGCGCCGGAAGTCTGCGTTCGACACAGACCCGCACCGGCAACTGCGATTGCGCTTCGCCTTAGAAACTGACGGCGAGTTATTGCCAACTACTTATCGTCCTCTGCGACGTGAACGGTTCACCCGTGGCTTGGTTTTCTTTGGCCGCGGCTTGGGCCGCACCTCTGTACGCACGGCGGGCGCGGCAGGTTGCGAATCTGGTTCCTCCACCGGCTTTGCCGGCATGTCACTCTTCGCAAAGCGTGGTAGCAAAGTGTCGCTATTGGCCAACTGATAAACCGCCCAGGCCACTACCATCGCATCCTTTTTGACATCGTCTTCGAGAATACGCTCGTAAGTGTCGAGGTTCGTGTGCCACGTGTGCGAATCGTATTCAATCGGATCCTGGCCCATACCGATGCCAGGCAGGCCCGCATTGCTGAACGACGTATGGTCAGAACCACCAGTCCTGCGGCTGCGAGTTGCAACCGCCCCGACTACGCCATCTCCTTTGAACGGGCTGAGAATCTCGCGCATGATGTTGGCTGCCTCAGGTGGTCCAAACACGGATGCGCCACGCACACGCCCGGTGCCCGAGTCGATGTTGAAGTAACCGCCAAATTTCTCGTATCCCGGTTTTGGATCTTCAAACGAGCCGAAGTGTTCTTTGACATACGCGAGCGAACCAAGCAGTCCCTGCTCTTCGCCGCTCCACAGCGCGACGCGAATCGTCCGGCGCGGCTTCACGCCAAGCGTTTTCAGAATTCGAGCCGCCTCCATCATGATCGCGCAACCGATAGCGTTGTCAGTCGCGCCTGTAGCTGCGTGCCACGAATCGAGGTGTCCACCGAGCATGATCACTTCGTCTGCTTTATCGGCGCCGCGAATCTCCGCGATCGTGTTGTAGGAAGTAGCGCCTTCCGGATACGTGCGGTTGACAATGTTGAATTCCAGCACGACGTCGGTCCCGTCATTGAGAATGCGAGTGATGCGACCGAAGTCTTCGTTGCTCATCACTACCGTCGGTATCACTTTGTTAACGTCAAACGTGTCGTTGTTGAAGGCACGGATCTGTCGAAACTCACGACCAGCATCGTTGACTCTAACCAGCGCGCCGTTTTCTTTGAGAAACGCATCGAGCTGTTCCGATACCTGGCGGTTGCTCAACGGCCGTGGTGCATTGGGCGCCGCCGGCGTTGGCGTGGCTCTGGGAAAAACAAAGGGACGTGCATTTGGTCCATAACGCTCTAGTGCCTGCTCCTCGGTGCGCCGCTTCGCCGGCGGATTGAGATTGACGGGTATAGTTGCGGCTTTCCCGACGAGCACGATCTTGCCGCGTACCTTTGCTTTGTAGTTGTTGAGAAACAGCGTGAGCTGTTCCTTCGATGGTCGCTCCGGCGGAATCAACTGGTACACCTTCGCTTGTACGGTTCCTTTCGTGCTGGGGGTCCACGCGAGCACCTCGCACACGAGCGGATCTTTGACCGGCGAGATCAGATGCGCCGTCAAGCGTTCGTTCAGCCAACCGGGATACTTGAAGTCCCACGGCTCGAGGTGCGCGTTCTCGAGGCCCCAGGCCGTCATTTGTTTGACGGCCCATTCCGCTGCTGCTTTGTGATTAGGTGAACCAGTCAACCGCGGCCCATAAATGTCCGTAAACATGTGCATGGTCTTCATGATTTGCGAACGTTCCATGGCTTCTTTGCGAATGCGGCTCAACATGTCGCCGCCGCCGTTCTGAGCAGCGACGGGAAACGAGAGCATGGAAAGGATCAGGCACAGCGCTACTATGCGTCGATTTAACATCCTTGTATCTCCGGGAGATCGGTTGGGTTGGATTACCAGCGGTGGAGATTATAGACTACATCCACATCAATCGGAGAATGTCTTCTATGAGCGCAGGAATCAAACCAACACACAGCGATACTTCTGAAAACAGTTCACTGCCGAATTCTCGGCGCGTTTACGTCAACGGAACACATTCTGGTGTGCGCGTTCCGTTTCGTGAAATCTCCCAAAATCCGTCACGCAATTTTGATGACACGTTGACGGCGAATCCGGCGGTTCGTGTTTACGACACGAGTGGGCCGTGGGGTGATCCTGATTCGCAATGCGACGTTCGCGAAGGGCTGCCGCAAACGAGACGCGAGTGGATCCTGGCTCGTGGCGACGTCGAAGAATACGAGGGACGTGAGGCCAGGCCGATTGACGACGGTTATCTGACGTTTGAAGCCGCAAACCGAGCGCGCGTAAAAGACGCCGGCAAACTTGAAGACTTTCCGGCAGCGCGTCGTGCAGTGCTGCGGGCGAAGCCGGGCGCGTGCGTGACGCAACTGCATTACGCGGGGCGCGGAATTATCACGCCGGAAATGGAGTTCATTGCCATACGCGAAAATCTCGGACGTGAAGCAGCCTGGGATCTAAACGGCGACGCACCGCGAGATTCGTTACTTCATCAACACAGAGGACAGTCATTCGGAGCGCAGATCCCGCAGTTTGTGACTCCTGAATTCGTGCGCTCTGAAGTTGCGCGCGGGCGCGCCATCATTCCGGCGAACATCAACCATCCCGAATCTGAGCCGATGATCATCGGGCGAAATTTCCTCGTCAAAATCAACGCGAACATCGGAAACTCAGCCGTCGCGTCTTCGATCGAAGAGGAAGTCGACAAAATGCGATGGTCCATCCGTTGCGGGTCTGACACGGTGATGGATCTTTCCACCGGCAAAAACATTCATGCGACCCGCGAGTGGATCATTCGCAATTCGCCGGTGCCGATTGGCACGGTGCCGATTTACCAGGCGCTCGAAAAGGTCGGCGGCAAAGCCGAAGAGCTCACGTGGGAGATCTTTCGCGACACCCTCATCGAGCAGGCGGAACAGGGCGTTGATTACTTCACGATCCACGCCGGCGTGCGTCTCGCTTACATTCCTCTAACTGCACGACGAACAACGGGCATCGTGAGTCGCGGCGGTTCGATCATGGCGAAGTGGTGTTTGGCACATCACGAAGAGAGTTTTCTTTACACGCACTTTCGCGAGATCTGCGAAATCATGGCTGCTTACGACGTTTCGTTTTCACTGGGCGATGGATTGCGACCGGGCTCGATCGCAGACGCGAATGACGAAGCGCAGTTTGCGGAGCTGGAGACGTTGGGTGAGTTGACGAAGATCGCCTGGGAACGCGATTGCCAGGTGATGATCGAGGGGCCGGGGCACGTGCCGATGCACCTGATCAAAGAGAACATGGACAAGCAACTCGAGACTTGCCACGAAGCTCCTTTCTACACACTAGGCCCACTCACGACCGACATCGCTCCGGGCTACGATCACATCACGTCCGCCATCGGCGCGGCGATGATTGGCTGGTTTGGCACGGCGATGCTCTGTTACGTGACGCCGAAAGAACATCTCGGACTGCCAAACAAGAAGGACGTGAAAGACGGCGTCATTGCTTACAAACTGGCAGCACACGCCGCTGACCTGGCGAAGGGGCATCCGGGCGCGCAGTATCGCGACAATGTGTTGTCGAAGGCGCGTTTTGAGTTTCGCTGGGAGGATCAGTTCAACCTGTCGCTCGATCCCGAGGTCGCGCGCGAGTACCACGATGAAACGCTCCCGCAGGAAGGCGCGAAGCTGGCGCACTTCTGCTCGATGTGCGGCCCGCACTTCTGTTCGATGAAGATCACCCAGGACGTGCGTGAGTACGCAGCGCAGAAGCAGGTCGACTCGGAAGTGGCGCTGACGCTCGGAATGAAGGAAAAAGCGAAGGAATTTGTCGATACCGGCGGCGAAATCTACCGAAAATAAGCCTCACGAAATCTAGTGGTTTGTGCTCGTTAAACCCACGTATTGCGATCTGCGTAAAGTGTGCGAAAATACACACAGCAATTTCGATCGAGGTGTGGGGAAGGAAATGAGGTTAAAACCAGTAGATTCGGAAATGCTGATTGCGGCAGGCTATGACAAAAGGTGGCGCATCCTGCAAGTCATCTTCAGGACTGGCGAGACATACCGCTACAAAGGTGTGCCATCGACTGAATACGATCGGTTGATGAGCGCCGATTCCAAGGGGAAATACATGCACAGACACATCATCGGTCATTACCCCTACGAGCGCGTTTAGCCACGGATTAACACGGAAAGATACGGATAAGGTACTCAATCCGGTTTTTCATCCGTGTTTATCCGAGGCCGGCTTTGCGCTGCATTTCTCTCAACGTCTCGGGGATGAAGGATGTGATCTGGTAGGTCTCTTCACGACCGTCCGCGTAAGTCTGATAAAGATTGAAATCGGGCAGCGAAAGGCAGCTTAGCGGCGATTGGTGGTTGTAACCTGTGTCGAGCCCGACTGCGCTGTGAGAAATGTAAATCCCGTGACGCCCCAATCGCCCTCGCAAAGGCAATAGCGGCGTCGGCGTATGTCCAAATACGCAAGGCTTCCCGCGATAGTTCTTGTAGAAATCCATATCGCGCATCCACAACAACGCCATCGGCGAACTCTCACGCGGATGCTTGCCCTCGTCGAGGCCCGCGTGAACGTAGAACGCAAACTCGTCTTCGTAATAGAACGGCAACTCCTGCATGAACGCGAGGTGCTCCACCGGAAATGATTGCTCAAACGTGAGCCTCATCTCCTCGAGATCTTTTTCGCTGTCAACCCTGACCGATTGACCGGTGTACTGCTGAAACGTCCGCTCACCACCAACAACCGGCGTGAGCCAAAGGTTACTGCGCCCATCGAGAAAATCCATCAACATCTGTTCGTGATTTCCGCGCAGGCAGATGACTCGCTCGGGATTCTCATCACACAATTTCATGATGTGCGCGACGCAGCCGGGCGCATCCGCGCCACGGTCAATCAGGTCGCCCAGGAAAACGAGTGTGTCGGTTTCCGGATCGCGCGGCAGCATGTCGAGCAGGTTGAGGAGTTGCGCACATCGACCGTGAATGTCGCCCACGACATATGTTCTCATTCAGACTTGTCCCCTGGTTCTTCGCGTTGGCTCTTGATGCGATTCATCAATTCGACGAAACGTGGATCCTCGTGCATGTCCGTCCAGTTTGGATCAGACTCAAACCACTTGTAGTTTTCGTTTCCAAGACCGATCGCGGTTTCCAACCATCTCAGTGCTTCGACCTGCCGGCCCTGTAAGAGATATGCGGAAGCGAGCCAGTAAGAGATGTCGTAATCCGCTTCTGCGACCTGTCTCACTTTCGGTGTGAGTTGTTCGTTAGCTTTTGTGTGTTGGCCCTGCGAACTCAAACAGATCGCCAGTATCGGTCTCACGCCATCGATCTGCGGATGGCGCTGCAAAACCTGCTGAAGAATTTGGCTAGCCTCGTCGACCTCGCCTTTATAGTAAAGAACGCGCGCGGTGAAGACTCTGATTAGCGGGTGTTCAGGCTCGAGCTCGGCGCCCTGGGCGAGTTCGCGCAACGCCTCTTCATACTCACGTTGATACATGAAGATGCGGGCGCGGTTGTAGCTCGCCAGCACACGCTCACCGGGATTCAACCGCACCATGCGATCGAAACTTCGCAGGGCCTTTTCGTAATCACCATCGAGCCGCGCGACAACGCCACGCACAAACTGCACTCCCGGATCGTTCGGATACTCATCGCGCAGCAGGTCGACTTCTGTGCGCGCTTTCTGCTTCTGCCCGCCGGTGAGATAGATGAACACCATGTGCATGCGTGCTTCGAGCAGCCGCTGATCCAGCGCCAATGCTTTTCGAAAAGCGTTCTTCGCCTTGTCGTGATCGCCCGCCTGCCCGAGACCTTTCAACACGCGATTGACGTAACAACTGCCGAGCGCCGAGTAAGCGAGTGCGAAGTTAGGATCGATTTCGAGGGCACGGCGGAAGTGTTCGATGGCGGAGTCGAGATGTTCGCGCTGAATGGTGTGATAGATGAACGTTGCCAGGCAGTCGCGGCCGCGCAGGTATTCTTCGGAAGCAGCAGCGTCGGCGGTTTGCTTCCGCGCCAGTTCGTCTTTCTCATCGGGCCGCAACTCGAGCCGCAGACCTTCGACGATGCGTTGCACGATCGTGTCTTGCACGCCGATGATGTCGCTGGCGTCGGCGTCAATGCGCTCGCTCCAGAGAATCTCGCTTGTTCGTACGTCGAGTAGTTGTGCGGTCACGCGCAGTCGATCGCCGGCGCGCAGGAAAGTCGCGGTTAGGATCGCGTCCACACTCAGATCGCGTCCGGCTTCAGCGGCGTCGACAGTCTTGTTCTGGTATTTCACGATCACTGACGACGGCCGCACCACCAGCGAGCGTACACGCGCCAACTCCGTTATCACCGCATCTGCAAGCGAGAACTGATAAAAGTCGATCTCACGATCGTTACCGACATTCTTGAAAGGCAGGATCGCGACGCTCTTGCGATCTCGATCGCCCAGGCTGGTCATTGGCTGCTGCGCATCACCACTGCGTCCCACCGACCTTGTACTGATCGAGCCATCGCCACTCTTGCTGCCCGTTAACCAGCGCAGCGCACGCGTGACCGGACTCTCCTGCTTCAAATGTTTTGGAGCCACGGGGGTCGCGCTCTCGTCGAGGCCGGGCAGTGACTCCGAACCAAGCTCACGAATGATCGAACGAAGATCGTCAGCGAAGTGCGAAATCTTTTGATAACGATTGCGAGGATCTTTTGCGAGTGCTTTGTCGAGGACGGCTTGTAACCGGACCGGCACGCGACCGGGTCTCATTTGTGCCAGCGGCTTTGGCTCCTCGTTCAGAACCGCATGACGCACCTCGACAGCCGTCTGCCCCTGGAACGGCCAGGTACCGGTGAGCATCTCGTAAAGCAAGACGCCGGTGGAAAAAATGTCCGCTCGCGAATCAACGCGATCGCCGCGCGCCTGCTCGGGCGCTGCGTAGGTAGCGGTGCCGTAGGGAACGCCGACTTCAGTGATTTCAGTGTGATGAATTCCGGACGTGCGCGCCGCGTCTTCATCGAGCAGTTTTGCCAGACCAAAGTCGAGTACTTTGACCTGGCCATTCGGTGTGACCATCACGTTGCCGGCTTTGATATCGCGATGAATGATGCCGCGGGCGTGCGCGGCGGCGAGTGCATCGGCAGTCTGCAAAGCGATTGACAAAGCGCTTTCGAGCGACAACGGGCGACCGTTGACGAGTTGCCGCACGTTCCGACCTTCGATGTACTGCATGGCGATGAAGTGAATGCCATTGATCTCGTTGAGGTCGAAGATGGTGCAGATGTTTGGGTGATCCAGCGCGGAAGCGAGGCGTGCTTCACGTTCGAAACGTTTGAGGTTTGCTTCGCGGGCGGTCAGCTCGGCGGGCAGGACTTTGATAACGAGGGTGCGGCCGAGTTTGGAATCGACCGCTTTATAGACAGTGCCCTGTCCGCCCTCACCGAGCTTCTCGAGAATCTTATAATTCCCTAGTGTCGATCCAATCATTGACTGAAATAGGTCCTATAGGACTTATAGGACCTATATTCGCAGACCAGATGAAAGACTACCAAACCTATTCCTTTATACCCATCTGCCAGAGCATGAACGCAACGTCAAACGCCGCCTCTCGCAACGAGTCGTAGCGACCGGATGCGCCGCCGTGGCCCGCGCCGAAGTTGACCTTCAACAGCAATGGATTGTTATCGGTCTTCATCGTGCGCAACTTGGCGACTAGCTTAGCACCTTCCCAGTACGGCACCTGACTATCGTTCACCGAAACCTTCACGAGCATCGCCGGATAGTCCTTTTTGGCGATATTGTCGTAAGGCGAATACGTCTTCATGTAATCGAAAGCGGCCTTTTCGTTTGGATTGCCCCACTCGATGTATTCACTGGTCGTCAGCGGCAGGCTCGCGTCGAGCATCGTGTTCAGCACGTCAACAAAAGGCACGTGCGAAATAACCGCCTTGAAGAGATCGGGCCGCATGTTTGACACTGCTCCCACCAATAAGCCGCCGGCGCTCCCGCCCTCGATCACGAGTCGATCCTTCGAGGTGTACTTCATCTTGATCAGCCCTTCGGCCGAGGCGATGAAATCCGTGAACGTGTTCATCTTGTTCATCATCCTGCC
>DASVGE010000213.1:0-7502 GCA_036379695.1 Pyrinomonadaceae bacterium | reverse complement strand
ACCACGGACGTGACGGGAGTGGCGCACTTGCCGGAAGGTGTGGAGATGGTAATGCCGGGCGACAACGTGGCGATGGAGATCGAATTGATCGCGCCGATCGCGATGGAGAAGGGCTTGCGCTTCGCTATTCGTGAAGGCGGTCGCACGGTGGGAGCCGGCACGGTTTCGGATGTTGTGGAATAGGTCTTATAAGACCTATCTGTCCTAAAAGGACCTATTAATTCTATGAATGAAAAGATCAGAATTCGCCTCAAGGCTTACGATCATCGCGTGCTAGATCAGTCGACGACCGAAATCGTCGAGACTGCAAAGCGCACGGGCGCTCGTGTTGCTGGTCCAATCCCGTTGCCGACGGTGAAGAACAAGTGGACCGTGCTGCGCTCGCCCCACGTCGACAAGAAGTCGCGCGAGCAATTCGAAATTCGCACACACAAGCGGCTGATGGACATTCTCGACCCGACGCCGCAAACGGTGGATGCGTTGATGAAGCTGGATCTGCCCGCCGGCGTTGACGTTGAGATCAAAGCCTTCGGCAGACAGTAAGCAGGATTGAAAACATGATTAACGGGATCATCGGAAGAAAAATCGGCATGACGCAGATCTTTGCGCCGGACGGCACGGTTACGCCCGTAACCGTAATCAAGGCTGGTCCGTGTGTCGTGGTGCAAAAGAAGTCTGCGTCCGGTCCTGACGGTTACGACGCCGTGCAGCTCGGGTTGGTCGACGACAGGCCAATGAAGTTGAAGAACGTCACTAAACCGATGCGCGGCCACTTCGAGAAGACTGGCGGCGGCATTCCACCCACGCGGATCTTGAAAGAGTTTCGTCTGCTCGAGTCGGGCGACGGCACCAACGTGGGCGACAAAGTGCTGGTCGATCAGTTTTCCGACGGCGAGATGGTTGACGTGATTGGACGTTCAAAGGGTCGCGGTTTCGCGGGCACCATCAAGCGTCACCACTTCAATCGTGGTCCGGAGTCGCACGGTTCGATGAACGTACGTGCGCCGGGTTCGATTGGCGCGTCAGCGTATCCGTCGCGAGTTATTAAGGGAAACAGGTCGTCAGGTCACATGGGTGATGCGCGCATCACCATCAAGGGGCTGACGGTCGCTCGCGTCGATGCCGAGAACAACATTTTGATGATTCGTGGCGCGGTGCCCGGAGCTAACGGCAGCGTAGTGGTTGTCCGCAAGGCGACGAAGAAGACCAAGTAGGAGTTAGCGATGCCGACAGTCAAGGTACGCAACATACAGAACGAAGAGGTTGGAGAGGTCGAGCTGTCTGACGTTGTTTTCGGCGCGCCTCTCAACCAGGGCTTGATTCACGCGGCGGTCAGGAATTTCATGGCCAACGCGCGTCAGGGCACCTCCGCGACCAAGACTCGCGGCGACGTCTCCGGCGCGGGCCGAAAGCTCTGGAAACAGAAGGGCACCGGCCGTGCTCGCATCGCGTCGCTGCGCTCACCGCTTTGGAAAGGCGGCGGCAACGTGCATGGACCACAGCCACGTGACTGGTCCTACAACATGCCGAAGAAGATGCGCCAGGGCGCGTTGCGCTCAGCGCTTTCGGAGCGTGTGCGCGAAGGCAGTGTCTTTGTGGTTGAGGGCTGGGATCTCGATAAACCGAAGACGAAGGATTTTTCGCAGTCGTTGACGAAGCTGGGATTGGGCGGCAAGACGCTGATCGTCGATTCGCTCGATAACGAGAATCTGCTGCTGTCGGCGCGCAACCTGCGCCACACGAAAGTGGTGAACAGCTTCGGTCTGAATATCTACGATCTGCTCTATCACGATCAGTTGGTGCTTTCACGTGAAGCGGCGACCGAGCTCGAGCGGTTACTCGGTAACGGCAAGGGCGAAGGATCGCCGGAACCGCAGGAGGCGGCGTAAGAGATGAGAACAGTTTGGGACATCATCAAGTCGCCGGTGATTACGGAAAAGGCGCTGGCCGCAAAGGAAGAGACGCAGGAGACGCGGCAGTTGCTGACTTTCCGTGTCGATCGACGCGCCACCAAGCCGGAGATCAAGTCGGCGGTCGAGACCATCTTCCAGGTGAAGGTGGACCACATCCGCACGATAAATTTCATGGGCAAGATGGCACGGCGTGGACGGTTTGAAGGTCGTAAGCCCTCGTGGAAGAAGGCGTACGTGACTCTCAAGCAAGGCGAGAAGCCGGTTGATTACGGCGAAGCAATATAGCGGACTAACGAGATGGGCATAAAGAAACTTACACCAACATCGGCGGCGCGACGTTATCAAACGTATCTGACGCGTGACGAGTTGACGCTTGGAGCGGTTCCCGAGAAGTCTCTGCTCGAGCCTAAGAAGCGGATTTCCGGACGCAATAACGACGGGCGTATTACCGTGCGTCGTCGTGGCGGCGGTCACAAACGCTTTTACCGGATCGTGGACTTCAAGCGCGACAAGGAAGGCGTACCCGGACGTGTCACGCAGATCGAATACGATCCGAACCGCTCGGCTCATATCGCGCTGATAACTTATCTCGACGGCGAGAAGCGCTATATCATCGCGCCGACGGGTCTCGAGGTGGGCAAGACGATCATGAGCGGCGCCGATGCCGACATTCTTCCGGGCAACACGCTGCCGCTGATCAATATCCCGCTGGGCACACAGATTCACAATATCGAGTTGCGACCCGGCAAGGGCGGTCAGATGGCGCGCTCCGCCGGCACGTTCGCGCAGCTGGTGGCGAAGGAAGGCGAGTACGCGCAATTGCGTATGCCGTCGGGCGAAGTGCGGCGAGTACCTTTGGTTTGCAAGGCGACTGTGGGCCAGGTCGGCAACATCGAGCACGAGAACGTTTCGCTTGGCAAGGCAGGCCGATCGCGTTGGAAGGGATTGCGCCCGAAAGTTCGCGGCGTGGCGATGAACCCGGTGGACCACCCGCACGGCGGTGGTGAAGGCAAGACCTCGGGTGGTAGAAACCCGGTGACGCCGTGGGGCCAACCGACACGCGGCTACAAGACGCGCAGCAACAAGCGCACGCAGAAGATGATCTTGAAAGATCGGAGAACGAAGTAATGGCTCGTTCAGTTAAGAAAGGCCCGTTCATCGATAAGGGCATCATGAAGGCGGTTGAGAAGGCTCGCGCGGGCGGGCAGCGGCCGCCAGTGATCAAAACGTGGTCGCGCCGTTCGACGATCACGCCGGACATGGTCGGGCTGACCTTCGGCGTTCACAACGGCAAACGTCACCTTCCGATCTACGTGACGGAAAATATGGTGGGCCACAAGCTCGGTGAGTTTGCGCCGACGCGCACGTTCAAGGGCCACTCAGGAACCAAAGTCGAGAAGGCAAGCAAGGTCGCGGCAGCACCGGCTAAGTAGAGGATTCAAAGATGGAAGCAACAGCGAGTGCTAGATATTTGCGAGGTTCGGCTCAGAAGGCCCGGCTGGTCGTGGATATGATTCGCGGCAAAGACGTCAACCAGGCCCTGGCGATTCTTCGCTTTTCAAAGAAGCGGGCGGCCAGTCACGTTGAGAAGTGCATGCGTTCGGCTATCGCCAATGCGAACGAGATTGCCGAAAAGGCCAACATCTCGATCGACCCGGACGAGCTTTGGGTGCGCACGGCGTTTGTCGATCGTGGGCCAACGAAGAACCGCCGTCGTGTGAGACCCGCGCCACAGGGCCGTGCTTATCGCGAGCAGCGACACTTTTGTCACGTAACGATCTCTTTGAGCAACGACGAGCGTCCGGCGGCCAAGGCCGCCAGGGGAAGCAAGCCGGAAGAGGCTCTCGAAGCCAGGCCGGCGACGCCGGCGGAGAGCAAACGCCGCAAGCGTGGTGGCGCCGCGGCAGCACCGCGAGCGAAGCGAACCGCCGCTAAGAAGGAAGAGCCGGAAACAGCTGTTGAAAAGCCGGCGACTAAGAAGGCTTCGAAGAAGAAGCCCAAGACCGAAGAGTAAACGACAGCACTGGAGAAGATTGTGGGTCAAAAAGTTCATCCGTACGGTTTTCGACTCGGCTACAACAAAGACTGGCACTCGCACTGGTTTGCCAAGCGACAGTTCGGCGAGTTTCTGCTCGAAGATCTGAAGTTGAAGCGCGATCTCAAGCAGCGCTTTGCGGGCGCGGGCGTGTCGCACGTCGATATCGAACGAGCCGCGAATCGCTTGAAGATCATCATCTACACGTCGCGTCCGGGCATCATCATCGGTCGCAAAGGCGCGGAGATCGACAAGCTGAAGAGCGATCTCTCGTCGAAGACGGGCCGCGAAGTGCTGGTGTCGATCCAGGAGATCCACAAGCCGGAGCTGAACGCACAGCTACAGGCGGAGAAGATCGCCGCGCAACTCGAGAAGCGCATCGCGTTTCGCCGCGCGATGAGAAAAGCGGTGGAAGAGTCGCTGCGGTTTGGCGCGCAGGGAATCAAGGTCAAGGTCAGTGGACGTTTGAACGGTGCTGAAATCGCCCGCAGTGAGTGGCACCTGCAGGGACAGCTTCCGCTGCACACGTTGCGCGCGGACATCGATTACGGTCTTGCCGAAGCCCAGACGACGTTTGGCCAGATCGGTGTGAAGGTTTGGATTTATCGTGGCGAGATTCTCGATCCCAAGGCTGCGATGGCTCGCGGTACCGGTTCGGATCCGATCAACGAGACCCGCACCGGCGAACGTGAACGCCGCCCGCGCACGCGACGTGAACGCGAAGGCGGATCTGATGGTCGCAGACCGCGGACTGAGAACCAATAGGGGCCACAAAAAGGGGCCACAAAAAGGCACAAAAGAGGGGCCACAAAAAGGCACAAAATATCTGAATGTGGTTTTTGTGCTTCTTTGTGGCCGGGAATAGGTGAAACGCTATGTTGATGCCGAAGAAAGTTAAGCACCGGAAGCAGATGCGCGGACGCATGACTGGCGTCGCGACTCGTGGCAGCGAGATCAGCTTCGGTGAGTATGGGTTGAAGTGCCTGGAGCCGGCGTGGATTACCGATCGACAGATCGAGGCGGCTCGTATCGCGATGACGCGCCACATCAAGCGCGGCGGCAAGATCTGGATTCGCATGTTTCCCGATAAGCCGGTCACGAAGAAGCCTGCGGAAACCCGTATGGGAAAAGGCAAGGGCGCTCCCGAATACTGGGTGGCAGTCGTTAAGCCAGGCCGGATCCTTTACGAGATCGAGGGTGTCGATATCAACACCGCCCGCGACGCGATGCGTCTCGCCGCGCAGAAGCTTCCGATCAAGACGAAGTTTGTGACCCGCGCCGATCAGGAAGGAGGCGCGATCTAGTAATGAAGAGACAAGAAGAGCTCGACAAGTATCGCGAGATGGGTGAGGACGAGTTGCGTGCGGAAGCAGCGCGCCTGCGCGAATCACTTTTCCGGTTGAACTTCAAACTGGCCCTGGGCGAGGTTGACGCGATCAAGCGCATTCGCCAGGAGAAGAAAGCACTGGCGCGGATCCAGACGATCTCGAGCCAGCGAAGCCAATAGGTCCTTTTACGACCTATTAGGAGTGAAAGAGAATGTCAGAGAATCAAGAGAACATTACCGAAAGCGCAAGTGCTCCTGAGGCGCCGGCGGTAGCAGCTTCGGAGAGCCGTGCGAACCGGTCGCAGAAGGTCGGAACAGTAACTTCCGACAAGATGACGAAGACCGTCGTGGTTCGAGTGGACCGCCTGGTTCGTCACCGCAAGTATCGTCGCTACGTGCGCCGCACGTCGAAATTCATGGCCCACGACGAACTGGGCGCGACCGTCGGCGACAAGGTGCGCATCGTTGAAACGCGTCCACTTTCGGCGCGCAAGCGTTGGCGTGTAATGGAGATCGTTCAGAAAGCTGCGAAGTAGGTCCACAGATTACGCAGATTGTTCTCTTTGAACATCTGTGAAATCTGCGGATGGCTTCGCCGCGAGAGTCGGAGGTAACGAACAGTGATCCAGATGCAAACCTCGCTCGAGGTTGCTGACAATTCGGGGGCGCGTCGCGTGGAGATGATTATGCCGATCGGCGGCTCCACCGGAAAGATTGCGAGCCTGGGAGATCGAATCAAGGTGACGGTCAAAGAGGCCTCTCCCGATGGAACTATCAAAAAGGGAACCGTTCAGGACGCGGTGATCGTGCGTACGCGCAAGGAAGTGCGCCGCGCTGATGGGACGTACGTGAGGTTCGATCAGAATGCCGCGGTGCTGATCAAGGAAGATGGCACTCCCATCGGTACGCGCGTGTTTGGACCAGTAGCACGCGAGCTGCGCGACAAGAACTTCATGAAGATTGTTTCGCTCGCGCCGGAGGTGATTTAACAGATGCCAGGAACAAAGCGCTCGAAGATTAAAAAGAATGATCAGGTAGCGATTATTGCCGGGCGCGACAAGGGCCGGCGTGGACGCGTGCTGGAAGTTTTGCCGGGCAAGGGAAAGATCAAGGTTGAGGGCGCGGGCATGATCAAGCGCCACCAGAAAGCTAATCCGCAGGCTAATCGCGGGGGCGGCATTGTGGATAAGGAATCGTTTATCGACATCTCGAACGTACAGTTGATCGATCCGCAATCAGGTAAGCCCACGCGCGTGCGATATCAAAAAGAGAACGATGGATCTAAAACGCGTGTCGCGGCTTCCAGTGGACACTCGTTGGAGAAGTAGACATGGCTGCAAGGTTAAAAGAGCGATATCAAAAGGACATCGCGCCGCAGATTGCGAAGGAGTTTGGCATCGGCAATCCGATGGCCGTGCCGCGAATCGAAAAGATCGTGGTCAACATGGGCATGGGCGAGGCCATTGCCAACGCGAAAATACTCGACACGGCGGCGGACGAGCTGCGAGCGATCACCGGCCAGAAGCCGGTGATTACGAAGGCGAAGAAATCGATCGCGTCGTTCAAGTTGCGACAGGGAATGCCGATCGGTGTGGTCGTCACGTTGCGCGGCGATCGCATGTACGAGTTTCTCGATCGGCTCGTCTCGGTGGCGTTGCCGCGCGTGAGAGACTTCCGCGGCGTTTCACCGAAGGCGTTCGACGGCCGCGGCAACTACACGATCGGAATCCGCGAGCAGCTGATCTTCCCGGAGATCGATTTCAACAAGGTCGACAAGCTGCGCGGGATGAACATCTCGATCGTGACTACTGCGAGAAACGACGAACAGGCACGAGCTCTGCTGAAGGGCCTCGGGATGCCGTTTAGGACTTAGCCGCGGATTTTCACGGATTACTTTACGGATTACACGGATTAATTTATGGCAAAGAAATCACTGATTGCGAAAGCGGCACGCAGACCGAAGTTTTCGGTGCGGGCCTACACTCGATGTAAGCGCTGTGGGCGGCCGCGAGGTTACTTGCGAAAGTTTAACCTCTGTCGCATCTGTTTTCGCGAGCTGGCGCTCCAGGGCCAGATCCCTGGCGTAGTTAAGTCGAGCTGGTAATTGACAACAACGGAGTTACTTCATGACTGATCCTATTGCCGATATGTTGACGCGAATCCGCAACGCCATCGCGGCGAAGCACTCGCGAGTTGATATTCCGGCTTCAAAGCTCAAACTCGAGAT
>DASVGE010000212.1:0-13360 GCA_036379695.1 Pyrinomonadaceae bacterium | reverse complement strand
GTCTTCACCAATCTCACGCGCGACCATCTCGACTATCACAAGACGATGGAAAACTACTGGTACGCGAAGCAGCGTTTGTTTGACGGTCGCCTGGGAACACGGCCACGTAATTCAGTAATCAACGTTGACGACCCTTACGGCCTGGAGCTCGCTGACTCGCTGGAGAAAGATGGCCTGCGCGTGATTCGCTACGCAGTTAACGGAGACGCTGAAGTTACTGCGCGCGATCCGGAGTTTTCTTTGACCGGCATGCGTTTTCGACTCGCGACGCCTGCCGGCGAAAGAGATTTTCATTCGCCGCTCGTTGGCCCACCACACATCTACAACACACTGGCCGCGGTCGCGAGTGGATTGGCGCTGGGTTACAGCCTCGACGTCATCACCTCAGCTCTCGAGAAGTGTACCGGCGCGCCGGGCCGTTTCGAGCGCGTGGCCCATGACGGTGATTTTTCGGTTGTGGTTGATTATGCACACAGCGATGACGCGCTCTTGAACGTGTTGCGCACGGCCCGCGACGTTGTGAAAGGAAAGATCATTACGGTCTTTGGTTGCGGCGGCGATCGCGATCGCACGAAAAGGGCGCCGATGGGTGAGGCGGCGGGAAGCTTAAGTGACGTCGTGATACTGACTTCCGATAACCCGCGCACGGAGGATCCCGAGCAGATCCTGTCCGATGCAGAAGAGGGAATTCGCAAGACCGGCAAGCCTTACCGGAAGATCGCGGACCGCACGGAGGCGATTCAGCAAGCCATCTCCGAAGCTCGCAGCGGCGATCTGGTTTTAATCGCCGGCAAGGGCCACGAAGACTATCAGATCATCGGCCGCGAGACGTTTCACTTCGACGACAAGGAAGTCGCGCGCTCATTTTTAACCGCGAAAAGTCACTAAATGCGCTTCAAGTTGATTGTTGTCGTTTGTGTCTTAGTGGCTTTGTGGTTAATACCCGCTCCGGCAATTCCACAAAAACCAAAGCCCGCAGCCTACGGCCCACCGGCAACGATCGCAACCTTAAAAGACAAATCTATTTCGGAGAGCAGTGGTCTGGCCGCCTCGAGATTAACAGCAGGCGCCTACTGGACTCATAACGACTCCGGTGACGGGCCATTCATTTACGCCTTCGACACACGTGGCGCCTCGTTCGGCGTGTTTCGCGTTGCGGGCGCGCAGGCACGCGACTGGGAAGACATGGCCGCGGGACCCGGATCTGAAGGGGGTAAATCCTATCTCTACCTTGGCGACATCGGTGACAACAACAATGCACGCTCCGAAATCGTTGTCTACCGCGTGGCCGAGCCCCCACTGACAACTGCCACTCGCAAGTTCACCAAGAGCGCGCCCGGAACAACACAACCAGCGGAAGCAATCAGGCTGCGCTATCCCGATGGCGCGCACGACGCCGAGACACTGCTCGTTCATCCAGTCAGCGGCCACATCTACATCATTACGAAAGTCGTCATCGCTAACCCGGCAGTCTATGAAGCCGCGCCTCCATTCACTGCCGGCAAACCGATCACGATGACGCGACTCGGCCTCGTGAGTGTGCCCAGTCTTTTTGGCGGCATCATCACCGGTGGCAGCATCTCTCCTGACGGTCGTCGCGTTGCGCTGTGCGACTATTTTCAGGGCTACGAGTTAACGTTACCCGCCACTGCAAACTTCAACGACATCTGGAAACAAAGCATGGTCAGCTTCGATCTAGGAAAGCGCAAGCAGGGCGAAGCCATCGCCTACCGTCTCGACGGTAAAGCGATCCTCGCTACGAGTGAAGGAAGAAATGCTTCAGTAATTCAGGTGACGCGCCGCTGATCAATCCTTGACGATCTCGACCTCGTGCGTTGCCAGCGGTGCTCGCTTCTGCCGGCTTTGTATGATCCAGTAAACCGGCACCCCAAGAAGAATCAGAAACAGGCCGATGCCCGATCGCCCCGGGTTGCTGCGAATCGTCTCAAAGATTAGCCACGCCGTAACGACGAGGAACAGAATCGGGACCACGGGATAACCCCACGTGCGGTACGGTCGCTCTGCATCGGGTTCGCGGCGACGGAAGATGAAGATCGATCCTGCGACAAGCGCATAGAAGAGAGTCAGCGCGAAGATTGCGTAGTCGGTAAGCGTGTCGTACGAGCCTGAGAGCGCAATCAAGCACGCCCAGATGCCCTGGACCACCAGCGATCTAATCGGCACGTGGGTGCGCGGTGATACGTGGGCCAAACTCTTAACTACCAGACCATCCTTCGCCAGTGCGTATGGTATGCGAGCTGTTGCGAGGATCGATGCGTGCAGTGCGCCGAAGGATGAAGTCATCATTGCCGCAGCCATCAAGGTCACTGCAAACGCGCCAAGCAATCTTCTGATCACCTCCGCGGCCACCGACGAAGATGCGGACACGTTCGCAACTTCTGTGGGAGACAGCACGTGGAAGTAGTTGACGTTCACAAATAGATACAGAGCCATCACGACCAGGCCGCCACCAATCAAAGCTAACGGCAGATTGCGACCGGGGTTCTTCACTTCACCGGCGAGGAAGGTGATGTTGTTCCAACCGTCGTAAGCCCACAGTGCGCCGATCATTGCCGCGGCAAACCCGGCGACTCCGCCGATTATGGGCACGCCTTCACAAGCGCCACCGGTGTTTGCCATTGCAAGATTGCCCCAATTACCGTCGCTGTAGAAGAACGCGCCGAGTCCAACACCAAGCAACAGCACCAGCTTTATGCCGGTGAGCGCGCTGGCAACACCACCGCTAACTCTTACAGCCGCGCAGTTGATCAGAGTACATACGATGATTGCTGTGAGTGCGACGACTTGCAGACGTCCGAAGGAAAGAACGTATCCGCCGGGAAGCGTGTACTCGAAATACGTGTGCTTCAGCGCTCCTTGAAGCAAGTCGTTTAGAAAGATCGCAAAGCCGACAGCCAGTGCTGCTGCTGAAGCGGTGCGCGCAATCAGAAACTGGGTCCAGCCATAGATAAAACCAAGCGGCCGTCCGTAAGCGTCGCGCACGATTCCATATTCACCGGCAGCGCGCGGCTTCATCGCGAGCAGTTCCGCGTACGTCAGCGCCCCCGCCATCGCCAGCAAACCAGCCACAACCCAGACGAGCAGTGCTTTTCCTGGTGTGCCGACGTTGCACGTCATCACACGTGCTTTTAGAAAGACGCCGGTGCCGATGATATTACCGACGTTGACTGAGATGGCGGCGATTAGTCCGAGACCGCGGATGAGTTGTGTGTGCTCGGTATGCATAGTCTTTTATCCACAGATTACACAGATTTCATTAAGTAATCTGCGAAATCCGTGGATTAGTATCCGACGTCACTCGTAATCAAGTCCTCGTATGTGTCGCGGCGTCGAATCAACGTGACTGATCCGTCTTTACGGACCAGCACCGCCGCCGGGAGAGGTCGCCCATTGTAATGGAACATCTGGGCCAGCGAGTAAGCGCCGCAGTTGAGCAACGCCAGCACTTCTCCTGGTCCAACATTTTCAGGAAGCTTGCGGTAGTCAGGCAGACGTCCTTCGCGCTCGATGTCGAAATAGACGTCGCCCGAATCGCAGAGTGGGCCGGCGACTTTGTAATCGCGGGCGTATGGCGCGCCGGCGCGGGAGGCGGAGATCAAGTGGTAGTACCACTTGTAGTTATTCATCGAGAGCATGATGTTGTAACCGGCATCGGTCAACAACCACACGTCACCGGTCTCCGGACGGCTCTTGATGTTGCGCACGGTAGTGAGCACTAAACCGGCGTCGGCGATAATGCTGCGGCCCGGCTCCAACAGGATCGTCACCTGATCGAGCAGATGCTCGGCGTCTGCCGCACGAGCCGATTCGCGCGCGACTCGCAACGCTTCAGTTAGCACTTCGGTCGGCTCGAGTTCGGCGCCCAACATGTCGCGTTCGTGCTCCGGAAGTTGATCGGCCTGCGAACGATCGCGCAGGTAGTTCACGGGAATGCCGCCACCGAGATTGATGTGTTCGAGAGTGTGCCCGGTTTCGCGATGAATCGTAACCAGGTGCTCCCACATGCTCCGGAATGCTTCGGCGAACGGTTCGACGTCGGGCGTCTGAGAACCGACGTGAATGTGAATACCGCAAACCTTAACCAGATCGGGACGCTCGAGACCGCGACGAAATGCCGCCAGCACTTCTGACGAAGAGATACCGAACTTCGACGTCAGTAGCGCAGTTTGTAAACCGAGGTGTGAGCGCGTGCCGATTTCGGGGACGAGGCGCAACGTAATGCGGGCGGCCGGCACTTGTTCACCATGCGCGCGTAGTCGCTCGACGGATTGTTCCACCAGCTCGATCTCGTAAATCGAGTCGACATTGATCGCGTAGATGCCGGCGCGTACGGCGTCGTCAAGCTCATCGTCTGACTTGCTGGTGCCGTTGAAGATGATCTGATCGGGACGAAAGCCGACACGTAGCGCTTTGAAGAGTTCGCCGCCGCTGTTTACCTCGATGTCGATACCCGAGTCGAGCACCACTTTGAGGATCGCCATGTTGGAGTTTGCTTTTGAGGCGTAGCAAAACTTAATCGGGCGATCCACTGCGGCAGCGGCGCGTTGTAAACGGCCGATGTTGTCGCGAATGCGATTTTCGGAAAAGACAAATAGGGGAGAGTTGAATTCCTTTACCAGTTCGAGCGTATCGACACCATTGACAGCCAGGTGATCGTCACGCACTTCCAGGTAACCCGGTATGGACCATGCAGGGCATAAAGTAGCTATCATTCTTGATCGGTGGCTTTGATCCGCCTTATCCGCGGCTTAGTTTGAACGAGCGAAATTGTAACTCAATGTACCGCTAACCCTGACCGCCTCACCCATGAGCATCGTCGGAGTGAATCTGGCCAGGCGAGCCGCATTCACAGCCGCGGCGTGCAGGTGCTGTGGACCGGAAACCGCCTTCGCCTCAACCACTCCTCCCTGTTCATCGATTAACACCTGGACCAGCACGACACCGGCGGCTTCGCCTGACGGTACATCAGGCATGGGCAAGTAAATGGCTTTTGCATTCAGCATGCCGCCGGCGATCGGACCCTTCTTCTGGTTTTGCTGTCCCTGTCCCTGCTCTTTCTGATTCACCTGCTCCGGATTCCGGTGTTGGTTGTTCCCAGCGTTGGCAGTGTTGGGATCTGTGTTGCCCTCGGCGCCGGTGGGCGTGTCGGGAAGTATAGTCTCCTGCACCTGATTCTGCTGGTTCGCAGCATTAGCATTTCCCTCTCCTGCTGCAGCAGCGATTTTAGGCGGCTCTGCCTGGCGCTCCGGCAAGACAAACGAACTCAGGAACTTGTTTTCGAGCTCTTCATCCTTCTTCGTATTGAGCGAGACGATTGCGTAGAAACGTTTCCTGGTAACAAATGCGTTCAGGGATCCACTCAAGTCGCCGATCGTCAGCTTATAAGTTCTGCCCGTATGACCGTTAAACGGACGACTGCTCACCAGCGTCAGCTTAGTGAGCGTTTCCTTGGATCGAACCTTGGCCGGGAAGAAGTTTTTGAATGCGTCGACGTAGGAATTGAATCGCGCAAACTCTGTGTACTGTGCAGGGTTCGATTTGATGCCGCTCAACGAGACGATACCGAGCACTGGTCCGGCGGAGGACGTCGCGAGATAAAGCCGCGCGCTCAGTTCCATCTTGTGATACGGAAATGTAGTTGTCTCCGTGGTCGGGTTCTTCGGCATCGAGACGGTGAATTCTTCGTTTTCAGGGCTAAGTGTTTCCCATTCAGTCCACGCTGCAGCGGGCTTTTGAACCTGCGCCGAGAGCGGTAGCGCCGTTAACAGCGCAATCGCAAGCGCTAAGTGTAAACGACGAAAGTACATGTCATTACCTCCTCAGGTTTTAGCTTGACCAGGTGGAATGCTGATTCGACCGCGTCCGGGATCCGGCAAATCAGTTGGTTTCGGGCGACTCTATCCGCGCGCCGGGACACTGTCAAGAGGACGATCAGTTCAGCCGCAGATTAACGCAGATTCACGCGGATCAATCTGCGTAATCTGCGGCTAAACCATCTTCGCTTTTTCCATTTCCACCAAAACGCGCCGCAGAATCTTGCCTGACGGAGACTTCGGTATTTTGTCGACGAATTCAACGTGTCGGATTCTTTTGAATGGGGCGACTCTTTCCGCCACGAAGTCGAGTATCGCCTGGGGCTCGGCCGGTTCTTTCAGGACGATGATTCCCTTGGGCACTTCGCCGGCTTCGTCATCGGGGTAGGGAATCACGGCGGCGTCCGCGACGGAAGGATGCGTCAGCAACACTGCTTCGAGTTCCGCGGGCGCTACCTGGAGTCCTTTGTATTTGATCAGCTCCTTCGCACGATCGACGATGAAGAAGTGTCCGTCTTCATCTGCGTAACCGATATCGCCGGTGTGTAACCAGCCTTCGGCGTCGATGGTCTGCGCGGTCGCTTCCGGATTGTTCAGGTAACCGGTCATGACCTGCGGCCCGCGCACGCAGACCTCGCCCTTCTCTCCCGGACCCAGAGGCGAGCCGGTTTCGAGATCGATGATCTTGCACTCGGTATTCGGCGCGGGAACTCCGACAGAGCCAAACTTGATATCCAGCGGCGGCGCGGGTGATGAATGCGTGACCGGGCTGGTTTCCGTCATTCCGTAACCCTGGCGGACATTGATTCCGAGCCGCTTCATGCACGCGCGGGTTAAGTCTTCACCTAACGGCGCGGCGCCGGAGAAGATCGTCTTGAGCTTAGGCAAGCGATAGTTGTCAACGATCGGGTGTTTACTCAGAGCCAGTACGATTGGCGGCACGAGATGCGCGAGAGTTACCTCGTAATCCTGAACGGCTTTCAGGAACCCTTCCAGGTCAAAGCGCGGCATCATCACAATGGTTGCGCCGCTGTAAAGTCCCATGTTCAGAACAACTACCAGACCGTAGATGTGAAACAACGGTAGCACGCAGATCAACGTGTCGGTTTCGTAGAAGTAGCAGAGCCCTTCCATCTGGCGGATGTTTGCGACCAGGTTGTGATGCGTGAGCATGACGCCTTTGGGCAGGCCGGTAGTTCCACTCGAATACGGCAGCGTGATTAGATCTTTGCGCGGATCGATCGCGGCTTGTTCGGCGCGACCGTTGTCGACCAGCAGCGAGTCAAACGACGTTGCGCCCGGCGCTGTTCCGAAGACAAAACACTCTTCAATCAGGCCGCGTTTGACTGCTTCGGCTGCTTTTTCCGCGCAACCTGGCACCGTCACAAGCAAACGCGCGCCCGAGTCTTTGAGCTGGTGGGCAATCTCGCGTTCTGTGTAAAGCGGGTTGATTGGCGTCACGATTCCGCCTAAAGTCGCCACGGCGTGAAAGGCGATGGCATACTCCGGACAGTTTGGGCTGAGAATGCCGAGAACGTCGCCTTTCTTGAAACCACGTTGCGCAAGGTTATGAGCCGCGATGCTAATCGAGTCGGCCAGTTCGTTGTAAGAGACTTTGCGGCCGGTTGGACCATCGATCAGGGCTGGTTTGTCGCCTAGTTCCCTGGCGCGATGCAGGACGAAAGGCGTGAGCGCAGTTTCCGGGATTGAAACGTCTTGATACGGGCCTTTTATAATCATGTTTTTTCTTGTGTGTGCAATCTGTGTAATCTGCGGATGGATTCTAATTACTCCCCACTGAAAAGAGAAATGAAATGTCTCAAGCCCTCAACATTATCTGCCTGGCGACGTACTTCAAAGGCGCTGATTTTATTCACGAGTGTAAAGCTCACGGGTGTCACGTCATCCTGATCACCAAGGAGAAGATGCTCCGGGAAGACTGGCCGCGCGAGAGTCTCGACGATTTGATAGCCGTACCGAACGATGCTGGTCCACCGCTGTTCATCGACCTGCTGGCGTTTTTAGGACGCAAGATCAGGATCGATCGCGTAGTGGCGCTCGAGGAGTTTGACGTCGTGACCGCGGCGTTGATGCGGGAACACTTGTGTCTGCCGGGTCTGAGCAGTTCGCGAGCCAAAGTCTTTCGCGACAAACTCTCGATGGCGGTTCACGCCGAGCGAGCGGGGATTAACGTGCCCGAGTTTGTGCCGCTCGTCAACCAGGAAGAAGTTGACGAATACATGAAACGCGTTCCTGGGCCATGGGTAATCAAGCCGCGTTCGGATGTTTCTGCGATTGGCATTCGTAAGGTTAGCGAGCCGCTGGAGGTCTGGCGCGCGATTGACGAGATGAATGAGCGTGAGAATCTGCGCGAGCGTGCGTCGTACTACGTGCTGGCGCGGTTTATTCCGGGTGAAGTGTTTCACGTTGATTCGGTGGTTAACGATGGGAAGGTTGTGTTTGCCGGGACGAATCAATACGGACGACCGCCGATGCAGGTGGCGCACCAGGGTGGCGCTTACGTGTCACGGACGCTTCCGCGTGGATCGGACGACGAAAAGAGATTGCTCGACACGAACAAGAAGCTGATTCGAGCGCTGAGGTTGGAACGTGGGGCGACGCACGCTGAGTTCATCAAGAGCGATGCGGATGGGAAGTTTTATTTTCTCGAGATCGCAGCGCGCGTTGGTGGCGCCTACATTGCGGAGGTGCTTGAAGCTGCGTCAGGTGTGAATTTGTGGCGCGAGTGGGCGAAGCTCGAGATCTCGGAAGGGAAACGACCGGCGAAGATCACGCCGCAGCGTAAAGAGTATGCGGGAATCATCTTGTCACTGGCGAAACAGGAATATCCTGACACGTCTGCCTACGTCGAAGAAGAAATCATCCACCGCGTCAAGAAGCGCCACCACGCCGGCCTCATTGTCCGCTCGCCAAGGCTGGAGCGCGTGAACGAACTCCTCGACGAATACGGCCGTCGCTTCGTCGACGACTTCGTCGCCGTCGCCCCACCTCCCGAGCGGCCGGAATAGCGATGTTAGAGTTTTTCGAACTGCTCGGGAGTTAACATCGCCTGTCGTAAGACGCTACGGAGTGTTCCCACTGCAATCTCGCGATGATGCGGTACAACAGCAGTAATAATCCCCTCGGGATGAACTTTTACGAACTTTCTATGACTGCCTTTACCCAAAGTTTCTTGAAAACCTGCCTTTTCCAACTTTCGCTTGACCTCTCGGTAAGGAAGAGGCCTAAGCCCGGCCATGCGCGACCTCGGCTTCAATTGTAATTACTTCCGGCACGATGGTCGCTACCGGGGGTTCGAAATGCACTTCGATCGCTTCAGCAAGATTGTTGAGAGCCTCTTCCTTACTAGTTCCCTGGCTTGCGATTTCGAACTCTCGGCACTGAGCGATGTACCAACCGTCCTCTGGCCACACAGTTGCGGTAAATGTTTGCTTCATATCTTCTCCTAACGCTTGAGTATAACGCGTCGAGCAAGCGCAGGCACCAGATTGAATCACGATTAACGCGCAACTGCAGAAGACCTGCGCGAATCCGTGTTCATCTGTGGCTGCAAATATTTGTCCAGCCAGCCGAGCACTGTGTGGAACCAGAGCTGGGAGTTTTGGGGTTTGAGGACCCAGTGGCCCTCGTCGGGGAAGATTAGCATCTTGGAGTCGATGCCCTTGCGCTGAACGGCCGTGAATAATTGCATCCCTTCACTGATTGGCACGCGGTAGTCGAGCTCGCCGTGAATGATCAGGATCGGGGTGTTGAAGTTTTGCACGAACTTGTGTGGTGACCAGCGGCTGTATTGTGCCGGGTTGGACCATGCCGTGCCTTTAAACTCCCACTCCGGGAACCACAGTTCTTCCGTAGTGCCGTACATGCTCTCCAGGTTGTAAACACCATCGTGCGAGACGAGCACCTTGTAGCGGAACCGCGGATCGTTGTTGTGCCCGAGAATCCAGTTGACCATGTAACCACCATAACTCGCGCCCGCCGCACCAACGCGATTCCGATCGATAAACGAGTTGCGACGCAGCACATCCGCAACACCGTTCATCAGGTCGACATAAACCTTCCCGCCCCAATCGCCGCTAATCTCGTTTACAAACTGCTGACCATAACTGGTCGAACCACGCGGGTTCGGCAGGAACGCGACGTAACCAGCATTCGCAAACACCTGTGGGTTCCAACGATAACCCCAGTTGTCGTACCACGCGCTCTGTGGCCCACCATGAATCAACACCACCAGCGGATATTTCTTAGCCGGATCGAAGTTTGTCGGCTTCACGATATAACCGTGAATCTTCTTACCCATCGCGCCGGTCCACTCAACTTCTTCCGCCGGTTTCAAATTCGCCCGGCGCATCAACTCCGCATTCACGGAAGTCAAAGCCGTCAACCCGGTGCCATCCGCGTTCGACGTGTAAATCTCCGCGGGCGCCGCCATCGAACTCGACGAGAACACGAGCGCTTTACCATCCGGTGTTACGCGAACAGCGGTGGCAAAAACGTTTCCGAGAACCTTTTGCGGTACGCCGCCGCCGATGGGAATGCGAAAGATCGGGTGCTGGCCTCGCTCGCCAGCCGTGAAGTAAATCGTGTTGCCATCCGGCGAAAGCACGAGCTCTTCAACCTGCTGATCGAAACCTCTCGTCAACTCAACACTAGCGCCGGTAGCGCGGTTGTACGCCATCAAGCGCCAACGATCTGCTTCAAAACCCGCGGTCGCTTGTGAGCGATACAGGATAAACTTGCCATCGCGTGTGTAGACCGGACCAGCGTCATAGCCTTTGTTAAGCACCGTGATGTTCTTCGCCGGTCCGCCGGCGAGCGGCATCACAAAGATGTCGCTATTGGTTGAGATCGCTTCGACTTTGTCCGGATTGCGCAGGTATGCGATCTCGGTCGAGTCGGGCGAGAAGGCGTAATCGACACCTGATGCGGCTGCGTATGGCGGCGAGTCAAAGTCGCCGGTAGTCAGATCGCGCGCGGTTCCACCTTTGCTCGACACGACGAAGACGTGCGTGCGTTTTACGTCGCGCCACTCGTCCCAATGCTTGTAGAGCAGTCGTGTGACGATGTGCGCTTTGACCTTGCTGTTCGTCGCTTGCTCGTCCCGCTTCTTGTTGCACTCGTCGTTGTTGCAATCGGGATACACGTCTGACGTAAACGCGATCCACTTTCCATCAGGCGACCAGACCGGCGCCGTTGCGCCAGTCGAGATCTTCGTGATCTGCTCCTTGTCATCGCCATCGCTGTCCATCACCCAGACCTGGCTGCCGGTGGTGAAAGCGATCTTCTTACCGTCCGGCGACCAGCGCGGCGAAGAAGATGAACGCTCGCCGGAGGTCAGTTGCTTGATGGCGCCTCCCTCGACTGAAGTCGTGTAGATCTGAGTCACGACGCGATTACCGTCGAAATCGACGTCGCCGATCGTGAAAGCAACCTGTTTGCCGTCGGGCGAGACTTGTGGATCTCCGACACGCCTGACTTTGAGCAAATCTTCGATTGTGTAGGTCCGGTTCTGGGCCGCGACGAGCGGACAGAGACTAAGAAACAGGATGGGAAGTAGGACAACAAAACGCTTCATGGATCTTCCTCAAGCAAAAGGATTTTGAATCATTTGGGAAAGCGTGAGTATTATGAGCCACGGATTTAAACAGATCAAACGAGGCAACTGATTTACACAGATCAGATAAATGATTCGCCGCATCATTGTCGCCCTGGTGAGACTCGCGCTGAGGATCTACTTCCAGCGCATCGAAGTGACGGGTATCGAACACGTTCCCACTGATACGCCCGTTATCTTCGTACTCAATCATCCCAACGCGCTGGTCGATCCGGTGTTCCTGCTGTGCCTTGCGCCGCGGCGCGTTTCCTTCCTCGCCAAAGCCCCGCTGTTTCGCATGCCCCTGATCGGCTACCTGGTTAAGGCGATGGATTCACTGCCGGTTTATCGACGACAGGACGAAGGCGAAGACGTTTCGAAAAACCAGGAGACATTTATCGCCGCGCGAAAGCTCCTGGCGCGCGGCGGCACGATCGGCATCTGCCCGGAAGGCGTTTCGCACGACGCGCCCGGCTTGAAACCGATCAAAACCGGCGCCGCGCGTATTTCTCTTGCCGCAGTTTCGACCGGCGAAGTCTCGAACCTGAAGATCGTTCCTGCCGGTCTTTACTACACGTCAAAGACAAGCTTTCGCAGCGACGCTTTACTGTATTTCGGCAAGCCAATCGACGTGAAGCCCGTCACGCTCGAACCCGACGGCACGCCACCGCGCGACGCCGTGCGCGAGTTGTCCAATCGCATTGAAAAAGCATTGCGCGAAGTGATTCTCGACGCGAAGCACGAAGAAGAGTTGCAGATGACCGCGCGCGCCGAACGAATTTTCTCCTCAGCTTCAAACGACGGCGCCGGCGAAAGCCTGAAACATGAACTGCGTTTGCAGCAGCGATTCATCAAGGCGTACTCGATCTTGCAGGAACTCCAACCTGAACGACTGCGACGGCTCGAGCTGCGAATGATCCGTTTTGAAGAAGAGTTGAATCAGGCCGGCGTCGATCCGGACGAATTATCGCCACCGGGTTCCACGTTGAGAGTGTTTGCGGCCATCCTGCGCCGATCAATCTTGTTTCTCCTGATGCTTGGCCCAGCAGTGATCGGCACACTCGCGCACTACCCCGCTTACCGGCTCGGCGGCTATCTCGCCACGAGAATATCGCGAGATTCGGACGACGTGACCTCAACCGTCAAGATCATCTCCGCGATGCTGTTGTTTCCACTCACATGGATCGTGCTGGCGGTGCTGGTGTACGTCTATGTGGGCTGGGTGGCAGCAGTCCTCGTGCTCGTGGTGGTTCCGTTTGCAGGGTATGTGGCAATCGTCTTTTTTGAAGAGCTGGATAAGTCGATTGCCGGAGTGCGCGTGTTGACGTTTTTCCTGGTAAGAAGACGATTTTTTGTCAGGCTCCTGGCGGAGCGAAATGCCATACGAAATGAGATCGTCGCGCTAGGCAAAGAAACTCCGATTGCCAGTGAGTGATTGCAGGCGAGCAGTGCTAACGGGGGAAGCACTTGAACACGAGGAACAAACTACTTCTTCCGCGATTTGCTCTTCGAAGTCTTGGTCGACTTCTTCCTGGTCCCGCCACTCTTACTACTGCTACTACTGCGACCGCCGCTGACGGATCTACCCTTGCGACCTTCGCTTCTTAACTTGCCTGCATCCATGAGTTGCTCGTAAGCACCGCGGACAACATTACGCGCGACCTTCAAATTGTTTGCAAGTTCACGTTCGCTTGGAAGCAGACTTCCTACTGCCAACTCTCCTGCTTCGATCAGATCATTCAGTTGTTCTCGAATCTGCCGGGTCATCGACTCCGGTCGTTTTCGGTTGACACGAACATTAAGCCTCGTAGCCATCGTTAACTCCTTCAACATGAGTTTTAAATTGTGGGGGTCGTTACGGATTCTATGCAGTGAGTATGTGAGTGTCAAACAGTTTTCTCTTCAGTATGAA
>DASVGE010000211.1:0-6624 GCA_036379695.1 Pyrinomonadaceae bacterium | reverse complement strand
TCAGCATGCGATAACCTAAACGATTTTGACCCTCTGGCTCGACCAGGTCGCTACCGCTCCCTGTACTGACCCGATCCAAGTGCGAATCAGACTTTTGATGAGGCAAAGCCACTCACCTCCAATAGTGCTTACTTGATTCCTGCCAGTGCTTGCGTACGTAAAAAGGAGCGCGCCCCTCGGGCACGCTCCTTTTTTAATGACTCGAACTGGATCAACCGATCTTTTCGAGTAAGTCTCTGCTCACCACCGCCCGGCCCTGATAGTTAATCGTTGTGAGCAGGACACTGATTCGTTCGCTGTCTTTCAGTTCCTGTTCAAAGACACCTATAAAGTCTCGCAACGGTCCGGCCCTGATAATAACCTTATCACCTCGGTTCAGATTGTCACCGGTTTTTACGTAGCCATCCTTGTCGATTCGATCGGTAACGATCTGAATGACACTCTCGTCGACCAGCGCAGGCTGGCCGCCGAAGCTGACTACGTTGTGGACGCCGCGCGTGAAACAGATCTTGGCGAGCTGTTTACACGCGTTGAATTTAGCGAATACGTAACGCGGAAATAATGGCTTTGTTAGAATTGAAGGCGCGCCCGTGAATTCGTTGTAACGGCGTGTTCTTAGTTTAGCGTTTACGGTTTCAACACCCCACGCTCGTAGATTCGCGTTGACGCGTTCTTCCTGTTTTGGATTGGTATGTACAACATACCATTGAGGCGAGTCCGCTAATAGTTCAATCCCCATAGTGAAGCTCCATCCTGATTGAAATGGGTTGAGGCAAAGCCTTTAATGGAGTCGTATGCGAGAACACTCCCCGTTTCTCATGGACAACAATCAATCCAGATAGACTGGTGCATGTTGATGTCGTTGCCGGGTTGGACCACGAATGGATTGAACGGAGGAACATCGTGCAATGCGATTCCAAAAAGTTGAGTCGGCACTGCACTTTGCGCTACGATGCTGGCTGTCGAGCGATACACCTTTGCGCTTATGCAGTGAAGGTTGTGTTGTCTGGATGCTCCGTCGTTACCGCCAGTAATGACGGAGCTTACTTTTTACGGTTCTTCTTACATTTTAGAAAGCCGCACATCCTTTCTTCAGCCTCATAATCCGGCAGTTCGGCGTTCATTGACTGCTATCAAATTAACTAATTACTTGAATGGATTCGTAAAGGTTAACGGCTGAAACTAAACGCAACTAAACTAAACCTCAGCAGAATTTGCTCGGTTATGTTGGTGCTGGTGATCCAGAACCAGCGGCATTTCAAAGCCCGCTGGGAAGGCTCAGAAGTCCCAGTGTATCTACGGCAGGGAGTACGACTGATTTGATGTTACCGCTACGTGAGACGAGGGTAATGATACTCCTTTCTGATCACGTGTCAACGAAAGAAATTTTAATAATTTGATTGTACGGTTCACTTTTTCTATCCACAGATTACACAGATTAATTAATCGAATCTGTGTAATCTGTGGATAGTAAGTCAGTGGTACAATCCGCACGATGCCACGCTACATAGATCTCGACACCTGGCCGCGACGCGCGGTGTTTGAGTTTTATCTTCCTTTTGACAAGCCATACTTCAACGTCTGCGCGCGCCTCGACGTCACGAACCTGATCAGCGAACTGAAGAAACGAAAAGGCACCAGCGTCTGGTTGACTTATCACTACCTCGCGCTCAAAGCCGCCAACGAGATCGAACCGTTTCGTTATCGCCTGCGCCAGGGCAAGGTGCTGGTGCATGACGTGATCAACGGCGGCAGCACTTTTCTCCTGCCCAACGAAACGTTCACGCTCGTCTACTTCGACTACGCCGAGAGCTTCTCGAAGTTCATGGAGGGCGCCACGCGAGCGGTGGAAGAAGTCCGAAACGGCGACGGCGCCTTCAGGCCGCGCCACGAAGACGACGCACGTATCCATTGCACAACCTTGCCGTGGATCTCCTTCACAAGTTTCTCTCACGCGCGGCGTTGGGGACGCGAAGATTCAGTGCCCAAAATTTCCTTCGGCAAGTTTACAGACGAGAACGGACGCACACTCATGCCGTTTTCAGTCGAGGTTCATCATTCGCTCGTGGACGGCCTGCACGTCGGACGTTACATCGCACGCATAGAAGAGATGCTGGCCCAGCCCGAAGCCTACCTCGACTAGTCAAACTATGCGCAGACTCGTTCTCGTCGTCATATTGCTGCTCGTGCTAGGCGGTGCGGCCGCTTTTCTCGTCTATCGTTTTACACGCAAGCCGCTGCCAACTCCCGTCGGTTGGAAAGCTCATGTGACGACGGTCGCGGGCGACGGTTCGCCACTCGTGCTTTCAGATCCGTTTGGCGTTGCGGTAGCTGCTGATGGTTCGATCTATTTCACTGACGCAGGTGATTACAATCGCATTCAAAAGATCGCCCCGGACGGTAATGTCACCACGATCGCGGGCGGCGCTTCGGAAGGATTCGGAGACGGCGTCGCAGGCCAGGCTTTCTTCAACAGCCCTTCCGCGATCGCGATGGCGCCGGATGGCAACCTCATCATTGCCGACACAGGAAACAACCGTATACGACGACTGACGCCCGCCGGCGAGGCTTCAACTGTCGCTGGTGACGGCACAGCCGGACAGTTCAATGGTCCAATCGGCGTCGCCGTCGATACGAGTGGCAACATTTACGTGGCTGATAGTTATAACGATCGGATTCGACTGATCACACCGGACGGACAGGTCAGCACCGTTGCGGGCAAGGGAACTCCTGGTTATGCAGACGGCGATCGCAACACGGCGCTCTTCGACACCCCCAGCGGTATTGTCGTCGCGAATGACAACTCTCTTATCGTTGCTGACACTGGCAACGATCGTCTCCGCCGAATAAGCCCCGATGGAAATGTCACGACCCTGCCGATGACGGACCTCTCGAGTCCGATCGGCCTCGCTCTCACGCACGACAACTTTCTGTATGTAACCGAACTCGATCGAGCGCGCGTGATTCAGATCGCGCCCGACGGCGCCACGCACGTGATCGCCGGCGACTTTAACCATCCGACCGGAATCGCCATCGCGCCGAGTGATGATGGACCACCAAAGTTGTACGTCGCTGACAGTGGCAACTACCTTGTTCGTAAGCTGGATCCAACACCAACGGAAACCGCTGTCACTCTGCTCGATGCACGTCCCAGGCTCACGAACGAAACGCTGCGCGAACAGTCGTTGTTATGGCCCGTGGATCCGCAGCAAAGTCCGCATGAAGTTGTCGCCACCATGGGCGAGGTGCGTGGGAGTTTCGACTCAGACGACAGCCGGCATCATCTACATAGCGGGCTTGACGTCTTCGGCGCGTACGGCGACGTCGTGCGCGCGGTGCGTTCGGAGAAGATCACAACACCAGTCTCCAACTGGGGCTTCGACTCGATCAACGAAGGGTTTCGTATCGGCGTTGTCTCCTACATTCACATCCACGTTGGGCGCGACAAAGATGGGAAGATGTTTGACGATCCGCGTTTTATTCCAGTGAACGACGCGGACGGAAAGCTCGCGCGCGTGCGCATCAGGCGCGGCACACGCTTTCGGCCCGGAGAAGCCGTCGGCACGATTAACAAGATGTATCACGTCCATATGAACGTCGGCCCACCGGGCGGCGAGATCAATCCGCTTTCGTTGTCGCCGATTGGGTTCAAAGACAGCATTGCGCCGATCATCGAGAAAGATGGCATTCAACTGTTCGACTCGTCGGGAGTACGCATCACCGAGAAGCAGGATCAGCGTCTGTTGGTTCGCGGCCCGGTGCGCATCGTGGTTGACGCATTCGATCGGACCAACATGAATCCCGATCGCCGTCGCCTCGGTCTTTATAAGCTCGGTTATCAGGTTCTCAACGCTGACGGCACGCCAGCGCCCGGCTTCAACGAGCCGCGCATCAATCTTCTTTTCAACCTCCTGCCGGCTGGCAGAGAAGCGACGAAGGTGGCGTATGCGGCGGAGAGTGGAATCACAGTCTACGGCAGCAAAACAACCCGTTTCCTCTACGAAGTGACGAACACAGTCAAAGACGGCCGTGCGGCGCCCGGCGTTTGGGATACGTCGCAGCTACCAAAAGGCGACTACGTGCTGCGGATCGTCGCCGCTGATTATTCCGGCAACGAAGCGCAAGGCGGACGCGACGTACTGGTTAGAGTGAAATAGCTGTCGCGCAAAGGCACAAAACGCCCAAAGAAAGTCTCAGCACGGAACGGAATGTAAACGGAAAGAATGGCTGACCCTGAGCATTAGTATTCAGGGCGTGAGCTTCATTTGCTGCAGCAGTTCCTCGAATCGGGGGTCGGAGCGCAGGGAGTCGAGGAAGGGATCCACTTTGATCTGTGTCATGGAATGGTCGCGCACACTTATGCAGTACTCCAGGTTTTCGAAAGCCCGGTCCTTGTCACCCATCCGCGCGAACAAGATCGCGAGCCAATAGCTCCTGTTCTGCGGGTCCTTAAGCGCGTGCCCGTACAACACGGTCCAGAAACCCTTGAGTCCTTGCGTACGGAATGCCTCCCGTGTCTCGGCGTCGAATTCCCCGCGCTTTTCGCGCGAGGCCGCCCAGTCGTCGAGCCTCCCCATCTTTTCATAAAGCAGCTCGCGCTCGTATTCCATCGTGGTAAGGCTCGGACTTATCTCGGACGCCTTACGGTGCTTCTCCAGCGCTTCGTCGTAGCGGCGGGCCCAGTAGAGCACCTTCCCATAATCAGCGTAAACCGGGGCTGATATAGGATCGAGCTTGAGCGCCTCCAGCATCTCGGTCTCAGCCTCGTCGAAGCGGCCCCTCTCGCCGAGGAAGAGACCGCGCCAGTGATGGGCCATAACGTATCTTGGGTTCAACTCGATAGCCTTGCGGAACTCACGGTCAGCCGCTGTCCAGTCCCAGTCGTACACCCAGTGTACGAGCGCGAGCGAGGTGTGCGCCTCCGCCAGTCCGGGGTCAAGTTCGAGCGCCTTGTTCGCCGCGTCCCGCGCGGACGTGAAGGCCAGGTGGGGATCCATTAAATAGTAGGCGCCGAGGAGGCCGTAGCAGTCCGCAATTCCCGCATAGGGAAGCGCGAACGACGGATCTTTTTCCACCGCCTGGCCGAATTTTTCAATGCCCTTGTGGTAGTCATCCCGCGTACGTTTGTTGAAGAAGTAGCGCCCCAACAAGTAGAGCCGGTAAGCTTCGTTGTCCTTAGTGTGATATCTGACGGGGTGACTCAGTTCTTCGGAGCTTGCTGCCACTCCAAACTCCCGCGTGACGTCTGCCCTAATCCTTCTCTGAACAGCCAAAACTTCTGAAGGTTTCGCTTCGTACGTGTTGGCCCAGACCGACTTGCCGGTGCCGACGTACAGAAGTTGAACGTGCACTTTCAGGCTCTCGTCGACCATTGTGACCTCGCCGACCAGCAATGTCTCGACGCCGAGCGAACGCCCGATCGTTTGCGGGCTCTGCCGACGGACTTTGTAGCTGTAAACGGAGTTGTATGAAGGGACATAGAGCTGTGGCAGCCGCGAGAGGTTTCCGATCAGATCGTCAGTGATGCCTTCAGCGATTTGCTCTGAATACATGTCCTGGGCGGAGAAGGGCATAACGGCGACCGATGTTCTCGGCGTTGCGGGCTTGCCTGATAGCCCGAGGATAAGACCCAGCAATAAGCAGAGAAGGGCGACCGCGGCGGTCGAAACGGTATAGGTTGGATGCCTACTGGCAAAGCGGGCGGCACGGTAAGCAAATGAGTCAGAGCGGGCCGAGATCGGTCGTCCAGCCAGATGGCGGCGGATGTCCTGGGACATCTCGTCGACCGAAGCATACCGGCGTTCCGGTTCTTTGTGCAGCGCCTTCAGAACGACTTTGTCGAGATTGCCTCTCATGTCGCGCCGGGCTTTATTGCCGCCGGGACGCGAACTCACCACCGTATCTGTTGTCTCACTGGAGGAGGCGGGCGAATAGCCGACGACTTCGCTCGGCCTCCGGACCCGTCCCTCGACAATGGACCGGAGGATCTCTTCCGGTACCCGGCTGAGGAAGCGGTACGGGTGGTCGCCTGTTAAAAGTATGTAGAGCAGCAGGCCCAGGGAATAGACGTCATCTGTCTCCGTCGGAGGTAGTCCGCGCAACTGCGAGGGGCTCGCGTACTCGGGCGTTATCACGCGGTGGGCCATGGCCGTGACCGTAACGTCAGCCGTTCTTTCAGAGGAGTCTAAGTCGAGTAGCTTGGCGACGCCGAAGTCAAGGAGCTTGGGTACGCCAGCCGCTGTGACGAGAATGTTTGAGGGCTTCAGATCACGATGGATGACGCGGTGGCGGTGAGCATACGAGACAGCCTCGCAGACTTTGAGGAACAATAACAACCGCTCGGTGGTGGGCAACGTCGTTTCTCTCACGTACCGATCGATGGGCAGCCCTTCAACATACTCCATGACGAAGAAGGGAAGCCCATCATCAGTCGCGCCCCCGTCGAGGAAGCGTGCGATGTAAGTGTGGTCGAGCGCACGCAAAATTCGTCGCTCACGGTCGAAGCGGCGCAGGACGAACTCGGTATCCATCCCGCGCTTGACCAGCTTAACGGCAACGCGGTGACCTTCAGCGCTGAAGGCTTCGTAGACGGTGCCCATCCCGCCGCGTCCGACTTCTCTAACG
>DASVGE010000210.1:0-3823 GCA_036379695.1 Pyrinomonadaceae bacterium | reverse complement strand
AACAACGGAGTTACTTCATGACTGATCCTATTGCCGATATGTTGACGCGAATCCGCAACGCCATCGCGGCGAAGCACTCGCGAGTTGATATTCCGGCTTCAAAGCTCAAACTCGAGATTGCCCGCATTCTGAAAGAAGAGGGTTATATCAACAACTTCGTCATCAAGGGCGAAGGGCTGAAACGCACCGTGCGCATCTTTCTGCGCTACGACGCGCGCGGCACGTCGTCGATTACACACTTGCAGCGCATCTCGACGCCGGGACGTCGCGTCTACGTCGGTTCGAGTGAGATCCCGAAAGTGCTCGGTGGTTACGGTATCAATATCGTCTCGACCTCGAGAGGTCTGATGAGCGGCAAGGCAGCGCGCCGCGAGAACATCGGCGGCGAACTACTGGCGCAGATCTACTGATAACTGGGAAACGTTATGTCAAGAATTGGAAAAAAAGTGATTGCGGTCCCGAAGGGCGTGACTGTGACCGTTCACGAGCGTGAGCTCGAAGTCAAAGGTCCGAAGGGCACGTTGAAGACTCCGATTCCGCAGGGGATCAGCTTCAAGCTCGAAGGCGAGGAACTGCAGGCTGAGCGCACGTCCGACGAGCACGCTGCCCTGCACGGGCTCGCGCGCGCGCTGGCAAACAATGCCATCGTCGGCGTGACGCAGGGGTTCACCAGGCAGATGGACGTCGTTGGTGTTGGTTACAAAGCCGACGTCCAGGGCAAGAAGATCGTCTTCTCCCTCGGCTACTCGCACCCGATCGAGTTTCCGTTGCCGCCCGAGGTTGAGGCCAAGGCTGAGCGTATGACGACCAAGGGAAGCATTCAGCAGTACCAGACCACTCTGACTTTGACGAGTATCGATAAGCAGAAGCTGGGCCAGGTCGCAGCCGAGATGCACAAGCTGCGCAAACCTGACGCTTACAAAGGCAAGGGCGTGCGCTACGCGGATGTGCCGATCAAGTTGAAGCCCGGCAAGACCGGAAAATAGCCCGGCAAGGAACTAGAGCGAGATGGCAAACACAAATAGAGCAGAAGTGCGAAACGCGATTCACTCGCGCATTCGCCGCAAAGTTAAAGGCGACACAGGGCGGCCGCGGCTCGCGATCTATCGCAGCCTGAACCACATCTATGCACAGGTGATCGACGATCGTCTCGGCCAGACACTGGCGTCAGCGTCGACGACTGAAAAGGATTTGCGTGGCAACAGCGGCGGTAATCTCGATGCGGCACGTCGCGTCGGTCAGGTGATCGCGGAACGCGCGCTGGCCAGGGGAATCGAGCAGGTGGTATTCGACCGCGGTGGCTATCTTTATCACGGCCGCGTCAAAGCTTTGACCGATGCGGCGAGGGCAGCAGGCTTGAACAAGAACGAAGCAGTGGCCGAGCCTGAAGCAGAAGAGCCCGCAGCGGTACCGGAAGAAACAACTGAAAAGAAGTCAAAGAAGAAGAAGAAACAAGAATAGACTATGAGACAACCCAAGCAACGCATTCCCGCGCAAGGGCTCGATTTGAAAGATCAGGTGATCTCCATCAATCGCGTGACCAAGGTCGTCAAGGGTGGTAAGAACCTCTCTTTTGCGGCGCTCGTAGTGGTAGGCGACGAAGGCGGTCACGTCGGTTTTGGCACCGGCAAGGCGCGTGAAGTGCCCCTGGCGATCAAAAAAGGCGTCGAAGCGGCGAAGAAGAACCTGATTCGCGTGCCGTTAATCAACAACACGTTGCCGCACCAGTTGATCGGTGAGTACGGTGCTGGTCGCGTGCTGGTGAAGCCGGCGTCGGAAGGCACGGGCGTGATTGCGGGCGGCGCAGTCCGAGCTGTGATGCAGGCAGTGGGTGTCAGAGACGTGCGCACGAAGGTGTTGGGTTCGACCAATCCACATAACGTTGTGCGCGCTACGTTCGACGCGTTGTTGCGTATGAAAGATCCGATGGAGCTGGCCCGCTTGCGTGGCAAGCAAGTCGAGGAGATGTAAGTCATGCCGCGTAGAGCCAATAACAACGAAGAGTCGCAGGGCAAGATCCGGATCCAGTACTATCGCAGCTTTATCGCTGCGCCGAAGACGCATAAGACGATTGTGCGGAGTTTGGGTTTGACCAAGCTCAATCAGATCGTTGAGCGTCCGGACAATGCTTCAATACGGGGAGTCGTGGCGAAGGTGCCGCACTTGCTTCGGATCGTAGAATAGTGCCACGGATTTATACGGATTTTTTTACGGATGGAGTTGACAATGCCTATTAGTCTTAACAGCCTCAAGCCGGCGAAGGGTTCGACGCATAAAAAGAAACGTGTTGGGCGTGGTCCCGGCTCGGGTTTGGGCAAGACCGCGGGCCGCGGCGAGAAGGGACAGAAGTCTCGTTCAGGTTATTCGCGCAAGATTGGTTTTGAAGGTGGCCAGATGCCTTTGCACCGGCGTTTGCCCAAGCGCGGTTTTACCAATATCTTCAAGAAGCAGTGGCTGGAGATCAGTCTCGCATCTCTGGAGCAACACTTCAACGCCGACGAAGAGATCACGCCCGAGGTGCTGCACGATCGGGGCCTGATCAAGAAGGCAAAGCACGACGTGGTGGTGCTCGGAAACGGTGAGGTTTCGAAGCCGTTGCGCGTATCGGCGCACCGGTTCACAAAGAGCGCTCGGCAAAAGATCGAGCAGGCTGGCGGAGCAGTGGTGGAGATTACCGCGTAAACCGGTTATCAAGGCCAGGAGAGTTTTATGGAAAAGTTTCTCGCCGCGGTTCGCAATATGTTCAATGTGCCGGATTTGCGCCGGCGCATTTTCTTTACCCTGGGACTGCTTGCCGTCTACCGGCTTGGCGCCCACGTCACTGCTCCCGGCGTTAACATCGATCGTTTGAAGGAGGTCTGGAGTGACGTCGCCGGAACGCTGCTCGGCGTTCTGGATCTTTTCTCCGGCGGCAACTTTCGCACGATCTCCGTCTTCGCTTTAGGTGTTACTCCATACATCACCGCGTCCATCATTCTCCAGCTCATGACCGTCGTCTCGCCGCAACTCAAGAAGTTGCAGGAAGAGGGCGAGATGGGACGGCAGAAGATCAACCAGTGGACACGTTATCTCACGGTTGCGCTGGCTGCCATTCAGACTTCGTTTGTGGCCCACTGGCTGCAGGTTAACGGCGTCGGTGCGCCCGGTTGGGGATTCCGGCTCAGCACGATTCTGACGTTGACCACGGGAACGATGTTCGTCATGTGGCTGGGCGAACAGATCACGGAACGTGGTGTCGGTAACGGTATTTCGCTCCTGATCTTTGCCGGTATCGTGATCGGTCTGCCGAATGGCGTGAAACAGGTCGTCGACCGCCTGAGCGGCGGCGACACGATGGCGACGATCGGGGTGATCGGCCTGGTAGCGGCGATGATCGCCATTATCGCTTTCATCGTGTTTGTCGAGGCGGCGCGGCGAAAGATTCCGGTCAGTTACGCTAAACGTCACGTCGGCCGGCAGGTTGTCGGCGGACAGCAAACGACCATGCCGCTGAAGATCAATATGGGCGGCGTGATCCCGGTGATCTTTGCATCGTCTGTCTTGTCGATGCCGCAGAGCATCTTTGCTGCGTTTCCACCCGACCCGGCTAATCAAAGCACCTGGTGGGCAAAAATCTGGAATATGTTTCAGCTATTCCACCCGGGCAATCCGTATTACGAGCTGATATTCCTGTCGTTGATCATCTTCTTCACGTTCTTCTATGTCTCGATCGTTTTCAACGTTGAAGAGGTAGCTGACAATCTGCGCAAGCACGGTGGGTTTATGCCGGGTATTCGCCCGGGCCGGGCCACTGCCGAATATCTCAATACGATCCTGACGCGTT
>DASVGE010000209.1:0-10895 GCA_036379695.1 Pyrinomonadaceae bacterium | reverse complement strand
GCCGGCAGTCACTTTCCCGTTCACCTGGGCGGCAAAGATAATGCTGATGATACCCAGGGGAAAACAACACAGTGCCGAGATGATAGCTGGGATTAAGTAGTTTGGTACCTTGTCAGGCGTGCCCGACACGGGCGGGGGAGTCCATTCTTGTGACATTCAGTTCTCCTGCTTTGCGGTAGTTATAAGTATTTCCTAAGCTGCTCCGGTGAAATCCTGCGGTGGCGGCGGTGGTGGCGCGTTCTTCCGTTTTTCGAAAACCGGAACCGCGATGAGCCCGCCGATTACGGACATGACCAGCAAAAACAGGCCGATCATCAAACCACCTACAACGAACAACATCGGCCCGGTGAAAGGAATCTGGACATTCGCCTGCCTGAAGGCCTCTTCCATCTGGGCGCTGCCGATGAAATAAGCGATCGGAATACCGATGGCCAGATAAAGCACGGCCCCGACGACCCCGGCGAGAGCTCCGAGCACGGCGCCGTCTCCGGTGCTGATCGGCGTGGGCGAGGATTTCATGTAAAGAAAGGTCGCTAAACCACCGCCGCCGATTGCCCAAATACAACAACAGTAGTTAACCAAAGGGATCGAGGAGAGTAATCCTACGACTAAGCCTCCCAACAGTGCCGGCTTGAATTTGTTCATTGGGTTTGCACTCTTTCAGACTGAAAAGTGAATCCAGCAACTGACTTGATGTTGGATTTTGGATTGGCACGAAACGCCCTGCATAACTAACAAAGCGGGCCGGGAATGTCAATAAATTTAGCCGCGACGAGTCACAAAAAACACAGCATCTTTGTTCGTCATTTTGTGTTTGTTGTGCTTTTTTGTGGCCGATTTAGCGAGTGACTTCGATGCGATCTCCAGCCTGAAGCCTGGGGTCTTGCACTGTACCTGACTTGATCTCTTTGATGTTGTAACGAATCGTAACCAGCTTGCCGTCGGAGCCTTCGCGCGAGATTTCCACTTTGGCCTCTTGTCGCGTGGTGCCGCCAGCCGCCAGAATTGCCTGGAGCAGCGTGATACCGGGTTGAAACGACTTCTGGCCGGGAGAATTGATACGGCCGCCGATGTAGTAAAACTCCTGTGGCCGGCTCGATATTGTGATCACGTCACCGGATTGCACGTTGAGGTTGAGAGTTGCCGGATCCCTGAGGTCGTGAGTTTCGCTGCCGCCGGCACGCATGATAACCACGCGCCCGCCGTCATTTCGCAGTTGTGATTCAGCCAGCACAACGTAAAGAGGAACTATCTCTCGTCGCAAAAATTTGGTGCCGGGATGGATGACGAGGCCGGTCACCGTCACAGAATGGCTAAGATACTGGCGCACTCCGACTGACACTTGCGCCTTCTCCTCCACGGCTCGTCTCTTCAGTTCCGCCGAAATAACGTTCTGAATCTCTTCCGTCGTCAGCCCCGCGACGGAAACTGTGCCGCCCGCGATGGGAAGGTCAATCACGCCGCCTTCCATCACGGTAAACAGAGTGGATCTGCTATTCGCGGAATTGAGCAGGCGGATGTCGAGGACGTCGCCCACGCCGACACGATAGATCTCGGTCAGCGGCCGTGCCGGACTCGAAACCTCGGAAGTATCGCTGACGGAGGCCTTAACAGGCACGACGGCGGTTTCCTGGGCGGTCGCGATGGCGAAGGAAGCCACCAGAAGAGAAGCAAAAAGGGCAATTGAGACAGGTCTTTTCATAAGGAGTAGGATTAAACGACTAATGGCGACTTTTTCCCAGGATCTGTGGCACAGTATGTCCCTATGTACGAGTTTGCAGTTACACCGGCAGTTACAAACATTCGCCGTCGCGGTGTCGAGATCGCTGAGGTGGCGCCGGATAGCCTGGGCGCCGAAATGGATCTCCAATCCGGCGACCGAATAATCAAAGTCAACGGGCGCGTCGTCCGCGACTATCTCGACTTTCGTTTTCATACCGCCGGCGAAACTGAACTCGTCCTCGAGGTGCGCAAGAAGAGTGGCGAAGACTGGGAAGTCGAACTCGAGCGCGGCGAGGGAGAAGACTTCGGACTGGCGTTCGAACAGATCGTTCCGCGGCAGTGTGCCAACGCGTGCATCTTCTGTTTCTGTAACGGCAATCCGGCCGATGCCAGGCCGTCGCTATTCATCAAGGACGAAGACGTTCGTCTCTCATTCCTGTACGGCAACTACACCACGCTCACCTCCATAACCGAAGACGAGATGCGCCGCATCGTCGAACAGCGACTCTCGCCGCAGTACGTTTCCGTTCATGCGACGGATCTGGACGTGCGCGCGTACCTGCTCGGCATCGACAAGCAGCGCGCCGACATCTCCGAAAAAATTTCACGCCTGCTCGAGGCAGGGATTGAAGTACACGCGCAGGTGGTGTTGTGTCCGGGAATCAACGACGAGGAAGTGCTGAAGAAAACGATCTTCGATCTGGCGGCTGAGTTTCCGCGCATCACGAGTGTAGCGATCGTTCCGCTCGGTCTTACTCGTTACAACACCGATCCGCGTCTCACGCGCGTGACGCCGGAGTTCTGTCGCAACGTGATCGATCAAGTAACTGCGATCCAAAAACAACTACACGCAAAGCTGGGAACAAACTTCGCACTCTTAGGTGACGAGATCTACCTGCGAGCCGGACGACGTATTCCGGCAAGATCACACTACGGCGACTACCCGCAAATTGAAGACGGCGTCGGCATGGTTCGATCTTTCGAGAATGAGTTTGCAGCGCTCGTACGCAAGCTCGAACGCGAACAGTGGACCAGCGCGAGTAACACCAGCGGCACAATCTTCACTGGCACGCTCTTCGCGCCCGTGCTCAGAAAAATGATCGACAAACTCAACGCGAGATTTGGAACAAGACTAGTTGTTGAAGCGCTCGAGAATAGTTACTTTGGCGGCGACGTTTCTGTAGCAGGCTTGCTCACGGGCCAGGATCTCGTGCAGGCACGCGATCGCGTCGCCGGTGAATTTGTATGCATACCGCGACAGATGCTGAAGAGTGACGAAGCAATCATGTTGGACGGAATGAAACTCGACGAAGTCTCACGCGCGTTGGGCCAACCGGTTCACGCGATCAATTTAAAAGAGTTAGCCACGCTGCTGCTGAGCAAAAACTGATCGATGCAGAAAAAGATTCTCGACGTCGGCTGTGGTCAGAACAAGTTTCCCGGCGCGATCGGCATCGATGCCAATCGTTTAAGTCATGCAGATGTCATTCACGATCTCGGAACGTTTCCATACCCTTTCGCGGATGACGAATTCGAAGAGATCATTTGTCGCCACGTGATCGAGCACGTGCCCGACGTGCTCGGTTTTGTCACCGAGTTGCACCGCATCACCAAACCCGGCGGCATCCTGAAGATTGTTACTCCTCACTACTCAAACCCTGATTGGGCGACCGATCCAACTCATCGCAACCACTTCAACAGTTATTCCTTCACGTGCTTTATTCCTTCACGCACGCCCTTCCCGTTTTACACGACCGCGGAACTGAAACCCCTGACCACCCGCGTCAGCCTGGCAAATCTCTGGCGCGCGTTGGGGTTAGAGTTTCTCGTCAATCTCGATCAGCGTTGGCCTTCGTTTCGCTTCACGCGGAAGTTCTGGGAGTTTTACTTGTCGACGATCTTTCGCGGGAAGGAATTGTATTTCGAGTTGGAAGTGGTGAAATAGATCGAATAGGTCCGATATCAGAAAAACAGCCGGACCCCCTCCAAGAATTTGAATAGAAATTCAGAAAAGTGTAAGCTTGGCGCGCCCTAGCCATCCGAAGTGAGCGCAACGTGCGGCTTTTAGCCCGGTCGCTAGTTAGGCTCAAAAATTGCCTCTGAGCGGGCACACGCCCATTTTCGGAGAGCGGGTCTTACCAATTCTTAACCAGTCAAAGTAGTTGTTCGGCCTTATTGGAATGAGGTGCTGAGCATGGTCTTCCTCTGTTCAGCATAGGCTAAAACTTTCTTGGAGGGATTACGTGATGAGAAACGTGTTGCAGAAATGCCTCCTTCTTGTCGTTATCTGCGCACTGGTCTGGATAACGGCAGTAGGCCAGGGGAGCTCGGGCTCGCTCTCAGGTCTAGTGGTCGACCCTAAAGGTGCGGTAGTTGCCGGCGCGACAGTTACCGTAAAGAACATCGCCACTAATCAAGAGAACACCACGCAAACAAGCAACGACGGTACGTTCAGCGTCCCACAGCTGTCGACTGGCGTCTATACAGCCACAATCAATGCGACTGGTTTTAAGCAGGCCGTTGTGACTGAGATCAAGATCGACGTTGGTAAGACTTCCAGCATCCAGATCGAATTGGAAGTTGGCGCTGCCACCGAAACCGTGACAGTGGTGGGAGGCGGAGAGTTGCTCCAAACCCAAACCGCTACTGTTGGTACGACTCTAACCGGCCGGCAAATTACCGACTTGCCTACCGCCTCGCGTGACGCTTTGGACTTAGTGCTGGCGATGCCCGGCACGACAACCGTTGGACGGCCGCGTCAATCGTCCGTTAACGGTTTGCCAAAAGGCGCACTGAACATCACGCTTGACGGCATTAACGTGCAAGACAATTTGCTCAAGTCGAATGACGGCTTCTTCACCTACGTTCGCCCGCGCACAGACGCGATCAGTGAAGTCACAGTTTCGACTGCAACACCCGGCGCTGAGAGCTCTGCCGAAGGCGCAGTGCAAATCAAATTCGTAACGCAGGGTGGCACCAACGATTACCACGGTGGTTTCTACTGGTATCACCGCAACCCGGCCCTCAATGCAAACTACTGGTTTAATAATCGCGACCAGCCGCCCGATCCAGTAACGGGCAAGGCCCCTCAAGCTCGCATCCTTCTAAATCAGCCGGGAGCCAAGTTTGGTGGTCCAATCCGCATTCCGAAGTTGTTTGACGGAAGAGACAAGGCATTCTTCTTTGTGAACTACGAAGAGTACCGGCTGCCGGAGAAAACATCGCGAACCAGAAACATCCTCCACCCGTTGGCACAGGCAGGAAACTACCGGTTCTTTTCCGCCAGCAACGTCGTCGGTTTGGCCGGCACGAGCTGCGCCAGTGCACCTCCGGGTTCGCCGGCAGCATTCTTGTGCCAGATGAACGTTTTCACGAAGGCCGGCTCTGTTGCGGACTGCAACTCCGCAGTTAACGGAAATCAGCCTTGCCTGACTACTCCCGATCCCACTGTAGGCAATCTGCTGAATGAAATTCGCGGCTCAGTGAATGGGTTCGTAATCAGAGATACTGGCGATCCAAACATTCAACAGGTTTCGTTTGTGAACCCTGGCGGGCAGGTGCGAAAGTTTCCTACTGTCAGGTTCGACTTCAATGTCACTAAGAATCATCACATCGAAAACGTTTGGAACTATCAGCAATTCCGATCCACCGTCGACTTCCTTAACAGCGTCGATCCTCAATTCCCGGGCTTCCCGAATTTTGGCAGTCAGGATTCCAATCGATTCTCAAATTCAACTGCATGGCGTTGGACCATCTCGCAAAACCTGGTCAACGAAATGCGTTATGGAATCCTCGGCGGCACCAGCTTGTTCTTTGCCGGTGTCAACTCAACCCAGTTCGAGAATCAGGGTGGTTACAACCTGGGCCTTGGAAACTTCGCCTCAGGCGGATTTACGCTCACGTCGGCTACCGCGACAAACGCTCCCAGCCGGCGCCATACACCCGTACGGCAGTTCAGCAATAACCTGAGCTGGGTGAAGGGAAATCACTCGTTAAGTTTTGGTGGCAACTACACCTATATTACCTGGTGGAACCAGGCTGTAACTGCGGTTAAAAGCGCAGTGTTCACTACCAGCCAGAACCTCGATCCAGGGGGCTTCGGCGCGTTTAGTGGTTTACCTGCGACACAACAGGCAGGTGCCGCCCAACTCTACTATCTGCTTTCGGGCCGCTTGACTGCTGTCAACGCCAACGCGCGTCTGGATGAAGACACCCTCAAATATACGTTCCTGGGTGATCTGCAAAGTCGCGTTTCTCAGAAAGAGTATGGCATTTACGCGCAGGACAGCTGGCGTCTTTCGCCATCGCTAACTTTCAATGCCGGCTTGCGGTGGGAAGTGCAACTACCCTTCACCGGCTTGAACAACGCGTTAGCCACGGTGCCCTTTGCAGGACTCTATGGCGAGTCTGGAGAGGGCAACCTGTTTAAGCCTGGTACGCTTACTGGCGCCCCGTCACAATATGAGTTGTTTGGTGAAGGCTACCAGACGTACAAGGCAAGGTACGGCAACTTCGCTCCTACACTGGGCATTGCCTGGTCGCCCAACTTTGAAAACGGGTTCCTGCGCAGGCTCGCCGGAAGCTCCGGACAAAGCGTCCTTCGTGCCGGTTATTCCGTCGCTTTCAATCGTGAAGGTGTAGGCGTGTTTTCATCGGTCACGGGTGGTAACCCCGGTGGCACGTTGACGGCCAATCGCAATCTGACGCTGGGTAATTTGCCGGTGGGCACCTACCTGCGAGAAGGTCCGTTTGCGCCACCAGCCTTCCCGTCAGAACCAATCTATCCGAACCCCGGATTGATTACTGACGCCGTGAATGCGTTTCATCCAAACCTGAAGATCGGCAAGATCCAGTCATGGACCTTCAGCATTCAGCGTGAACTCACGCCAAACACGGTTCTTGAGGTTCGTTACATCGGCAACCGCGGCACAGACCTGTGGCGCCAGTACGATCTCAATGAACTGAACATCCGTGAGAATGGCGTGTTCAACGAATGGAAGCTGGCGCAGCAGAACCTGCTGGCTAACATAGCGGCGAATCGTTGTCAGCCGGGCTTGACGCACCTCAGGAATGCTCCCGCGAGTGCAGGTACATTCACTGCCGGCTGCCAGGCGAACTTCGCCTACTTTGGACCAGGTACGGGAACGTCCCCACTGCCAATCACTCTGGGATACTTCTCAGGTTCTACCAGTGCCACTAACCCGGCAGCCTATACGGCGGCGAACTTCCGGAACAGCACGTTCTACAACACCATGAACCCGCTGAATCCGGCTCCGCTGACGTTCGGCAACAACTTGTCAAGCACTGCGTTTGACAATCGCCGTACCGGTGCGGGTGCTTTGTTCCCGTTCAATCACTTCCTGGTGAATCCGGGCAAACGCGGCGGTGCTTTCATCGTCGATAACTCCGGGGAGAGCTACTACGATGCGGCCACGATCGAGCTTCGCAGAAGGCTTTCCGGTGGTTTGCTGGTTCAGGCGAACTACACGTTTGGTAAAGCGATCGCAAATACTTACGCGAGCAGTTCGGCTGTTTTCGATCAACCAAACACGCTGAGGGATCCCAACCTGAGAAGAGGAGTGGCGCCATTCGACATCACTCACGGCTTCAAGGCCAACTTCATTTACGAATTGCCAGTGGGCCAGGGAAGGAAATACTTCAGCGGCGCCAGAGGCATCGTGAATGGTCTCCTCGGTGGCTGGGGCTTCAACGGAAACATCCGCATGCAAAGCGGCAGTCCGTTCTCGCTCGGCAACGTACAGTTGAATGGCATGACTGCGAAAGACTTGCAGGAAGCAGTCGGTGTTTACCGGGATCCGGACGGTTTCATTTACGTGTTCCCGAAGGATATCCGTGAAAACACCGTCAAGGCGCACAACCTCGGCGTCTCGATCGTCACGCCGCCGACCACCGCTCCTGCGAACACTCCGAGTACTGCCACCATTGAATATACCCAGGGTGCGCCGACCGGAAGATTTATCGCGCCGGCCGGTTTTGGTAACTGCCAGCAAAGCTTCGGACACGTTCCGAGTCTTAACGCTCCGCTGATTGGTGGAGAGTGCGGCTTTGCAAACCTGGTGCTTAAGGGACCGGCATTCTTCCGCTCTGACTTGAGTGTCGTGAAGCGGATTCGCTTCAACGAATCGATGAACCTCGAGCTCCGCGGCGAGTTTCTGAATGCCTTCAACAACATCAACTTCCTCGTCGGATCGGCAGGTAACGACTTGAACACGCTCGGCGGTTTCACGTCGTCTGCTTTCGGTCGCATGACAAATGCTTACCAGGATTTGTCGACGACCAACGATCCCGGCGGGCGTCTGGTCCAACTCGTAGTAAGGTTCAACTTCTAAGTTAGAACCACTAGTCAGCCACAGAGGAACACGGATAACACGGATCTAATCTGTGTTATCCGTGTAATCTGTGGCTTCTCAATACAATGCAACGTCTCGAGCGGCGCAGATTCCTCTCGATAATTTCCCACGCTATCGCCGGCACGGCACTCTTGCCGCGCCTGGTCCATGCTGACAATCCGTCCTCCTGCTGGCTCGACGTTTGTGCGCCTTTCATCATTCAAGATTCCACGGCCGGCATCGAGTCAGAAATCGTTCTTACCTCCGACAACTTCGTCGGTTCCACCGGCTATGCCGATGGCGCTGACGCGACTGAGTACCAGATCTTTTTGTACGACTCCGCCGGACGACCATTTGGCGACGACGGAATCGCACGCCGCCTGACCGCGCCGGCGATGCAAACGACTGTTATTCCGGTTCGCGAACTGGTTGGACCAAACACCAGCTTCTGGGGCGGAATGAGAATTCGCCTGCGACCCAAAACGCGCACGCCCACTCACGCCAGCGATCTCTTCAGCTCAGCCTTCGTTCGTTGGAAGAGCAACGATTCGTTCACCAACGTACACGCCAACCCGGATCCTCTGCAGTGGCAACGTCCGGACAGTTTCTTCTATTCCATGCCGTTTCCGCCGCTCTCCGCGTACGACTGCGTCTACAGCATCTTCAACCCTTACGACGAAGCGAGCGCGGGCACGTTGACGTTTTACGATCCACTCGGCGCGAAACTGAAAGAGCTTCCTTACGAACTAAAGCCACACACCTCAGCGCTCATCGATCTGCGCAAAGGCGACTACACAACCGAAATCACGAAGCTCTTCACCGTTGGAAACAAAGGACGCGATTCCAACCATGCGATGAGTGGCGGAGCAAGCGGCGGCACGATCGCGGTGACTAATCGCAGTGGCTCGGTGAAGAACTTTGGTTACCTGCTGATGAAGCAAAGCGGGAGCCCGAAGTTCAGTATTGAGCACCCGATTCATCAACCGCCGTACAACCCGTCAGCCGCCAGAATTCCTTTCGACGCTCAGAACCGTTTCAAAGCACAGAACATTCTTTACACGCCCCTGGTGTTTCGTTCGAAGAAGCTCGGTGGACTTACGTTCGAGTCGCGCTTTCACCTGAGCTCCGGCGCGCCGGTGGAAGAGATTCTGTGGCTGAGCCCGTTCATCACTGATAGCAGCGGCAGTGTCGCCTGGCAAACGGGAAGCGGCTCCAAACTTCCCGCCTCGATTTCGGAGAAACAAATCGAGCGTGGCGCGATAAAACTCGCGGGCCGGCAAAGCTGTGTATTCGATTGCTCGCGACTCGACCTGCCCAAGGATTTCTCGGGCGGACTTTCTCTCGCGATCACACCACTCTCGAATCACACACTCATGAAAGTTGAAACCATCGCGGTCGAATGGAATGCGACGGCGTTCACTCATTTTCGTCCGGGACTCGCGGCGGCGCGCGCATATCAGAAGCCACCGTCACGCGCCGGACTGGCGACCGATTACATCGTCTCGGGCGCGGCCGTCATCGCGAAATCAGGGAAGGTGACTCGCGACGAGATCGTCGCCGTCATGAATATCGACGACAAGAACATCGGCGGAAATCCGACGTTGGAAGTGTTTTCTTCCAATGGACTGGTGGCGCGAATTCGCCTCGGTGCAGTGCCCGCGTTTAGTTGTCGTCATTACTTGCTTTCGGATTTGCTATCTGAAAAGATCGGCCCCAACGACTTGAGCCTCAGACTGGTTGACGAGCAAGCCACACTGCTCATGTCTGTCTTGCACGTCGATTACAAGCGCCGCGACATCGCAGCCGATCACGGATCAGATCGCTTTTCGACTTTCAGCGAGTTCACTTGTAATCCGAAGGCCTAGTTGTTTCGAGCCCGACGAATTTCAATCCGAAAACGTACCAAGGAGTCTGATGATGAGAGTAGTATCTGCGTGCTTTGTTGTAGTGCTTCTTCTGAGTGCGGTGGTGGCGCAGAAGCAGAAGCCATGGACTGAATGGTCCAAGAAAGACATCGAAAAAACTCTTAATGATTCCGCCTGGGGACAAACCCAGAGCGAAGGTGGCCAGCAGTCAAGCGGCAGCGAAAGCGCCATCACACAGGTCGCGGCGCCGGGCGCGGCAGAACGCGACATCCGTCGTTCCGGAGAATCAGGCGAAACTAAAGCGTCAACGCTCGTGAAGTATCACGTGCGTTTCCTGTCTGCAAAACCGGTCCGCGCAGCGTTCGCGCGCATGGTGTTGCTGGCGAAATCACAGCCGGACGAAGCGCTCACCACTCAGCTGCAGGGTTTCATCGATCGTGATTTTTCAGATTACATCGTCGTCTCCGTAGGAGTTGAGGTCGGCGACAAGAAGATGGCTGGCCTCGTGATGCAAGCTTTCAGCGGCGCCACCACTGAGGGCCTGCAAAAGAACGTCTACCTCGAGCGCAAAGACGGGAAGAAGTTGTACTTGATGGAATACCGCGCGCCGGCTGAAGACGGGATGGGCGCGAAGTTTGTCTTCCCGAGGAAGTTCGAAGGCCAGCCGTTTCTGAGTGAGAACGACAGTGTGCGTTTCGTTGCTCAAATGAACGAGAAGATGAAACTCAACACGCGCTACAAACTGTCTGACATGCTCTACGAAGGCAAGCTGGAGTACTAATCCACAGATTACAGAGATTTGCTTATAAAATCTGCGTAATCTGCGTAATCTGCGGATGGTTGATGCTATGAAGAGATCGCCGCTCATTCTTGTGACTTTGCTGCTGTTGGTGAGCATCGCTGTCTCACAGGAGAAGCCCTGGGCTGAGTGGACCAGGGCTGAAGCCGAGAAGATCCT
>DASVGE010000208.1:0-2372 GCA_036379695.1 Pyrinomonadaceae bacterium | reverse complement strand
TAGTTGGGAATGCAGCCGTTGATGAGTTGCTGAAATCCGTTGGGGTAGACAAATCCGTTACAGGTGGTTGTGGTGCTGTTGTAGAAGCCGCGCGAAAAGTTGTCGGCCAGATCGTCGAGTGCCTGGCGACGAATGTCCGTGCCGGCGCGGATCTGGTGCGTACGAAAGACGGTGGTGAGGTTGTAAACAAACTGATTGTCCGTTTGATAACGCTGAATCGGAAAATTACCGGCGTTGCCGATAATCGACTGGTTGGTGACGGGGTTCGGATTAATCAGGCGAACGATCGGAGTGTCGTTGCCGGCGGTGATGTTTACGAGAGTGGTGCGCAAACCGAGACCGTAACGAAACTCGCCGACGGTTTCCGCTGAGAAGATGTGGGTCCACGTCATTCCGAAGTTCTGCTGTTTGTGATTCTGATCGGCTCGTTCGCCGATGATGATGTCGTCGGCGAGGAACTTCTGTCGCGTGTATTGCCAGCGGGCGGTGAAGGTGTCTTTCTCGCGCGCATTCCAGTCGAGCCGGCCCGAGTAATCGCGCGCCGGAAAATCAAATCCCTGCTGGCTGCGAAACACGCGCGCGCCGGCGGCGGGATCGTTTGGCACCGCGTTGGCGAAGCGATCGATAATGTCCTGAATAAAGGCGCGATTCGCGGGACTGTCGTTTCCGGGCACGAGCTTGAACCAGTTGTTGGGATTGCGCTCCTCCATCGTGAAAACGTCGCGGTTGAAGGCGTTCGCTCCTGAGTTCTCGGTATGGTCCAGGCTGATGAAACCGAAGAGGCGATCTTTGAAGAGCGGGAAGCCCGACGTAAACCCAAACTGGTTGCGGCGCGTCACGCCTTTCTTAACACCTGGTGAGAAAGCGTTGTTGGTGGCGTTGAGGGCGCTGTCATTGTGATACCAGTAGACGTCGCCGTGCAGATTGTTGGTTCCGGACTTGGTCTGGACCAGCACTACTGCGCCGTAGCCGCGACCAAACTCCGCGCTGAAGTTGTTGGTGATGACTTGAAACTCTTTAATCGTCGAAAGCGATGCGCCCTGGCGATTCTGGTTTTCTGAGGAGTCGTCGTTGTTTACGCCGTTGATTTGGAACGTCGCACCGCGTGTGCCCGTGCCGTTGAAGTTGATCGAAGAACCGGACGATGCGGTTGGGTTGTTCTGGCCGTTCGTCGGATTTTCCTGGAAGCCGGTGAACGTGTCCGCCAGCGATAGGAAGCTGCCCTGGTTGAGCGTCGGCTTGTCGAGAATCTCCTGCGCGTTGAGCGAGCCTTTGATCTCGGAGTTCGTGGTGTTGATGGGCGCGGCGTCGGAGGTCACTACTACGGCTTCGGTCACCGAACTGGGGTTCAGAGTGAAGTTGACGACCATGGTCTGGTTCAGCGTGACCTCGATGTTTTCCTGCGCGACCTTGCTGAATCCGGGTCCCGACGCAGTAACCGTGTAACGTCCGATAGGAAGAAACGCGGCGAGGTATGTTCCCTGCTCGCCGGTTTTCAGGTTGCGCTCCTGGCCCGTCTCGATATTGCGAATGACGACGTCGGCGCCGGGAACGACCGCGCCCTTCGAATCGCTCACCGTGCCCTGAAGCGTTCCGGTGACGGTCTGCGCGTTACTGAAAGATGGCGAACTCAGAATTGCTGCGACACATGTCAATGCAAGCAACAACGACTTCAACATGGCGTTCCTCCTAATTTTTGCAAGGCCACAAAAAGGCACAAAAACACAAATGATTTACGGCATTTGTGGCTTTTGTGCCTGATTGTGGCTACCAGGGCCGCGCAGGGCGAGGCCCGAGCGAGCGGCGGTCATTTGATTGTTTTCAAGAACCGGCGCCCCATTCACGATTACGTAACTGATGCCCAACGGATACTGGTGCGGTTTGTCGAACGTTGCCTGATCGATGATCGTGTTTTCGTCGAAGATCACGAGGTCAGCCGCGAAGCCTTCGCGAATCAAACCGCGATCGCGAAACCCAAACGTCTGCGCGGGCAGCGAAGTCATTTTCCGAATCGCATCTTCGAGCGTGATCAACTTCAACTCACGAACATATCGCCCCAGCACGCGCGCGTTGTTGCCGTAACCACGCGGGTGCGGAATGCTCTCGTCAGCCTGGCGCACGCCGCTGTCTGACGCGATCATCGTGAACGGTTCCTGCATGATCCGCTTGACGTCGTCTTCACCCATGCTGTGATAGATCATGCTGGCGCCGCCGGCTTCATACATCTCGAGGATCTGCTCGATCTGGCTGGTGACGTCCGACTTCTTCCTGACTTCCTTTGTGATCTCGGCAATCGACTTTCCGTTAAAAGACTTGTCGCGGTCATACGAAGCGACGACGGCGTACGAGTAGTCTTTGAAACCACTCTTCTT
>DASVGE010000207.1:0-3192 GCA_036379695.1 Pyrinomonadaceae bacterium | reverse complement strand
AACATGGTCGCGCCTTACATCAACCTCGCTCGCATTTACGGCCAAAAAGGCGAAGTCAAAGAAAGCCTGAGCATTTTCGAAGACATCTATCGCTTCGGTCTCCAGGAGCAAGATCTCTACATCTTCGGACACCGGATCAGTGTCGCCGATGCGCCGGCAATGATCGCAGTCTCGGAACCGAAGTTTGAAAAACTGCTTTTGTCCTGTCGAGTGATCGAAGCAGCGCGAGTCCTGCAAACAGTCGAAGATTATTCTGCGCTACTGGCGTTGGTAGAAAGAAACGAGGGCCTGCCTGAATACCAGGACGTCTTTTTCAAGCAATACCTTCTGGAACTACGCAGCCGCGCTTTGCTTCACATGGGCCAATACGACACGGCCCTGGCGGCACTCGAAGAATGTTGCCGTTTGATGCCGGGGACGAACACCGATCGCATCGTCGCACATCTTCTGTTGAGCCAGATCTACCGTGAATGGGGCCGCGAGGATTCAGCCCACGAAACCCTGAACAAACTGGAAGAGCATCTCTCGGCAGTGGCTCAGCATATCCGGAAGTTGCCGGTGTTGCGGCAAGTCGCTTACCGGCTCGCGCTCGAGCGTCACGCATTGGGTGTTAACTCAAGAGCGCTGGAGTCTGCCGAACAGGCGTTCCAATGGTGCAGTGAATTGAACGATCAGGTGGGAAAGATAAAGGCCGCCATACTGTTGTTGCGGATTTGCAGCCGCGCCACCATCACACCTTCGCGTGCAGCGCAGCGGCGCTGGTACGAGGAGCTTAAACAACTCGCGTCGACAACGTTCTTCCGGCTTGAACGCGCGTGTGCTTATTGGGAGCTTGGCCTGTCTGCCGAGTTGTTGGGCCAGAGCAGCGATTTTACTTTTGAGTACCTGGAGAACAGCTATCGTCTCTATCGTTCCGTTCCTTTCGTTGATAGCCAGCGAAGCCGTGAGGCAGTAAGACGATCGCTTGAGTCGCGTTTCGGATTGTTTTCGTCACGCCGGACGCTTGCCGGTGAGATCGCCTGGGAGGGCAGCCCGTCGATCGATTCCACCTTCGATGCGCTGATGGAGTACGCGCCGAAGTCTCTTGTAACTGTTTAAGCACAAACGAAGGTACATGCCGTGGACCACCAACCTGAGAAGACAGAAAGCTCCAGCCATTCGTTGCGGGTGTTTTTTCAACTGCTCGGGCGATTCAGACTCGAATGCGGTGGTCTTCTACTCGTCACCTCAGTGCTGGCCGCGACTGAAGGCATCCTGCACCCACTCCTGATCAAATCGATTTTTGACGAAGTCGTTGCGCGCGGCAGCTTCAACAAATTTGTGTTTTTGGTGATCGGCTATCTGGGGCTCGGTCTCTTGATCAACTTCGGTACGACTGTCGCCGCGCTCTGGAGCAAGTCGCTCGAAAACAGGCTGGTGAAGACAGTGAATCGACGACTGCTCGAGTCGTATTACGAGAAGGAGTATTCGTCGGTACTGCAGAACGGTTACGGATATTTCATCAACAGGATCTACGGAGATCTGCGCGAGGGATTGGTGCCGCTGTTGGCGCTGGTCCAGGCAACGGTCAGGCAGGTCGTGCTGCTCGTGTCGCTGCTGTGCGTGCTCGTCTATCTTTCGTGGCAGGCGTTTCTGCTGCTCGTCGCGATCATTCCGATCTCATCCGGCATAGGTGTTTTTCTGGGGAAGAGAATCAAGGCGTTGACTTCGCAAGAGCGAGAACAGGAAGGCGGAGTGCAGACGGTGCTGAGTAAAGCGCTCGGTGCGTTTCGGATGGTCAAGGCGTTCAACCTTGTGTCGTTGACCGCGCCGGTGGTTGACAGTCGATTGGGCGAGTATCTGGCCACCAGTTATCGCCGGCATCGACTCACGCGAGTGTTCCAGGGCCTCAACGACTTGACGATGGTTACGTCTGACTTTCTGTCGATGTTCGTGGGAGCGTTGTTTGTTTTAAGAGGAGCGCTCAGCTTCGGAGGCTATCTCGCTTTTGTAAACACTTTCTGGCGTGCCGTGACGACCTTGATGCAGCTCTTTAATCGCATGGCTGAGTTTCACACTTACGGGGCGATCACGGAACGCATCGCGTCGTTTTTAGCGCCGCCCGCGGAGGTGAACTATCGCAGGGGCGACGTGCCGGCGGTGAGTAATGTTGAATTCGCGTACAACGGCAAACCGATCCTGAAAAACTTCTCACTGCAACTGGCGCCGGGAGAGAAGGTCGTGATCGTTGGGCCGAATGGTTCCGGGAAGACGACGCTGGCCAACATCCTTTCCGGTTACCTGGCGCCGTCGCAAGGTGACACGGTGCTGCCGGAGCGAATCAGTTCGGTGACGTTGCCGATTTTGTTTCCACCGTTAAAGGTGCGGGATCTGGTCAGCGACGGCAGTTTATTGTCCGCGTTCAGTCTTTCGGATCCGGCCGTGTTGGAAGCGTTTGCCGACGAGTTGTCGGCGGGCCAACAGCAGAAACTCGCGCTTTCCCTGGCGCTGTCCAAGGACGCGGATCTCTACATCATCGACGAGCCGCTCGCGAACCTCGACCCGGAGAGCAGAGACACGGCGATCAATCTCATTCTCGAAAGGACCAGGGATAAGAACCTGATCCTGATCATGCACGGAGCCGAGGAGTATCACGGGCTCGTGGATAGAGTGATCAGGATGGACCAAGTGTCACTCGACGAACGGAGTCGAGCAGCTTAAATGAAAGGAGGTAAGAAGACGGCGTGTTGAGCTATGGTCTTTGGGATCGAGTGGACGCGATGCTGTTGGACGCGCACCGGAAATATTCTGTCTACGCCGGACTGCTTTTTGACCTGGGCGGGTTCGTCGATCATTTACTGACGCATTGTTATCAAACGACGTAAAATACCTCGAACTGGCGAAACGTCCGATTGCAGGCATCCGGGATATCTTTCTCGTGAAGCAATCCGAAGGTTCGGCCACACCGGGCGACGGGCTCTTCCGAAGCTCGTGTGATTACGCTACCGGTTCGGGCCGGAGTTATGCGAGCATTGCATCGCTTCGCTCACCTTGAAGAGGTTGACTTCGTGCTTGACGAAGTTGCGTCTCGGAAGTCAGAGATTACTGTTGGACCGGGTCAGTACCGTAACGCGGTAGCGTCGGGTCGCAACGAGTGGAATCAACTTGGTATGCGCGAGACTGACCCGACGCTACCGCGTTACGGTACTGACC
>DASVGE010000206.1:0-25163 GCA_036379695.1 Pyrinomonadaceae bacterium | reverse complement strand
GAGAAGATCCTCAACCATTCCGCGTGGGGACAGACGCAAACCGAAACCGACACCACGGAGATGGTCTACACACCGACCACGGCGGGCGGTGGAACCACGGGCAGCACTCGCTCCGAGAACATCAGAGGAGGATTGACTGACCGTCAGACCGTCAATAACAGTCGCGTCGCCCAGGGCGCAACCAACCAGGCCATCTCCGTCAACTACCACGTCCGCCTGCTATCCGCCAAACCCGTGCGCCAGGCGTTTATGCGCGTCATGGAGCTCACGCAGAAGAATCTCGATCAAGACACGCTCAAAGGATTGAGATCGTTCGTCGAGCGCGACTTCAGCGACTACATCGCCGTCGCGGTAACGTTCGATTCAACTGACGGGCGTTACTCGGGACCGGCGCTGCAGGCGTTCGCCTCTGCCACTCTCGGCACGCTCAAAAACAAAACGTATCTCGAGCGCAAGGATGGCAAGCGTTTGTTCCTGATGGATTATCACACTCCGATCAACGATGGCCTCGGCGCAAAATTCATTTTTCCCCGGCTGGTCGACGAGAGAAATTTCCTGAATGCCGACAGCGGTTCATTCCGTTTCTATAGCGAGGTCAGTAATTCAATCAAACTAAACGTCACCTTCAGAATGTCGGAATTGATGTACGACGGCCAGCTCGAATACTAACCACCATAAGGAACCTCCCTATGAAAACTATCTTCGCATTGCTTCTCGGCGTTGCTTTGATACAGACGTCGTTTGCGCAGCAGGACAAGAAGCCATGGACGGAGTGGTCCCAGAAAGATGCAGAGAAGATCCTCAACAAGTCTCCCTGGGGCCAGATGCAAACGGACACCGACACCAGTGAAATGTTCTTTCGGCCCACGGCGGATCCTGTCACCCATCCGAATGCTCCCAACGCCGCATCAAGAACGGCGGAAGGCGCGACCAACCAGTCAACGAACGTGGCCTATGGAGTCCGCTTCTTCTCAGCGCGCCCGGTGAGACAGGCATTCATGCGGATGATTCAGTTGCAGAAGAAGAACCTGGAGCCTGAAATGCTCGAGCGCATGAAGAACTACGCCGAGATGCCGGCGACGGATTCAATCATCATCGCCGTAACCATTGAAGGCACGGACAAACGTTCGCTCGGCAAAGTGATGCAAATCGTTAACAGCGCCGTCACCGGAACGCTCAAGAACACCACTTATCTTGAACGCAGTGACGGTAAGCGACTCTTCCTTCAGGAATACGTGCCCCCCGGCCGCGACGGCTTCGGCGCCCGCTTTATCTTCCCGCGAATTATGGACGAGAAATTGTTTCTCACGACGGAGTTCAGCGAGGTACGCTTTGTCTGCGAATTTGACCCCACAGTGAAACTGAACAAGCGCTTCAAACTCGCCGACATGCTGCTGGATGGCAAGCTGGAATACTAGCCACGGATAAACACGGATTTCATGCACAGATTTAAACAAAATCCGTGTATGCAATCCGTGTTAATCTGTGGCTGAATGTCCTGGTCAGCCGACCAACTCTCAATCGCTCCACTCGGAGCCGGTGATCTGATCGATCGCGCCGTCAGACTGTATCGACGCCACCTCTTCGTCCTCATCCGTACCGCAGCGCCGCCAGTCATCATCGTTGCTGCAGGCTGGATACTGTTTTCGATCAGCATCCGACGAGTATTTGTCACTTCAAGCGATTCCGACCTCGTGCTTTATGGCTTTCTGTGGCTCCTGTCGATGGGGCTCACATTGGCCGGCTACCTGTTTATGCTCGTGGTGATGGGAGGCGCAACGCGCACCCTCGTGGCCCACTTGCTCCGCAATGAGCCCGTGACCGCAAAGGCGACGTACAACGCCGTGCGCGCACGATTTTGGGGCCTCGTGGGCGCCTCATTCATCGTTCTTGCCTGGATCGCCGCTTCGCTCACGGCAGCTTTCATCGGTTGGGAAATCGCAGTTGTTATTTTCGTCGTTGGCGGCATGGCGATAGCGAGTGTGGGGCCGCCCTGGCTGTCGGGAATTATTATGGCCATCGGGTTCCTCTTCGCGACCGTTCTCGCGCTGTGGGTCTTTTTTCTCGTGGTGGCTCGAGTGGCGTATGTTCCACAGGTCATGCTGGTCGAGGGCAAAACGGTATTTCAAGCAGTGGGACGCAGCTTTTCACTGGCGCGCGGCAACGTCCGTCGTTTGATGGCGATGACGTTGTTTACCACGTTTGCCACCTATTCAGCGTTGATGATTCTTGCCGCTCCACTCAGCTGGTACGGTTATCTTCACGGGATCGATCCGTCTCCGTGGGCCTCGGAGAAGTGGCCGGCGTGGTACGCGATCGCCTACAGCGTGCTTGGACCACTGAGCTCGATAGTGCTCACACCGGTTTGGATGCTTGGTCTTTCGTTGCTCTACGTGGATGAGCGTGTCAGGCACGAAGGTTACGACATTGAATTGATGGCCGCGCGACAACTGGGCGAACTCCCCGACGTTAATGTGTCGTCGCCGTTGGGCACTGCACTTCATTCACTTGAAGCCAAACAACAGCCACCGCCGCCCGGGCCAAGGGCAACAGGACGTGTTCTGAATCTCGGTTAAGTCGCAATGCCTCAGATCCCCAAATCCCCTCGCCGCAGCGTCGCATTTATAGTTGCGTTGGTTGGGCTTTTGTTCGTTACTCCTGCGAACGTAACTGCGATTCCGCTGGCCGATTATCAACGAAATCTCAAGCAGGCGATTAACGCACTCGAAAAGGCGACGGAGATCGACGTCGAGCAAGGGTGGATCGAGGCTGATTTCGAAAAACAAATGCTCGAGACAATGGAGCTTCTTCGCACGACACTACCGGAGCATCAGACAGTCGAGGCTGATGGAGAAGTTTACAACCTTGACAATGCATGGCTTCACAAAAGCCTCGATGAGTTGAAGACCTTACCCGGCCACCAGCAGTTTGAAAAAGTCGAACTTATAACTGAGCGCCTCCAGGCGATTGAAATAAGAATTACTGAACGGCAGGCGGCCGTTGCACGGGCGCAGACTAAGGAACAGGCAAAGAGCAAACTCGAAAGCATTCTGGCGCGACCGGAATACGCAACCGAGCAGCGCGGTGCAAACGCACTCACTCGCCTGGTCCGGGATTTTTTTCGTTGGCTGGAGAGTCTGTTTCCCAAGCGAACGCCGGTGGCGCCGGGTCGCGTGGATGTGGTCAGTTTGATAGCCCAGATCGTCGTGATCGGTCTCGCGTTGGCAGTACTACTCTACGTCCTCAAACTTTTGCTGGGCCGCTTGGGACGCACGCGTAGAGCCAAAAAGCCTAAGAAGAAAGAAGCTCGCATCGTGCTTGGCGAGCGACTCGAACCGGAAGCTACTTCAACGGATCTGCTTTCACAGGCCGAAGCGCTCGCTCGCAACGGCGATCTGCGCGCCGCCATCCGCAAGGCTTACATCGCGTTCCTGGTGGAGTTGGGCGATCGCAAAATGATTAGCCTGGCCCAACATAAAACCAATCGCGATTACCTGAATTCAGTGAAGAGCAGTCCGCCGCTTCATGCAACGATGCGAGGACTAACCGACAGCTTCGAACGACACTGGTATGGCTTCGAACAAGCTACGCCTGACGACTGGCAGAACTTTCGCGCCGGTTTTCACGCGGGCTTGCGAGCTGAAAGCTAAGTCAAGATGCGCCAGCGAATAACCATTATTCTGACGTTTGTAGTAATCATCGGCTTGCTGGTGATTCTCAACACAGTCAGCTACGTTCAGGAAGACAAAAAAGGAGACCTCGAATTCTCACCGAATCGTTCGACTTATCACGCCGGCCCAACCGGCACGCGCGCGCTTCACGATCTGCTTAACGAGTCGGGCTACAAAGTTATTCGCTGGCGCGAAACGCCGGACAAGCTGTTGGGTAATTCCGGTAAAGCGGTCAACACCTTTGTAGTGATAGGCCGCACGAAAATCGAGTTTACGCACGACGACGCAAGAACATTGCGTGAATGGGTCTGGAGAGGTGGCCGGCTGGTAGTTATCGATCGAGCCCTGGATCGTTCGTTGGTCCCGCAATCTCAAGGTTGGGGTTTGAACGGACTCGAATTCGCATATCCCACCCTCGACGATAACCCCGGTGATACGGCGCAGATGACCCAGGGTGTAGCTGCGCTGCAACCGGTTCAGCCCACGGTGCTGACAAGCACGATCCAATCGGTGATGCCTTCCCGCTTTGCGGCGCGAATCAAAATCGTTCCGCGCGGCGAGCAGGATATCGTCGACGAGTCTTTTTCCACAGAAGATTCCGAGACGGAGTTGTCGCACGATGCGGAAGAGAAATTGTATCCGTCCGCCGCGCCGGTGGTGCACATCGGCAATAGCGAGGGAGCTTTGCTGGTCGATTACGCTTATGGTGCGGGCCGGATCGTCGTGCTCAGCGATCCTTTTATGGTCACGAATAGTGGCATCAAGTTGAACGACAATCTGCAACTCGCTATCAACACTCTCGCCGCCGGCAACGGGCTGATAGCTTTCGACGAATATCACCAGGGCCGGGGTGTTACGCAAAATGCTTTTGCCGCTTATTTCGCCGGGACGCCGGTGCTGGCGCTCGCGGCGCAAATCGTTCTCGTGATCCTGCTTGTACTCTGGACCAATGCGCGCCGGTTCGGACGCCCGTTGCCGTTGCCGCACGTGGATCGACGCTCGAGTCTGGAGTTTGTTGCGTCGATGGCTGAGTTGCAGGAACGTTCGCGCGCCTTTGATCTCGCGATCGAGAATATTTACACGCGCACGCGTCGAGTTCTCGCACGATATGCCGGCATGGATTACAACAGCTCGCGTTCCGAGATCGCGACGCGCGTGGCTCAGCGATCAAACATCGATGGTGAGAAGTTGGAAACGCTGATGCGTGAGTGTGAAGAAGCGATCAATGGGGAGCCGATTAGCTGGCGGCAGTCGCTCGATCTCGTGCGGCGCCTGCGCGAAGTCGAGAAAGACCTCGGCCTGCGCATGCGTTCACGCGACATCCGCCAGGCAGTAGAAAACATTTGACCTTTACACTTTAATCTTTGTACTTTGAGCCCAATGCCTGAGACTGTCGCCTCTACTGTCGAACACATTCGCACCGAACTAAGAAAAGTCATCGTCGGACAAGACGACGCGATCGAACAGATCCTGATCGCCTTGCTCGCCGAAGGACATGCGCTGATTGAAGGCGTGCCCGGAACGGCAAAAACGCTGACTGTTAAAACGCTGTCGCGCATCATCAACGCCAGCTTCAGTCGCATCCAGTTTACGCCCGACCTCATGCCGTCCGACATCACGGGCACCAACGTCTTCAACATCGCCACTTCGAGTTTCAATCTGCGCCGTGGCCCAATCTTCACCGACATCCTGCTCGCCGATGAGATCAATCGCACGCCGCCCAAAACGCAGGCGGCACTGTTGGAAGCGATGGAAGAACGACAGGTAACAATCGACGGCGAAGCGCACCATCTACCTTCGATCTTCACCGTACTGGCGACCGAGAACCCGATTGAATACGAAGGCACTTACCCACTGCCGGAAGCGCAGCTCGATCGTTTCCAGCTCAAGATATTGTTGAGTTATCCGGGCGAAGAGCACGAGCGCGAAATAATCGGGCGCTGGAACGATGGTTTCAATTCAAAGCGACTGGAAGACGTCGACATAAGACCGCTGGAGGATCCGGCCGCTATCATTCATTGCCGTATGGAAGTGGCGCGGGCGCGAATGGAGCCGGGGGTTCAACACTACGCGGTCGATCTCGTGCGTCGCACACGCGCACATCCGTTCATTTACTACGGCGCGAGTCCGAGGGCATCGGTGGCGCTGCTGTTGTGTTCGAAAGCGCTGGCTGCAATTCGCGGGCGTGAGTTCGTGACGCCTGACGACGTGCGCGACGTCGCGTTACCTGTGCTGCGCCATCGTTTGACCCTGCGCGCCGAAGCCGAGCTGGATGGTGTCACACCCGATTCCGTGATTACCGATATCCTGAAGACGGCGGAAGTTCCGAGATAGAATTTAGCCACAGATGAACACGGATTTCATACATAGATTGAAATAAAAATCCGTGAACGAAATCCGTGTTAATCCGTGGCTATGCGTTTTGTCTTCACAAAGCTCTTCTACCTTCTCGTCGCACTCGGTCTCGTTCCCTTATGGTTTTCATGGGATCGGCCGTGGCTGCGTTGGGTGGCGCTTGCTTACAACGTCCTGCTGATCGGCGCTGCTTTTGCTGAGTCGCGATTCTGCCGGCTTCCCAGGGGGCTCGTGATCTCGCGCGAGTTTGGCAGCCGCTTCGCGATGGGCGCTGAGACCGAAGTCAGAATCCACATTCAAAACGCCTCGAATCGTCCGGCCACGCTGATGGTCAAAGACGAGTACCCGCCGCAGATGGTTTTGAGCGGCATGCGCGAGGGCCGCATTGACATCGACGCACAAAGCACCGCCACGCTCATCTACACAGTTACACCACTACGCCGCGGCCGGTTTGAGTTTGGGCTAACTGCCGTGCGTTTCCGATCGAAGTATCGACTGATCTGGTGCCAGACAAACGTAAGCGAGCCCACAACCGTGAAGGTCTATCCGAACATGCGCCGGGCGCGCGAAGCGGAATTGAAAGCACTCGGCGCCCGCTCGGTCGTCTCCTCGCACCGCAAAACTTCATGGCGCGGTGAAGGTCGCGAATTCGAATCGATGCGCGACTACGTTCGTGGCGACGAGCTGCGACACATCTCCTGGACCGCAACAGCGCGACGCGGAAAACTCACCACGCGCCAGTATCAAATCGAGCGCGATCAAACGATCCTGATCGCACTCGACGCCGGTCGCCTGATGACCGCGCGCATCGAGCAGGAAACAAAACTCGACTCAGCAGTACACGCAACGCTCGCGCTCTTTTCGGCAGCGGCGCGCGCCGGCGATAACGCCGGTCTTGTCGTCTTTGGTCGCCGGATCAAAAGCTACTTGCCGCCGGGTCGTGGACGCGACCACATCGAAGCTGCGCTCGAAGCTCTCTACGCCGTCGAGCCGGAAATGATCGAGCCGTCGTATCCGCATGCTTTCGAGTTCATCGCAGCAAACAGCAAGCGGCGCGCGCTGGTGGTGTTGTTGACCGATCTGGTTGACGAGGAAGGTTCGAAGGAGTTGCTGACGTCGCTTCACATCCTGCGCCCGCGCCACTTGCCGCTCGTAGTCACGATCGCGGATAGAGATCTGAAAGCAGTCGTGCGGCAAACGCCTTCGACGGTTAAGGAGTTGTTTACGCAGTCAGTCGCCGAAGAGATCATTCATCATCGCGAGGCGGCGCTGCGTCTGGTCGAATCGATCGGCGGTCTGGCTCTCGACGTAACGGCGGCTGCCCTCGCGCCGGCTTTGTTGGAAACGTATTTGCGAGTGAAGGAACGCGGACTATTGTGACTTTTGCTTTTCGTGACCGGCAAAGAGCAGGTAAGCGTAGAGCGTCACGCCGGTAAGCGCCGCGATGCTGTACTTTATTCGCGGGTCAATCTGTGCCGGCGAAATAAATCCTTCGATCGTTCCCGCGAACACCAACAACACCGCTACCCCGACCATCAACCGCACCGCTTCCATGCCGCGCGTTCTGAGTGCGTCTGCGCGTGAGAGATTGCCGGGCATGATGATCGCGCTGCCGATCAGCAGTCCGGCGCCGCCGGCGATGAAGATGCACGAGAGTTCAACCACTCCGTGTGCGACCACAAACGTCAACAGATCGTTGCCGAAGCCCGCGCGGTAACACAGGGTCAACACAGAAGCGAAGTTGGCGCCGTTGAAGGCCAGGTAGAAGAGCGTGCCGATGCCGCAGGTGGCGCCGAAGGCGAAGGTGTAGATCGTGACCTGAATGTTGTGGGTCATGATCGAAGTGGCGCCGATCTGGTTCGCGTCGTTGAGCGATTCCCACCACGGTGTTTTCGTTTCGATGTAAAGCTCGCGGAAGGATGGGTCTACGCCGACGAGCTCTGAAAACTCGGGATCGTAACGCGTGCCGGCAAAGCCGATGAGTGCGAAGAGCGCAAAGACGGAGAATGAGAGCGCCGTGTAGCGCCAGGTGCGACGGAAAGTCTGCGGCAATTCGCGCGCGAAAAAGTGACGAATGCGTTTGCCGCCCTGTGCGTCAGCACGATAGATGCGACCGTGCGCGCGAATGACTAGGCTGTTCAGGTAATTGATCAGGCGCGGGTCGCGCGACTCGGCACGCGCGATGGCGAGATCCGAGGCGGTGCGACGATAGATGCGGCCCAGTTCGCGCACTTCCTCTCGCCGCAAACGACGCAGCGACGCGGTGTCGAGCAGCTTGAGCAGATCCTCGAGCCGTTGCCAGGCGTTTTTGCGTTGGTTGATGAAGCGGTCGGGAGGCACGAGGAGGATTATAATCCAATCATGCAGCGATTGGTTGAGTGTGTTCCGAATTTTAGCGAGGGCCGGCGGCCGGAGCGGGTGCAGTCGATCGCGGACGCTATCAGCGCCGTTGAAACCGCATGTGTGCTCGACACGCATATCGATCCTGACCATAACCGCTCCGTTATTACTTTTGTCGCCACGCCGGAACGAGTTGTCGAAGCTGCGGTGAACGCCGTGCGCCGAGCTTCTGAGCTGATCGACATGCGCACGCACCAGGGCGAGCATCCGCGACTTGGTGCGACGGACGTGCTGCCGTTCGTGCCCGTGCGTGGCGTAACGATGGACGACTGCGTCCGGATCGCCCATGAAGCAGGCGCGGTTATCGCAAACGAGCTTTCGATCCCTGTTTACTTTTACGAGCGAGCTGCGAAACGGCCGGAGCGAGTAAATCTCGAGGATGTGCGTCGCGGCGCGCTGGAATTACTTCGCGAACAGATCAGCACCAATCCGGAGCGTGCGCCTGACGAAGGTGTGGCCCAGGTCCACGATTCTGCGGGCGCGATTGCCGTGGGCGCGCGGACGTTCCTGATTGCGTTCAACGTGATTCTGCGCAGTACTGACGTCGCGATAGCACGGCAGATTGCGCGTACGATCCGAGCGCGCAACGGAGGGTTGCCGTTTGTGAAAGCACTCGGCTTCAGGTTGCAAACGCGCGAACTGGTCCAGGTCTCAATGAACCTGATTAACTACGAAGTCACCGGAATGACCGCCGCCTACGAAGCCGTCCGCACTCAAGCCGATCTCCTGGGCGTAGAGATCGACAGCGCTGAGATCGTGGGCCTGGTACCGCGAAACGCCCTCGACCGCAACGCTGCTTACTTCCCCAAACTCGAGACCTTCTCCGAGGCCAAAATCCTGGAACACCAGATCGATCAGTGTTCATCTGTTTAAAAAATCCGCTTAATCCGTGGCTAAGAACCAAGTTTTATAATCGCGCTCCGCAGTTTTTCATCCTTCTGCATTCGCCTGAGATACGTAACCTCTTCAGCACCAATCTTGGCTTTCGCGATGTCACGGATCATCGCAAACACGTTCTTGTCTCGTTGTGCCTTGAATCCGATCTTTCGCACTTCAAACCGATCCCAATCGCCGCGACGGTTATCGTCCAACTCAAAAATCATCGGGCTCGCGGCAAGTCTACGCAGCGTGGCGGCGGGCGTCCGGTATCCCTTGCGCGTCTTGAGCTTCTCTTCTTCATTTAGAGCGAGTTCCAACACCTCTTTGCGCACCGGACGAAATCCGAGCTTGCGATAAAACCAGAACGCGCCTGACTCGATTCCTTCCTCGTTTTCGTGACCAATCTGATAAGGGTCGAGTGAGAACGCCGTGACACCCAAAAACTGATGCATCACATTGAGCGTGCGCGCGTACAACCACGCCGTCTCACCATCACGAAACGTGTAATACAAGTTGAACCCGCTCTCCATACGTTCGAACAACGACAGTCCTTCGAAGTAGCCGATCGGCACGCCGTTCTTGTAAATCATTGTCACGTGGCAAGTGCGCAAAGGCAGGCGCTTTTCCGCCGGCAGTCCCATCAGAAACAGTTCCACACCACGGCCCAACTCCGCGCGGTAAACATGTTTCGGATCGGCGTGAGTAAACCCGTAGAGCTCACGATAGCGAATCGTCGACGCTGCGCGCGCGTTGTCGATCGCTTTCTCGCCTTGTAAGCGTGATAACTTTTGCAGCGTTAACGGCTGGGCCAGTTCTTTACGCAGATCGACGTCGCGACGTTGAATCAAAGGACCGCGATGATAAAACGGCTTCCCTGCAGGCAAGCGCATGCCGGTACGCGTGGCTGAGAATGCCGGCGTCCATTGCACGTAAAGGTTTTGCGAGTCGTAAAGCTCGGCCCGTTCGTTGTCAGGTTTTGGTAACTCGTCAAAACGTTCGATCAGCCAGGGCAACTCCTTGCGACCATTGCGCGCGGCAGTTAGCCATTCGCGATAAGGGACGTTAGCTTCCGCAAACGCATCTTCTTCGAGCAGCGGCATGAACCGTGGCCAGGTCGCGGCCAGGCGATTCACATCTTCAACCCACTCCCAATAGATCGCGACGTCCGCGGCGTGTTGTTGCAAGAGCCAACGAACAATGTAAAAGCTGAAAGTGTCGGTAACAGAAGTCCCCGCAATGCCGGAAACGGCCGGATTTTCGAGTGGCGAGACATCGACTTCCTGCTCCGCGAGCGCCCTGACTCGCTCAGGGAAACGGCGCAACTCTCTCTCAGTCACGCGCACCATTGCCGCGTTCTGCGGATAAGCGCGAAGAAACAGCAGGATCTCGTGATAGCGAAAAAGTGAATCGGTGTCGTTGGATTTCTTTCGCGAGAGCCGTTGGAGCAATCGCTGCACGCGACGTGCAGTGTCGGGAGTAAACTGATTTTTCAGCTCATCAAGTTGATCGAGTAGCTTCACGTAAGTATTTGCACCTTACTCTTTACCCACAGATTACACAGATTGCTTTAAAAGAATCTGTGTAATCTGTGGATGAGGGAGTCTCGGTGCCTAAGCTCGTCTGATAAACTTCGCGGCGATCCAACCAAGCAGCACCAGCACCGACAAGATGATCCAGTTGTAACGATCGCCGTAAGTCACACCCGGAAAGTGGTTGCTGATCATGATGAACACCACCGGCACCGCCATGAACGTGTTCTGTTTGGATCTCAACTTCGCCTGTGCCGAGAGTCGCTCGTCCGGCTTCCGTCCTTCGTTGAGCGCCGCAATCATCTTTTTTTGCGCAGGCAGGATGTGCATCCAGACATTCGCCGCCATGATCGTTCCAAAGATCGCGCCGAGATGAATGTAAGCAGCACGCGCGCTGAACACCTGCGTCAGCCCAAACGACACCGCGACGATCAGCACGTAAGCGATTGCGGCGAACAGTTTTTCGTTACGGTTCAGCGGCGTCTGCATCATCACGTCGTAAACAAACCCGCACACGAGAATCACTCCGATACCGATCGCCACCGCCGCCCCCAGGTTGAGATCCCACACGTCCGGATCAATCAAAGCGCCGCCGCCGATGTAGTAGATCAGCACCAGCAGCGCGAACCCACTGAGCCACGTAATCCCGGCTTCCCAACGAAACCAGTGCAACGTGCGTGAAGCGAGATCCGGCACCTTCTTTCTCTCGACGACGTAGAAGCCGCCGCTATGGACCATCCAAACCTGCGGCACGACTCCTGTGCTGGCAGCGGCTTTTTCTTCTTCGGTCAGACGCGCATCGAGCCAGGTGAAGTAGTAAGTCGTTCCCACCCACATGATGCCTGCAAAGACGTGTATCCAGCGAAATAGCAGATTCAGCCATTCACTGAGAGTTGGATCGAGAATCATAGGCTGGCGAGCTTAGCTCCCACGATAGGTCGAATAACCGTAAGGACTGATCAGCAGTGGAACATGGTAATGCTGTGAACCATCGTCCACATTGAACACCACCGTCACCTGCGGATAGAAACAGGCGAGGCTAAGCGACGAGAAATACGGTTCCGTATCAAAAACCAGCCGGTAAGTGCCGTTCGAGACCGGGCGATCGACCAGAAAGAACGGCTTCACGCGGCCGTCCGTGTCAGTCCAGGCATGGCTCAACTCGGTCCAACTCTCGTCGGTGTTCTGAACTTCCAAACAGACCGCCACGCCACTCGCAGGTGCTCCCCTGGAAGTGTCGAGTATGTGGGTCGAAATGGTGCTCATGTCGGGATGCAGTTTACCAACAGATCACCCACTTGTGAGTAATTTATTCAAACGCAGCGCTGTAATTTTGCTTTGTTCGGCGGCGGCGATGGGGAGTTCGTCCGCAGGATCGTGCTCGATCCGTTCGCGCAGGGCCGAAAGCATCTCGCCGGAAGTCTTGCCGGTAGCGCAAATAATGAAGATAAAGCCAAACTTTTCTTCGTAAGCGCGATTCAACTGGGCCAGCGAGTCAACCGTGTCCTGAGAAGCGGTGGCGACGCCTGCCTGCTCCTGGCCGGACCACTGGCGCGCCTGTGTCGAAACCGGATCGGCTGCCTTTTTCTCGCCGATCTTCGGATGACTGCGAAAAGCTTCGAGCCAATCGTTGCGATCCAGCGACCACCAGATGTCGTTCGCACTTGCGAGCAGGGCTTCGAGTGTTGCATACGGACGAGCCGCGATCATTTGCCGTGCCCAGCGTGTTGAGCCACAGCATTGTAGTAATTCCTTTTCTGCTTCAGCGGCGGGCAGCGAGTTTAACCACGCGAGATCGTGCAGCATGTTTAGTCCACCAACGTTCCGTAGACGCGCAAACGGCTCACGCCACCGTCCGGGAAGATGCTGAAGCGAAGATGAGAGGCGACGCCTGTGTCCAGCAGCTCTCGATCGAAGAAGTGACGCGTGTGTGCCTGCAACTTCGTGCGTGGCAGCACGGTGGCCCAGGGCATGGTTAAGTCAGTCATAGTTGTGTCGTCAGCAGTGTTGCAGGCTTCGAGTGAACAGCTCTCGGGGAAATTGCCTTTGAAGTGTGCGGTGTCGACTTCGATGCGCTTGAGTTCGCCAGGCTTGCCGAGTTTGATGATTACCCAATCGTGACCTGGACCACGCCGGCGTTTTGTTTCCCAACCGTCGCTCATGTTGGCGGCGCGGCCGGGCATGATCAGGTTGTGGTGATGACCGAAGAACTTATCGCTGGAGGAGAGTATGAGGGCGCCGTTTTCCGCCGCGGCGAGATCGATGTGGCCGCCGGTGCGTTTGAGTTGTTCCCAGTCGGGGACGACTTCGCCGTGAACACGTAATCGCGCGACGCCACCGTCGGGGAAGATCTTGAAGCGAAGATGTGTGACGCGCTCTGCGTACTGGATGGGAAAAGGATTTTGGCTATCTCCTTTGAGTGACATTTGCGGCAGGAGCGGTATCCATTGCACAGCATCGCTGGTCAACTCTTCCTGCGTCGGCAAGCCGGAGATGGTGGCGCCGTCGAGCTCGCAGTGTTCCGGATGGTTGCCGCGAAAGAAGCTCGTGTCTACTACAACGCCGCGAACGATGCCGGGGAGGCCGAGACGAATGATGCACCAGTCAAAGCCCGGCGTCCGCCGCCTCCGGCTCTCCCACCCGTCCATCCACTTGCCGTTATCCGTATACTTATCCGGTATGAAGATCGGCGCGCTGGCCCTCAACAAATTCTCCTTGGGCGCAAAAAAATCATCGCTCGCCACCAGCACCGCCCCCCCAAGCCGCTCGGACGCCAGATCGATCAGTTCAGTAAAATTCATAAATAGCCACAAAAAGGCACAAAAGGCACAAAATTAAAAACGAAAGCAGAGCTAGGTTAATACAAATTTCCTGATTTGGAGTCGTGGACCGCCGAAATTGATCAATAGACCATGCTCGATTCGCGATGCGCGCAGATAGCCTAACAATTGAGCAACATGCTCATCGACGATGCAGCGAGCACCCTTAATCTCGCAAATGATTCGTGTTTCAACGATCAAATCAGCCTTAAGATACCCGAGCTGCGTGCCGTCTTCATCAAGAACTCGCACTTCTTGTTGCTGCGCAACTCTGATGCCTTGTTTCCGTAAGCGATGAACTAGCGCGTTTTCGTAAATCTGTTCACGATGTCCGCTGCGCAGAAAGTGGTGAATGTCAAAACTCGTCTGACGAATTACGTTGCAAAGCGTGAAGATATCACCGTTGTGAGGACCGGTATTCATTTGTCTTTCCTTTCTTTTGTGCCTTTTGTGCCTTTTTGCGGCTATTCCTTTTTTAGAAGCATATGGCCGTGGGGAGACGGTGCAAAGTGGCCCCCATCATATATCTTTCTGCCGCGAAGAAAAGTCTGTTGTACGACGCCGTTCAGCGTCTCTCCTTCGTAGGGTGTGATCTTGTGGCGGTGGTGGAGGGTGTGGGCGGTGACGGGGAATTGGTGATCGGGGTTCCAGATGACGAGATCGGCGTCGGCGCCGGAGGTGATAAACCCTTTTCGCGGTTCCAGAGAGACCTGTCGCGCAGGATTCGCGCAGAGCCATTTCGTGAGATCCAATAATGAGAACCCGCGTCGACGAGCTTCGGTCCAGACAACCGGTAGCCGGAGTTGTAACGACGCGATCCCGCCCCACGCTTTCATGAAGTCGCCACTCTCGCGCAACTTCATCTCGCCCGGACAAGGCGAGTGGTCCGAGACAATGAAATCAATCGTCCCATCCACGAGCCCCGCCCAAAGTCGTTCGCGATTCTCTTCTTCACGAATCGGCGGACAACATTTGAACTCAGTCGCACCCGCGGCAATCTTCTCCGCCGCAAAGTGCAAATAGTGTGGACACGTCTCAGCCGTGATCTTAACTCCGGCGCGTTGGGCCTCGCGCAACATCGGTATCGCCTCCGCTGACGAAAGGTGAACAATGTGTACGCGCGTCCCAAACTCGCGGCTCAAACGAATCATCAACTCAATCGCTTCATTCTCAGCCGCCCGCGGTCGCGAATCGAGAAAGATCTCGTAGTCACTCGAAGAACCCCCATTCGTCTTGATGGCCCCGGGCAGCTCAGCATGCACGATCAGCAAAGCCCCAAGCCGCGTCAGCTCAGGCATCGCTTCGCGTAAATGCTCCTCCGTCACGTGCTCAAACTCATCGACACCTGACGGCACCAGAAAACACTTAAACCCAACCACGCCCGCCTCCAGCATCGGCGCGATCTGATCCGTGTTTCCCGGCACCACACCACCCCAGAACCCAACATCGATAAAGCAGTCGCCCTTCGCGTGCTCCAGTTTGGTTTTAAATCCGGCGAGCGTGGTAGTGGGTGGAACAGAGTTGAGCGGCATATCGATCAGCGTGGTCACGCCACCAGCCGCCGCGGCAAGAGTTGCACTACGAAAACCTTCCCATTCAGTACGTCCAGGCGAGTTGACGTGAACATGCGTATCAACCAACCCCGGCATGACAACTGAATCGTCACCAACTTCGATCAGCTCACCTGCGCCAAAGACGTCTTCGTAATCTCCAACTTTAACAATGCGCTCCTCGCGGACATGGATCGAACATGGACCAACTGTGTCAGGCAACACAACTCGTCGTCCGCGAATGATCAGCTCGGGAGCACTCATTCAAAGGTTGGTGGCGGCGGTGGCAGGTTCGAAGCTTCCTGGGCGTGGGCCAGTCCAAACACCTGTTCGTACGCCGACGCTATCGCGCCGTACGAGATCGGAAACACCAGAAACATCCCCACATAACAGAACACCATACCCACGATAGCCATTATCGAACTGAGCAGTCCCATCGCCAGCAAGCGCCAGAAGTTTGCCATCGCGGCTTTGAAGCTCAACTTCACCGCGTCGAAGCCTTTTAGTCGCCGGTCGACAATGAGTGGATAAGCGAACGTGAATCCGATGGAGATGATGGTGATTAATACAACAATGACCACCACGACGATAGCGAACGTTCCCATGATGCCTAAGAACGCCGCGGGATTGGGGTTGTCGCCCTGCGCCACCATCGCCAGCACGATACTCGCGTAAAAAAGAATGTAGGTAGGAAGCAAAATGGCGATGATGGGCACGGCGTGAAGCAGCGTGGCAATGACGCTTGGACCAAAGAAGTCGAACCCTTTGAACAGTAGTCCAAATTCAACCTGCTCACGACGACGGCGCGCAAAACACGTCAGGTAGATACCACACATCATCGGCCCCATCAGAATCCCCATCGGCACTGCCGAGCCAATGAAGAACGCGACAAAGGTCATGCCGACAAACAACCAGTACTGCGGTTTTACCAGTTCCCATCCCGCCTTGATGCATTCGATGGGGTCAACGGCTTTTCGCTTGTAGGGGATCTCGGGTGTTGTCATGTTGTTTTCCTGCGCGGGCTAGGAGTTGTGTTCACGGTCCGCCGGGGCCGGGTTGTTTTCTGCCGGGTCCGGGCGGCCCTGGCATTGGCGGCGGATCATGGGTCGGGCCATGGATCGTGGTTTGCCTAAAACCCATGCGATCCGCATTAGAATTCGGCCTCAGCACGGTTGAGTAGCTGCCTCCGTATGGCGATTTAAACAGTAGCGATGAAAAAGGAACAAACGTGTAGTGCAGTTCTCCGAAGTTCTGAAACCAGAAGCCGCTACTTCTAGACCGGTGGTTCCGAAAACTGGTACGGAAAGGCACCCGCGACACGATTTTTGCACCATTGTGGAACTTACCCTCACCGCGATGCCGGCTCCAGAAATCAAAATTGTCAGTGCGCTTTCTGTCACATTCAGAAACAGTACCGCCCGAAATGCTGCGACACGCCTCAACCGCTCGTTGGTTGAAGAGCACTTTACCGTCACGAATCGTGAGCGCGCCGGCATCGATGCGGTAGGTTCCTGAATCTGCGATCACTGCCGATGCTGTTGGGCCAGTAATCGTGACGTGCGGCGGGCGCCTGGTGTCGAACCGAGCCAAATCGATTATCGCGGAGCCTTTCACCAGCTTTACTGAGATTGAATCATGCGAAAGTTGTTCAAAGAGCACTTCCGACGCCTGGCCGAGCCTGAGATACGTATCGGGAAACAGCATCAGCTCAGTAAAACTCTGCTCGTCCGTGCGCAATTTATCTCCAGGCTCGAGCTCTGACGTCTCGGTAAGCGCCTCCCATTTTTGTTGTACCCGGCTAAACTCGACGCCGGGTTCAAAGAACGTAACAACGCCTGGCTTTGCCGAAACTACAAATGGATTACGGCCGCCTTGTTCCTCTTTGGGCAGGTCCAGCGATATTTGCACTCCCGGCTTTTCACGTTTGGCCCACGGTGCGTTCTTCTTCAGCAGTTTGTTGCTCTGTACCAGCATGTTGGCGCGTTCGCGGCTCCACACATCGAAGCCGTCTTCGTTCTTCGAATCTATTTCCGCTACTGTCACGCCCGCGCTTGTGCTGACTGCGCGTTGCTCTTTCTTGACAAGTTGCCCATCTATCACGGCCTCGCCTTTGCGCACGATGAGTTCGGTTCGCCCGTCGCTCACGTTGATGCGGTATATGCCAGGCCCGCTGATGAAGACTTCCCCATCCGGAGTTATGACTCTGATTAACTCGTAAGCAGACTCACCATAAGAACCGGGTCCGGATTCAGTTGCGATGACCTCGAAGTTGAGGGCGCCTTTGGTCAGAATCAACCTCATCTTGTCGACTTGATCATTGATTAGTCGCAACTCTGTGCCGGGACCACCGCGCAAGTAGTTTCCAGGCTGGAGTAATAGTTCGAAATAAGAATCAGGACCGTTTTTAATGACGTCGCCTTCTTCCAGACTGCGGCCCTGGAGGAGTTCGTCATATAGCTCTCCGCGCTCGAAGATCACCGCGCCTTTGACGGCATTCGCTCGGATGCCGGATCTGAAGGCGTTTAGATTTTGCTGTAGCTGAGCGCTGGTTGTCTTTACACCCACTCCGAACAGCGCGATTGTGAGCGCCGCCAGGAACCAGGCACGGGTTAACCCGGATGAGAGAAAGTCGGTGAGCAGGTTTTTCGCTACCTGTAAGCGATAGTTTGCCGTTGAGCGAATGTCGTCGATCGGAGAGATCTCCCGCTCCAGCCTCGCGCACGCCAGCCGGATGGTTTCGACGTCGGGCTTCCGGTCTCGTAATGTATTTTCAGTTTCCATACAACGCATGACTATCGGCGCAACACTGCCGACAGCGATCCTCGTTTCAGCGATCTGTCCATTACTTGTTTGACCTACAGCCGCAAAACAGACTTTTGAGATCGCCTGCGCTTTTCGCGTACCGACTTTGCGATAGTAATGCGTTAAGCCGGTTGTATTCCGAGGTAGACGAATCCGCGCCAGCAATTCATTCGGCGCGATGTGCATCTGCTTGTAACCGGTGTGAAAACCCTGGTACGGAAGCCAGCGCGATCCGCTGCTCGACACCAGTTCGATCTCAGCATCGTAGGCCAACAGCGCCGGAGGAGAGTCGGCGGCGGGCGAAGCGTTGATTATGTTACCACCAATCGTGCCGCGATTTTGAATCGCGAGACCGCCAGTTTCACTGGCTGCCTGGCAAAGCATCGGAAACTCACCACGAAGAATGGGATCGGCCTGTATTTCTGTGTAGGTCGTTAGTGCACCGAGTGTGATGTGTGTGTCTGTTGTTTCGATGCCACGGAGTTCGTCCAGGCCCCAGATGTTTAGGTAGTTGCGATGCGGGAGTTTGCCGGCTTCGAGGAGGACCATCAGGTCAGTACCGCCGGCGAACGGCTTCCAAACTCCCGGTTCGTTTTTGAGCAGCGCCAGTGCGTCCGCGAGCGACGACGGCGTGGTGAGCTGGTAATTTGGTATGAAAGCTCTCACTTCTGGTAAGCACGCACCACCGACTCGAAGATCTTAATGTAGCCGGTACAGCGACAAAGGTTTCCGGCCAGACCGGTGCGAATGTCGTCTTCAGTAGGTTGTGGATTGCGTTGTAGCAGGTCAACGGCGGCGAGCACCATCCCCGGAGTGCAGATCCCACACTGGGCGCCACCATGTTCGATGAACGACTGTTGCACGGCATGGAGCTGGTCCTGGCCGGCAACACCCTCGATCGTCATTATCTCCGATCCATTTAGCTGCGCGACCGGCACCAGACAACTATTCACGATCCGCCCATCGAGGATCACCGTACACGCCCCACACTCTCCCTCTCCACACCCCTCCTTCGTCCCCGTAAGCTGCAACTGCTCCCTCAACACATCAAGCAGCCGCGCCATCGGAAACACCTCAAGTTTGCGCCGTTCGCCGTTGACCTTGAGTTCGATGTTCATCATTTTGAGCTTTTTGTGCCTATTCAATAAACGCTTCAATCAATCTCTCGGGCATGAGCGGGACGTGGGTGAAGCTGATGCCGGTAGCGTTTTCGAGAGCGTTCAGGATGGCGGGGGCCGGGCCGTCCATGGGGAGTTCGCCGATTCCTTTCGCGCCGCCGGGGCCGTAGGCGTAGGGGTTCTCTTCGAAATACACGCGGATCGGAGGGATGTCCGCGGGCGTTGGGATGATGTAGTTGGTCATTTGATTGTTTGCCATGCGTCCGTCTTTCCAGACCACGTTCTCAAACAACGCAAATCCGATCGCCTGGGCCACACCGCCCTCGATCTGTCCGGCAGCCAACACCGGATTCAGAACCCGCCCAACCTCCTGTAACGCCACAAAATCTTCAACACGCGCTTCGTACGTCAACTCGTCAAACGAAACTTCCGCCACGTAAACCGCCCACGCATAAGCACCGTACGCATCGCCCTGATATTTTTCGTCGTCCCAGTGAACGTTTGGTGGTGGTTGATACGTCGACGACGTTTTCAACGAACCAAAATTCGCCAGGTAATCAGCACACGCTCTTCTGAAATCCGCTTCAGTGTACTCCGGTGATAGCAAACCACTGCCAATCAACGTTTGCTTTAACCCCATCACCGCGGACTCGACGAGCTTACCCACAACCATCGACGTGCGCGACGCCACTGTCGGCCCACTGTTCGGCACCAGGCCGGTATCAGGTTGAACGATCTCGATCGAGTCGAAGTCGAGGCCGAGAGTCTCTGCGGCTATCTGTGAAAAGATCGTGTTGGTGCCCTGTCCGATCTCGGTGCTGGCGGCGAGTACGCGCACTTTGCCTTCGGCAGTCGCTTCCGCCGAGACGACCGATTGCAAAAACACCTCACCGGAACCAGTGAAGCCCGCGCCGTGCATGAACGTCGCAAAGCCGATGCCTCGCTTCTTTGCGAAACGACCGTTGTGCGCGGCGTTCTCGCGTGCGAACTGTTCGCGCTTCGAATGGTATTCGCAGAGTTGGAGCGCACGCGTGAGCAGTTGGTCCATGTCAACACGTTCGCGAATGACCTGACTCGTCGCTGTCGTTTGTCCTTCGTGAATGAAGTTGCGACGACGAAACTCTTCCGGACTCAGCCCGACCGCATGCGCCACCTTATCCATGTGCCGCTCCTGCGCAAAGATGCTCTGCGGCGCGCCGAAACCTCTAAACGCGCCGTGCGGTGGAACGTTAGTCGCGACGGCGCGGCTGTGTATCCTGACGTTAGGACAGAAATATGGGCCGGCAGCATGGATGGTCCCGCGCGAGAGCACAACGGGTGAGAGCGTGCAATACGCACCACCGTCGATGACGAAGTCGATCTCCATCGCCAGCAGTTTGCCATCCTTCTTAACGGCGGTTTTGTGACGCGTGCGCGACGGGTGACGCTTCGTCGTAGCCACCATGTCTTCCGCGCGATCGTAGATGATCTTGACCGGTTTGCCTGACTTCCACGCGAGCAGCGCTGCATGGCCGGCGATCAGCGAAGGATATTCCTCCTTGCCCCCAAACCCGCCGCCAGTCTCAGTCTGAATAATGCGAATCTTTTCTTCCGGCAGGCCAAACAATTTCACGAGCGCTTTGTGAACGTAGTAAGGACACTGCATCGAGCCCCAGACGGTGACACCTTCGTTTGGGTTCGCAATCGCGATCGCGCCATTGTTCTCGATGTAGAGTTGTTCCTGCGCGCCGGTTTCGTATTCACCTTCGACGATGAAATCCGCCTGTGACCACGCGTCGTCGACATTGCCTTTATCGACAAGAAACTTTTTGAAGACGTTGTCTTCGCCCCAGATGATCTCTTTTTTGGCGAGCGAGTCTTCGAGCGAGAAGATGGCGGGCTGTGCTTCGATTTCTATCGCCACGTTGCGTCGTGCTTCTTCAAGCAGGTACTTATCGCGATGCGCGAGCAGCAGCACCGGCTCTTCCGGGTGATTTACAAAGTCGGCAGCGAGAAACGGTTGATCGGTCAGGATCAGTGCGACGTAGTTTGCGCCGGGGATGTCTTTAGCCGTGACGATGATGAACTCGTCCCAGGGAATGTCGCCTTCGAATGAGATATTCTTGATCCGGCCGCGCGCCGCGGGGCTGCGCACGGTCGTACCGTGAAGCATTTCAGGAAACGACAGATCGTCGACGTAAAGCGCCTGGCCGGTGACTTTCTTGCGGCCTTCTTTACGGGGGAACGATTTGCCGATGGGATGAGTGTTTGCCACGGATCTAACGGATTTTTTTACGGATTAGGTTTTGTAATTACTAAAGGGTTCGCTTCGAGCTCGCGACGATAGAAGACGCGCGGGCGTTGCACGGTGCGTGTTTCGCCTTCTGTGAACGCGATCTCGAGCCCGAGGCCGCGACCCTGCGACATCTTTTCTTCCTGCATTTGCGGGACGCGCTCGGTAGCGAAGTTGAGCCACTCACGCGCGATCACGACGCCGTCTTTGGGTGCGGTATCAGCGACCGGAGTTTTCAATCCTTCTTCAACCAATGCGTACGTCAAGTATCCGTGACCGAGCTGTGCCGCTTCCAGCGCTGCCTGAAAACTCTGCGCCGCGGTCAGAATATACATGCCTTTCTCGTAAGCGAGTTGTGCGAGGCCTTTTGAATTCATCGGACCGCGCCGTTTCTCTTCAGCTTCCAACGCCTGGCCTGAATTACAGGCATCAATGATCAGCAACAAGTGCCCGGCATCGAGGCCCTCAACCGCCTCCTCGATCTCCACATCAGAGATACTGTGCGCGAGCATCGTCTTCAAGCCCTGCTCGGTCAGTTTCGTGCGCTCGCCGGTGTAACCGAGATCGTGAGGTATCAGGTAGAAGCGCTGCGCCTGCGCCGTGCCGTGGCCCGCGAAGTAGATAACGACTGTATCCTCGGGCTCGACGCGTTTCAATCCATCCAGCGGACTTGCTTTCAGAGTCGGGACCCCGGGCTCACCGGCGAGGCGCTTTATCGCCGTCAGGATGTTGGCCTTGGTCGCGTCCTGGTCCAACAACTGGATCACTTCGATCCGTTCGAAGCCGCCGATCTGAGTTTGCCGCCGGCGTATTTCATCGCCAAAGCTGCGCGCATCCGCCGTCGCGTATTTCAGGTTGTATTGCGGATTCGCATACTCGTTCACGCCGACGGCAATAATGTAAGCAGTGCCTTTGCGCTTCAGCGTTTCGGCGCCGGTGAAGACGAGCGGCGCATCCTTGCTCTTAACGTTGTCGCGATTGAAAGCGTAGGCCACCAGCCGGTTTGGACCAGCAGTGACCGTAATCTCCTGTTCGAGCGAAACGTTTGGCTGGCCCTTCAAAACATCGCCACGCCACACTTTCACGAGCGAGCCATTGCGAAACAGCCGCACGTCCTGCGCGCCCGTGCCCTGCGGATTGTCTTTGTCGGCCGGAGCATCGGCAACGTCGATCTTCACTTTGATCGTGCGCGTCGCGACAGTCGAATCGGGAGCTTGCCCGGGAAGTGACAACTTCACCACCGGTTGCCGTCGATCTTTCTTCGACACGTCTTGCGCAACCTTTGGCCGTTTGCCCGCGAAGATATCAGCGAGCAAACCCGGATGGTAAAACTCGTTGAAGAACCATTCGATCGGAGCGACGTTGAACGTCTCCTGGTTGTAACGCCAGAGTATCTGGTTCCAGGAAACGGGCGTGCCGTCGAACAGTCCCTGCGGCGTGACGACCATCCACTCGCCGCCATCGTCGAGCGAGATCAAGGTCAACAAGTGTTCGCCGGTTTTAGTGTCCCAGAGAAAGGTGCTGCCATCTTCACCCGCCGAAGCGAGCAAGCGACCATCAGGCGAGAAGTCGAGCGACTCGATTCCGGAAGTGTGTCCGGTCAGCGTGCGTAACTCACTGCGCGTGGCGACGTCCCAGATCTTGATCGTGTTGTCAGTGCCGCCGGTCGCGATCATTTTGCCGTCGCGACTAAAGATCACGCTGCTGACGCCGCGCCCGTGTCCTTTGATCGCGCCAATCTCGCGGCCACTGGTCACGTCCCACAATCTCACCTGGCCCACAGTTTCAATTTTGAAGTCCTTCAACGGATCATTCGGGTCGGGAGTGTTTGACCCTTGCTTCTTCGAACCTTTTTGCGGTCGTTGATTCATCGCGCCGCTCATCATCGCGGCGAAATCGATGTTTGACTTCGACTCAAATCCGCCCGTCGCCAGCGTGCGCCCGTCGCTGCTGAACGACAGCGACGTAACGTTTCGACCCGGTGTTCCGGCAGACAGGCTTCCGAGTACGTTGGTCATCATTGCCGAAATGTCAGCCATGTTGGGCATGGTCGGCATCTGGCCGGGTTTGATCACAGGAGGCGTGAATGAACTCATCGGCGACGACGTCAGATCGCGCAACTTGCTGCCGGATTGCACATCCCAAAGCGAGATCTGTCCCGACGATCCGATCGTGCCGAAGAGACGTCCATCGGCGGCAAAACCAAACTCCATCGGAATCTCGGTTGTCGTTAACGAACGCAGTTCGCGTCCGTTTTTAACGTCCCAGAGTCTGATCTCGCTTCCGAAACCTGTTGCGGCCGCCGGCTGGTAATCCATCGGTGGACCATACGACACGGCGAGGACAGTGCCGTCAGCGCTGAAACGAGCGCGCTGGAACACGACGTTGCCGGGCGGCGTGAGCGTGTGCAAAAGCTTTCCGCCAGGACTTTCCACGATCGAGACCACGCCGGAGTTGGTTCTCATCACTGCGACGACGCGGCCATCCGGGCTCAGGATGCCGTACGACTTTTCTTTCGTCTCGGGACTGATGCGAAGACCGCGTCCGGTACGCAGATCCCAGCGCGTGCGACCGCCGGAAATCAGCTCGGAACCGTCTTTGCTGAACGCGACGTTGTAGGCCATGTTTGTGCGACCGCTCAGGTTTGACAGGCGTTTGCCGGTCTCGGTTTCCCAAACGATCGTGTCTGTGTCGATACCACCGGTCGCGATTCGTTTTCCGTCTTCGCTGAAGTTGATGAAGGCGTCGGTTTGTAAAGCCAGGCCGCCGTTCGGCACTTTCAAAGACGTCAACTCGCGCTGGGTTGCAGTGTCCCAGATCTTGACCGTGTAGTTATCGGAAAGCGCGACGAGCTTGCCGTCACGACTGAATCGGACCACGGAAAAGTCTTTGCTTGTTGGTCCAAGCTCGCGATCCTTTTTTGCGGTGAGGTTCCAGAGTTTGAAACGTTTGTCTTCGACTCCCGCGACGAGCAGATGGCCTTCGGAGTTGAATGAAAGTTGAAGACTGTCGATCTGATTGCCGGGTAGTTTCACACGGCGCACTTCACGACCGTTTGCAAGGTCCAGGGTTCTGAGTTCCTGATCCTCACTGACGATTAGGAGTTGGGAACCATCGGGTGAAAGAGTCGCGCCACCATCGGAACCATTCAAACTGGAAACTGCTTGCAGGCTCGATTCGAGGTTGCGCAACTCACGTCCGGTTGCGAGGTCCCAAACGCGAATCGCATCACTCACCGTGACGAGTCGATTGTCCGGCAGGAAGCCGATGAAGTAGACACCCATCGCCGCCATCACAGTCCCCTGTGTGCCGGCGAGCTTTTGCACTTCGCGACCGCTCATCACGTCCCAAACGGTGACTGAATTGTCGCCGGCTGAAGCAGCTACGAGACGGTTGTCACGGCTAAAGCTGACCGCGGGAGCGAAGCCCGATGTGATCTGGCCGCTGGTTGACAGATCGCGGAGCTTGCGGTTGGTCGCAGTCTCCCAGAGCATGATCGTGTTGCTGCGAAAGGTCGCGGTGGCGAGTAGTCGTCCATCAGGACTAAACACCAGACGCGTAGCGCCGTAGAAATTGTTATGTCCGGTTTGGAGCACCAGCTCCGGTTTGGCTTCGCGCGCTCGTTGGTCAGCAGCGCTGCTCTTCGCGGCGTCACTGCTCTCAATCCCAAGCCCGCGCTTGTCCGGAGGAGTAGGCGACGGCGTTTGCGCAAGCGTGGTGGTTGCGAGACAAAAAAAGAAGATTAGATTAAAGCCCCTCCTTGGAGTG
>DASVGE010000205.1:0-19645 GCA_036379695.1 Pyrinomonadaceae bacterium | reverse complement strand
TCAATAGGAACTTCGCATAACGATCACTTACCCACCCGCTACCGCGAGGTGGTACTGACCCGGTCCCCCCGAGAAACTATTTGCGGCGGATCGAGTAAAGCCTCTGTTCCGTGCGTATCAACAAACGATCACCCACCAGCGCGGGCGACGCCTGGGTGAAGTCGTCCAGTGTATTCACGTGCGATAACTGGAATTGTTCCCCGGTTGTGATCACAAACGTTTGTCCTTCTTCGCTCAGGCAGAACAGTTTGCCGTTGTAGGCCCACGGCGTGGTCGTAAAATTCGCCGCCGCCGGATCGATTCGCGTCTTGTAAATCTGCTTCCCGGTCTTGGCATCAAAACTATTCAAGATGCCGGTTTCAGTCAACGTATAAATGGCGCCCTGATAAGCGACGGACGACGGCAGGTAAGTCCCGCCACGTGCAGCCGACCAGGCGATGTACTCGTTTGACGTCTGACCTTCCTTCAGCGAAATGTCTCCCGTCGCACCGGGACGAATCGCAAACAACGACCGACCACGACCGCCGTTAAGAATAAGGAGACCTTCGTAAGCGAACGGCGTCGGCACCGGCGTCCCTGACACTCCCGACATGCGCCACAACTCTTTGCCAGCCGTATCGTAAGTAACGACGACATCCGGACCCACAGCTACAATCTCCGTGCGTTGCGCGTTCTTCCAAACAAACGGCGTCGACCATCCCGAACGTTGCACCGGCTCCCGCTTCCCGCCCAGGTCGCGATTCGTGCGCCACACCTGCTTGCCTGTCTTCGTGTCGAAGGCGGCGATGTATTGCTGCTTCTGGTTGTCACTGAGAATCACGAGCAGGTTTCCGGCCAGTGCCGGCGAGCTTCCCGCACCGAGATCGAGATACATCGGATTGTTTTCCAGCGTGGTGTTCCAGGCCTGGTTGCCTTTCAAATCGAACGCCCACAATCCGAGATTCGCAACGTACACGTAGATCAACTTGCCATCGGTCACCGGAGTTTCGGAGATGAAACTGTTCTTGCGATGACGGCCACCCGGCGGTTGACCGGTGTAGAACTCTTTCGTCCATTCAACCTTGCCGCTTTTCAGGTTCAGGCAATAAAGGACGTAGTGCAGCTTCACTTCGTGCGGGAGTTCGATGTCGCGATCGTTCAACCGCTTCATGATCTCCTGCATTGAGAGACCTTGTTTCTGAAGTTCCGCGGCGTACTCGTTGCTGTACTCGGTGCCGGTCTGTGGCACTTTCGACTTGCCTTCAGTAGTGACGGTGGTGACGTACACTTTGCCGCCAGTGACGATCGGGGACGAATAGCCGCGGCCCGGGATGTCCAGCGACCACTCGACGTTCTCGGTTTTTGACCAACGGTCGGCGAGCTTTGCGTGCGTTCCTACCGGATTCGACTGCGGTCCGAGGAACTGCGGCCACACATCCTGCGCCTGCACAGTGACTGACATTAACAACAGCAGGGCGACGTTGTACGAAAGAATGTAGAGTCTGCGATTATTCAGTAGCTTGGGGAATGTAATCATTGGTTTTCTCGTGTACGTAATCGTGGGATAGCGCTAGGGTCATACGCAAGGAACGCCGGAAAGTTTCTGATCGTCCCGTGTTATAGTGCATGGCGCTCCATCATCGTCTAAACCCAGAAAACAGACAATACAATGAAACGCACCTACGCAAGTCTTGCACTCATTCTACTACTCTCGACTGCCTGCCTGGCCCAGGATTCGTTTGCGACCAGAATCGATGACTACATTCGCACGGAGATGCAGTCGCAGCAGATTCCCGGCGTGGCGTTGGCGATCGTTAAAGACGGCAAGGTGGTGCTGGCGCGCGGTTATGGGCTCGCGAATGTCGAACACCAGGTACCGGTAAAACCGGAAACGATCTTTCAGTCGGGCTCAACGGGCAAGCAGTTTACAGCGACGGCGGTGATGTTGCTTGTGGAAGAAGGGAAGTTGAACCTGGAAGACAAGATCACGAAATACTTTACTGACGCACCGGAGGCTTGGCGCGACATCACCGTGCGACACCTGCTCACGCATACGAGTGGGATGACTGATTACCCGCCGGACTTCGATCTGTGCCGCGACTACACCGAAGACGAACTCTTCCAGCGCATCAAGACAATTCCACTCGCCTTTCAGCCTGGCGAAAAGTGGAGCTACAGCAATCTGGCGTATGTGATGCTCGGAATTCTCATCCATAAGGTAAGTGGTAAGTTTTACGGTGACTTTCTTCAGGAGCGAGTTTTCAAGCCGCTGGAGATGACCACGGCGCGCATCATTAGTGAAGCCGATATTGTTCCGAACCGCGCGGCTGGTTATCGTCTGGTGAATGGTCAACTCAAGAACCAGGGTTGGGTATCGCCATCATTGAATACGACTGCTGATGGAGCTTTGTATCTCACGGTTTACGACATGGCGAAATGGGATGCAGCACTCTATACCGATAAGCTGCTCAAACGAACCACGCTCGAACAGATGTGGACGCCGGTGAAGTTGAATAATGGCAAGACGCATCCTTACGGTTTTGGATGGGGACTTGGTAAGGTTCGCGGGCACCGCGTCATCGAACACGGTGGTTCGTGGCAAGGATTCAAGGCGCAGATCACACGTTACGTGGACGACAAGCTGACCGTAATTGTCTTTGCGAACCAGGCCCGCGCAAATCAGGCAAAACTCGCGCACGGCGTCGCGGCGATCATCAATCCCGAGCTCAAGTGACTACCAGAAGAGATTGAAAAACCAACCGTACATCGCGCTCCCGGCAGCGGGCCATACGCTGAAGACAATAAAGCTGATGATGGCGAGAATCGGATTGACTGTTCTATAGAGGCTCCCCATGTAAAACGCAGCGACGATGACGGTGGCGACCCAACAGGAAAGGAGGCCGATGGCGTAGAGGATTATCACCATCCAAATTGGCGCACCCGCTACGAAGTTGTGTATGACAGGTGCCGCAAACGCCGACCAGCCGATTTGCACAAAGCCGCTGAAGATTAGTCCGGTGATCACATACGCGTCGAAGTGATCGTCGATGTTCAGGCGAAAGATGCGCTGCAACAAAGCGAGCACGCTGGCGGTCACAATAACTGCGGTCCAAAAGATCCAATACCCCTTGAGAATGGTGAACGAACTTCAAACCTTCGTCTTCACCAATACAGCTGAGTAATATACGAACGAACTCGGCAAACTCTAATTGCGTCGTTGCGTATTTACCCTGGACCATTTCACCGAAATCAGATCGCCTGTATTCAGGACGCAATGAATCGTCGAGCTTTTGCCTAATATTCTTCATAAATCTCTCGCTCGCGCCTGGTTGCCAATCGAGCGCTGATCAGTCGAATTACATCGTCTCGTTCAGTATACGACACAACTAACAGTCTTCGCCGCATTGAGATGCCAAAGGTAATGAACCGGTGTTCTTCAACGGAATGATCTGGATCTGAATCTGTCTTCGAAAGTGGATCCAGGAGAGCTGTAGTAGCTTCCTCGAAGGAAACTCGGTGCTTCCAAAGATTTGATCTGGCTTTAATCCGATCTTGGGATGCCACGGGCTTGCCCCGTGGAGGTTCACGTTCGCCGCTACACGCCAACCCTAAACCCCTGCTTGGGATGCCACGGGCTAGCCCCGTGGAGGTTTCGCGTTCGCAGCTATGTAGCAGCGAACGGGAGACTCCACGGGGCAAGCCCGTTGCATCCTTTCCGAGTTGGTGCAAGCGTGGATTGTCGTGTCAGGCTGGTACGAACTCGAGGGTGGTTAATACTCGCTCGGGTTCGGCAAAGCCCTCGACCCACTTGAGCGAACCCTTGGTGTTGTATTTTTCTGCGAAGGCGGCGGTGACGGCGTCGCGAAGGCGGGCGCTGCGGACGGGTTTGGCGTGAACTGGGATTTCGAGATCGTCGATTTGGATCGTTCCCTTCGGTTCCTTCCGGAAGGCGCGGAACCAGCCGGTGGGTTTGTCGCTCCAGGAGCGCGCGAAGATCCTGTCGTGGACGACTACGACCCATACGCCAGTGTGGCGGTGCTCAGTCCCGGCACGAACGCCGATGATCTTCGCCTTCCGTGCCGCTTCGATGATGGTTCTTGGTGACACTATGCCGATAGTAGAATAAAGTTGCGCAACCAACAATTACTGGTAAGATCTCGCTGCTCTGATTCAATAAAGGACATGCCTCATGCTCGATCGTGGCCGAAGATTCCTGATGTCATTGGGCTACGTTGTTGTCCTGCTCGTCTTCATTAGCTTCCACGTTAGACCTGCCTCAACACAGAAACCCGCACCAGGCCGTGTCCCGCAACGGCGAGCGATAACCCCCATTACCCTAACAGCACTCGCCGTTTCAACGAGTCAAATCAATCTGAGCTGGACGAACAACTCGAATAAAGTTGCCGCCCTCTACGTTGAACGATCCCTGTCGTCAAACGGACCGTGGAAACGAGTTATAAGCGTGCCGGCAAATGCTACTTCGTGTGCAAATTCCGGCCTCGCTCCGGCTACCACCTACTATTACCGGGTGACGACGAATGACTCTCCACACTCAAATGTGGCGTCTGCGACAACTCTCTCCAGGGCAACCGACCGAGCTCCTGTTAATTTGAGCGCGACCGCAACCAGCTCAAACCAAATCGATCTGTCCTGGAGTGACAACACGCCTGACATAACAGGTTTTAAGATCGAGCGATGCGAGGGAAAGGGTTGTTCTAACTTTACTGAGATTGCCAGCGTTGCAGCGAATGTTACTTCTTATCAGAACACCGATCTCACTGCGCTGACCAGCTACTCCTACCGGATTCGAGCGCACAAAGAAAGCTCGCACTATGCCTATAGTAAGACCGCTTCGGCTACTACCTCGCGCAGCACAGTTCCTCCCATGATACCTAAAGGCCTTGTCGCTAACGCTGTTTCGTCAACTCAGATCAATCTGAGCTGGAATCCCGAGGCCGTAGATTACGGGGCTGCCGGTTTTAACGTTTTCCAGTATGGAGAAAGAATTGGAAGTACAGCAGGAACAAGCTACACAGTTAAGCGACTCACTCCTAACACTCAGTATTGCTACTCCTTGCAGTCGTTCGATAAGGCCGGAAACAGTTCTTTTCAGAGTGACGTGGCGTGCGCCACAACTAAACCTGAATCGAGTTCACAGCCCGAGAACAAACCCACGCCAGAGTAAAATCTTTACTTGCCCTGCTGCAAAGCGCTGTCGATGGCGGTCTTGAAAACAGCGTAGGGCTTGGCTCCGATGATTACAGTGAGGACCTTGACCTTTGGACTGTTTGGTTCTGTCAGACCCAAAAAGAAAGTTGGTGTCTGGTTTACGCCGGCCTTCAGACCGTCAGCAAAGTCGCTTTGAACTTCTGTCTCGTATTCATTTTTATTGAGACACTGTTGAAACGTCTCTTTGTTCAGGCCGATTGATTCCGCACTCTGCGTTAAGTTGTACACCGTGAAGGCTGATTGGTTCTCAAAAAGTCGATCGTGCATTTCCCAGTACTTACCCTGGTCCAAGGCGCAACCCGCGGCCAGCGCCGCTTTGAATGCATCTTTGTGAGCCGATGCTATGGGAAAGTCTCGAAACACGTATTTTAGTTTTCCCGTTTTAATGTAATCCCTTTCGATTTCAGGCAATGTCTCACGCACGAAGCGCGCACAGTAAGGACACTGGAAATCGGAAAACTCAATCAGCACCAACCTGGCTTTTCGATCGCCCTTCAACGGATCGTCATCGACTCCCAATAGAATGCTCTCCGGTTTGGGCGGCGCCGCCGGTTGTCCAGCCCGGGCCAGCTCTTTGATCTCCTTGACAGCCTTTTCGATCTCAACCTGGTTCGCTTTGATTGTATCTACATCTTTTCGCAACAACTGCAGGTCTTCTCTCGTGGGCCGCTGTTGCCCAAAGCTCGGCTGAGTCAAAAACAAGAAGACGACAATTGCCGGCAGTAATCTTTTTATCATCGCACTCGCCTTTCAGTAGATGCACTGATCATTTTTCGCGCTCGATCGGCATAGGTCATGGTGTCGGAATGTAGCTTACGGACGTCGAGCTTTGGTGGTATTGGGCAACCTCCCTCGCGAGAGTGTAAGTCACGGCCCTTGGCTTTTTGATATTCAGGCAACGTCTTTTGCCGGTCATAAAAAGCGACGTTTGAGAAGTGTGAGACCGACTGTTCTGCGGCGCCATTCTGAAAACAGTTGCTGTCAGAGTCGTATTCAGCATCAAGGAGAACTTTGAGTTGTGTCTCCTTGTTGTTTGATAGCCGGTTATCTCTAAGGACCGCACCGGAGACGTCTTCGAGTGAGATTCCCGCTTCGAGGTTATCGAATACGGTATTGCCGATGGCGAGACCGTTTACGGATTGGCTGCCCCAGCGTACGCCTTTCACATTCTCGTAAGCGACGTTGTTGATGAATTTTGCGTTGGTGGACTGCTGGACGAAGTAGGCGCCGGAGTTCTCGTTTCGGAACAATGTGTTGCCATACAAAGTGATGTGTACCGAATTGTAGGCGCGAATACCCTGCCGGCATCCGTAGGCCGTGTTGTTGATGGCCACGCCATCTCCAGTCTCTTTGAAGAAATAGACGCCAGAGTCTCCTTCGTGGCGGAAAGTAAACCCGATCACCGTGATATGCCGGTGGCCTTCTAAGGTGGAGATGCCGGCAATTCTACGAATGATTTCGATCTCGTGTGTGTTTGGCGGTTTCCCGTCGGTGGTGTGCATGTAAAGCGTCTGGTTTTCCGCGTCGTAGAAAAAACTGGATGGGTACCTGGCGACGATTTTGGGTCCGGGCATTTTATCGACCAGGAACTCTTTAGTCTGATTGACGCGGTTGTATCGATACTGTGGTCCATCCATCTCGGTCAAACCCACCACGGGTGGAGCAAGCTTAGCTTTGTAAACGCCTTCGGAGTGCTGGACGAAGATGTTTTCATCGATAGGCTCAGCGCCTGTGATCATTACGACACCCGGAGGATCGCCCGTGTGTTGACCGGTAGTGTCGGCGATGAAAGTAATACGCGCATCAGGGGTGCCTTCGTTGAGGACCATGATCTTGTCGCGATAAAGACCTGGTCCAATGTAAGCGGTATCGCCGGCGTGCATGGCGTGCGAGAGTTTAGAGATGCTTTTCCAGGCGGTCTGCGGAGATTTGCCGTCGTTAGTGTCGTCGCCGACGGTTTGGCGAACGTAGAACTTTGTGCCTTTCTTGAGTTTGGCCGGTGTGGTTGCGGGTGCGGGTTCGGGAACCTCTTGCGCCCGTGATGTGACTAACGCAAAGGTACTCAAACCAAATGCGAGAACTAATAGCAATAGGCACAACTTTCGACGCATGTGAATCCTCCCCATTGCGAAACCGGTGAAACCGTTGAAACGGTTTCTGGCTGCTGCTTGCCTTCCACCGGGCTAAAGCCCGGTGAGAATGAGAGGCTGGGCTAAAGCCCAGTGAGAATGAGAGGCTGGGCTAAAGCCCAGTGAGAATGAAAGGCGAGGCTAAAGCCCGGTGAGAATGAAAGGCTGGGCTGAAGCCTGGTGCTAATCAAAAACTGGACTATGCCGGGTGAATGAAAGCCCGGTGTAGCGAAACGCTTTTAATCCGAAGCTACTGTGTCCCACCTGATGGGACGGGAGCGTTGAGCGCGTTGTCCAGGGCGTCTTTGACTGCCGCAAAAGGTTGTGCGCCTTTCAAGACTCTCAGAATTTTTACTCTTGAAGAGTTTGGCTGCATGAGCCCCACCATCAGAGTGGGTGTGCTTGTGACTCCTGCGTCTCCGGCCTGGGCCATGGTCTTGCGAATCGACGCTGCTCGCTTTTGACTATCCAGGCATTCCTGGAACTTCGACTTATCCAAACCGATGGCCTCTGCATACTGACTCAGGTCTTCCGGCTTGAGCGCCTTCTGGTTCGCGAATAGATGATCGTGCATCTTCCAAAACTCACCCTGTTCTCCGGCGCAGCTGGCTGCCTCCGCCGCCTTGAACGCATAGGGGTGGATTGCTTCCAACGGGTAGTCGGCAAACACATACTTTATTTTCCCGGTGTCGACATAATCCGTTTGCACCTGCGGAATCGTGTCACGCGTGAAGCGCGCGCAGAAGGGACACTGGTAGTCAGAAAACTCGACGAGCACTACCTTCGCATCCTTCGGCCCTTTGACCGGTGCGCCAGTGATGTCCAGCACAATGTCTCGAGCTGCGACTGGTTGTCCCGCGGGTCTTGTCTTCAAAAGATTCTTGATTTCCGCAAGCTCTTTCTGAATCGCGGTCTGTCCAGCTTTGACTGCCTCTATCTCCTGTCTCAGCGCCTTGATTTCGTCATCCGGTTTAGTCGCTGTTGTCTGCGCAAAGGCTGGTGAGAGACAAAGCAACAGGAGAGGGATTATTCCGGTTAAGTTCTTCCTTGTAGTCATTACAGTGGGATCTCCTTCTTCTGAATGTAGTGCAGCGACGGTGTTGTGAGTGCGATGGCTGTGACTAGCCATCGCACTCCGGAATTCGCTTATGCAGGAACGAACTACCTCAAAAAGCCGTGCCTGCTAAGCTACGATTTACGGGTTCGAGCATTGCCCCTGTTGATTGAGCGGGCAGCCCAGGTTGTTGAAGCCATCGAGCTTGGTAGACTCAGTGTTGAATTGGCTCGCGTCGCAACTTGCGAGGACCCCATTCACTTCAGCCACAAGCGCAGGTGCATTGAGATTGAACTGGACACAGCTGCTTGACGCGTTCAGGAATGAACCTGTTGCTATTCTCAACAGAGTCTCAGCCTTCTCACAGAGCGAATTGCCACCTTGTAGAGACAGTGCCTGACGCAGAGTCAGATTGGCGAAGTTCTGGCTGCAGCCGCTCAGGCAGGCTGGGATAGTAAACACAGTACCCAGCAAAGTATCCGGGTTTACCGGCCAGGCATTCGCTTGCTTCTTGTCGGCGTTAGCCTTCCAGAAGCCAGGCGTACACCCTTGACCGCAGGCCTGAGGGACGTGCTCCTGAACGCAACTTCCAGCCTCGCATCCGGCAGTGAAACCACATCCAGGTGTCGTGTCAGTACATGCCGTGCTGTCCGGCAAGTTGTTGTGAGCGGCCACACAGACGCCGGCTTCGCAGCCTGGTGTCTGGCACTCATTAGGCGTTCCGGTAACACCAACACTACATGGAGTACTGTCGGCAACCGGGATGTGATCGGCCACACAGACACCTGCTTCGCAGCCAGGTGTACCGCAGTCTCCCGCGACGTCCGCAGTCGAAGTACAGGCTGTACTGTCAGCTACGTTACCGTGGGTTTGGACGCAGACCCCTGACTCGCATCCGGCGGTCTTGCAGTCGCCGGGAGTGGTGTCAGTACAAGTTGTGCTATCCGATAACGGAATGTGTGTGGCAACACAGACTCCGCTTTCGCAGCCTGGTGTCGCACACTCACTGGGAGTTCCCGTAACACCAACGCTACACGCCGTGCTATCGGCAACCGGGATGTGATCGGCCACGCAGACGCCCGCCTCGCAACCAGGCGTGCCGCAGTCTCCGGCGATGTCCGCGGTCGTAGTACAGGCGGTACTATCGGCCGCGTTGCTATGCGTCTGAACGCAGACCCCGGCCTCGCAACCGGCTATCTTACAGTCGCCGGAAACGGTGTCGGTGCAGGCAGTGCTGTCGGCCTTATTTGTGAAAACGCAGCCGACGTCCACCACGCACGCATCATCGGTACATTCGTTATTGTCGTTACACGTCAGCGGCGTCGCTATTGCCGTGTTTGAAGCGCTACCACTGACCGGCAGGTTGTCAAAAATCGTCCCCGGCGCATTATCTAATCCGGAGGCATTAATTTGATCTGTTACGTTTGTGTTAGTGGAGCTACAGGTAATCGGCAGTGTCTCCTGAAAAGAACAGGAGGTGAAATCTGCCCCACTACCGGGAACACCATCATTTGGAGCCAGCGAACTGGCGCATCCGGCCACAGGGGTGGTTGGTCCCCCCGGGAACGGCACGGTATTCGTAACGGCCAGGTTCTTAACTCCATGTTGATCATCCTGATTTTCTATTGTGACCGTGACGGTGACCGTGCTCCCCTGCGGCGCTGAGGGCGGAGCAATAGTTTTTGTTACGTTAAGTCCCGTTGTGTGTTGTGCGATTGCTGACGGGACAGCGGCAAAAAGGAACACAAACGCAAATAGGAACAAACTTACTCGACTCAGTTTTTGTGGGAAGGGTGTAATCCCGGTTCTAGTCACCGTGAGGACACCCAGGCGACATGGGCAAGATCTATCGTTTGTCATTTCTTTACTCCTGCTAGGGTGGGCTTTGCCCCGGCGGTGGAAGGTTGGTGTGGGAGCGCGAGTTGGGCCTCGCGTTATATAGCTACTACTCCAATTTCTCTTGAAGAGAAAACCAGCATCTCACTCAAACCGAACTTTCCAATGACTATGTTCTTCGGTTAATAGCCCGCACGGCCGAACAACCTCGTCACTGAACTATTTCGTCTTCGTCTGCCGGCACCGACTAAGAATCTCAATTGAACCTTGAGACTGCATCCAATTGGTCTTCATGAGAGTTATGTAAGAGTTCTATCCCTCCCGGGATCTTTAGAGGATTCGATCGCGTTTTCTGTTCAAATGTCACTCTTACAAGGCCGCAGGATAGACCTAAATTTTAATGCCCGCATCGTGAGGATTTGCCTAATCGCTAGCACTTATGTGCCATTTCTCGTCAACCGCAGTTGACAAGCGCGCTCTTAACACGTCAACTAACGGCGACAGTTCTTATCGTGTCGTGTAGGACGAATTCATCGTCAAAACTGCAACAACAGTCAGGTGTCAGAGAAACTGATGTCGGGTTGGAACTGATCTTGTCAACTCGCGGTGACAATCGTGTCAACGCGCGGCGACAAAAATTGCTGCCGAGTCTCTCGTTCAGGACCATATGGTGAATGGCTTTTGGAATTGGTTGTGCCCTGGCACGTGCTTTGTGTCGAGAGTCAATGCCCTCAGGCTTCTCACGTAAACAAGCGAAGTGAGATTCAGGCAGTTGGTTTTTGATCCAACTCGCAAGGTTTGAGTTTGTGTGAAGGTGTGTTGGCGTGTGCCAGCAGTGTGCGACCCAATTACGAAACGCACCTGAGGGGAAAGAAAAAATTCAACGAGTATTAGTGGAGGAGATGAGAATGCGGGACGTGCGGACCCATTTGGAACTCATTATTGGACGTGTAAGTAGTTTGAGTCGCAGGAGACGAGTCGTTTCGATCAGTCTCCTTCTTTTTTGTTTAGCAGCCGGAGTTCGACTGGTTTCAATCCCGGCAGCCGGTGCGCCAGTGAAAGGCACACCTAACCCACCCAGCAACCTGATTGTCAGTGTTGTTTCATCAAGTTCTCTCAGGCTTCAATGGCGGGATAATTCGACGGATGAAACTTCCTTTTCCATATTCAGGTGCGTGGGAAGTTCGTGTACTCCCTTCAGTAGCATAGCCAGCGTGGGAGCGAATACCACCGTTTTCACTGATACCAATTTAGCCGGTGGTACAAGTTATGGTTACTTCGTCCGCGCAGTAGGGAGAGGCGGAAGGATCTCCGCGCCCAGTAACACTGCCTGGTCGACCACTGCCGCGCCTACGCCAACACCGACACCAACTCCAACTCCGACGGCTACACCAACACCAACTCCAACAGCGACACCGACACCAACTCCTACGCCGACTCCGACACCAACACCGACACCAACACCGACACCAACACCGACACCAACTCCTACGCCGACTCCGACACCTACGCCAACACCAACTCCAACACCAACTCCTACGCCAACGCCAACACCAACACCTACGACGGGCGGCAGCCACGTGTGGTCAAAGAACTACGGTGGTGTGTTTGCAACCGACAATGCCATAGTGACCGGCACTGGAGTCGACAGTAGCGGCAACATAACCGTGAGCGGTTACTTTCAAGGCAATGTTGATTTTGGCGGCGGCACAGTAAGCAGCATGGGCGGCCAGGACATTTTCGTCGCCAGGTACGGACCAACCGGAACTCATCTCTGGTCAAAAACAATGGGTAGCGTTGCTGACGATTATGCCAATGCTCTTAGTGTTGATCGAAGTGGCAACGTTATCGTGACGGGCTCATTTAACTACAGCGTGGATTTCGGTGGTGGCGCGCTGCACTGCGCCAGTCCGGGTTTCAGCGACATCTTTCTGGTGAAGTATTCAGCCGCAGGAGTGCATCAGTGGTCCAGGCGATTCGGTGATAGCGGAAATGATGTCGGCTACGGTGTGACAGCAGACGCTTCCGGAAACGTCGTCGTCACCGGCTCGTTTGTAGGCAGCGTGGATTTTGGCGGCGGCTGGCTGACGAGCAATCTCAATTCAAATGACATTTTCGTCGCGAAGTACTCGGCCACAGGCGCGTATAGTTGGTCGAAGGGCTATGGTAGTAGCGGCGACGATCATGGCAATGCGGTGGCCACGGGCGCCACTGGTAATGTGGTCGTCACGGGTTACTTCAACAGCACCATCGATTTTGGTGCGGGACCATTGACCAGCGCCGGTAACAAGGAGATTTTCCTGCTCGAGCTTAATGCAGCAGGACAATATGGCTGGTCGAAACGTGTTGGCGGCGCAAGTATTGACGTCGCGAACGCGATCGCGATCGATGGTGGCGGTAATATCATCATCACCGGATTTTTCTTTGGCACGGTTGATTTTGGCGGCGGCCCGTTAACCAGTTCCAGCGCGGCAAAGGTTTTCCTGGCAAAGTACAACTCGCTGGGCAATCACAGTTGGTCCAAAGTCTTTAGCGGGTCAGTGGTTGCTGATAACGCGATTGCGCAGGGATTAGCCATCGATGGCAACTCCAACATTCTCATTACCGGTTATTTCCAGGGCAGCGCGAATTTCGGTGGACAGACTTTTGTTAGTGCCGGCAGCCAGGACGTCTTCGCGGCAAAATATTCTGCTGCTGGAACTCATAGCTGGTCGCAGAGGTTTGGAGGTCCCGGGCTGGATCAAGGGAAGAGCATTGTTGCTGACGCCGGCAACAACATGATCCTCAGTGGCTACTTCAACTCGGGCGTGAGCTTTGGAGGAACAACACTAACAAACCTGAATGGAAGTGACATCTACCTAGTCAAACTCACTCCTTGATTCGATGGAGTTTTATCCGCGTAAATCTGCGGCTAAACTTCTCACTTTGGCGCGGGCGAGAGCTGGATCGATTTCAACGGATTCAGATCTCGCTTTGCTATTTTGCCGATCGTTCCCTGGAAGTAGACCTGGTAATCACCGTCCGGACATCCGCCCGCGATCAATACCTCGGAACCGGCGTTTTTAATAATCCTGGCCTCGACCTTATCGTCGGAGAGCGGACCGCAGTAGGGATCGATCAATACGAGCTTCGTGTTGTTGTTTACAGTCAGCGCCCGTGTAGGTTGACGCGGCATTAGGCGAAGCGGACGGCCTCTGTTGATCAATGTCCGCAGCGTTACGGTGCCCAGCGGCTTCAGGGTTTCTGCTTTGTTGTAGACTCCGTAGGAGAACGTGTTGTTACTCTTCGCGGTTAACTCACCTTCCGCATGGACCTCAAAACGTTTGGCGCCGACATCAAACAGCCAGAAGCCAGTTCCAAGCGCCGTGCCGCCATTTTCTTCTTTTATCAACAGGTAAGTTCGACCGCCGGAGTTTAGGAACTTCGCAGCCGTCAGGATCAAGCACCGCGAGAGTATGGGAACACTATTACCGCCACGCACGTCGGCTACGAATAGAGTCGTGCCCTCATTCTCAAATCCACAACCAGTGTTCTTGACGTAGTAAACGTTCGTTCGACCGGGATCGACTAATGCGTCTGCGATCGGAACTGCCGTTGGCGCAGCTTCGTCGATGAGGTATTCCTTGTCGTCGATTCTCGTATAAAGCTTGCGACCATCATAGTGGAGTTTTACGTCCGGAGTTTGGGCATAAGAGCTTTCAAGGCTAATCAAAAAGATGATGGGCAAGAGGCTGATCACGATTGTGTTTCGCATTGTCATGTATTTATTTATTCTGCAACTCACGATACCACTCCTGCATTACGAAGAACGCCTTTTTCTTCTCGCCGCGATCCGAGATCAGACCTTTGCGGTTCCAGTAATCCTGGATGCCGGGTAACGGCCGGCGCGGGGAGCGGAAGTCGGTCAGGATCCACGGCGAGGTACCGCGCAGGAACGGGATCTTTTTCAACATGGTGAGTTGATGGCGATACAGATCCTCCTGGTATTCCTCGGTCCATCGCGTCAGCGGATCGCCGTGGTGGCCGTAGAGAGCGTCGGCGCCGAATTCACTCATCACCAGCGGCTTTTGATACTTGGATTTCCATTCGAGTCGATCAACCTTCTCGGGCAACCCATCGTACCACCCGACATACTCGTTACAGCCAAGCACGTCGAGATACTCGCCAAGCGGATCGTCGATCATCTGCGTCGTGGGATTAAGATAGTGACGTTCCATCGCGGCGGAGAGCAGTCGCGTTGGGTCAAGACTTCGTGCGTGCGCGATCAGGTTTTTGAGAAACGAAAGACGCGCGTCACTGAGTGGCGTTTCGTTAGCCACTGACCAGATCACAACAGCGGCGCGGTTCTTGTCGCGCGCGATCATTTCGGCTAGCTGGTTGCGAGCGTTTTCGAGCGTGGCGGGATTTTCCCATTGGATGGTCCAGTAAACAGGAATCTCGGACCAGACCATGATCCCCATGCGGTCCGCCTCTCGCACCATGAACTCGTTGTGCGGGTAGTGGGCCAGCCTGACGAAATTTGCGCCCAGCTCTTTGGCCCAACCGAGCAGGGTCAGCGCATCCTCGCGACTGTAAGCACGCCCACCGCGCAAAGGCGCTTCCTCGTGAATGCAGATACCGCGCAGAAAAATCGGCTTCCCATTCAGCAGGATCTCAGTACCCTTCGTCTCGAGGCTGCGGAAGCCGATCTGATCGCGCACCTGATCGGTTTCCGCTTCGATAGCCACGTCGTAGAGCTTCGGGTTCTCCGGCGCCCACAACTTCAGATCCGCGTTAAAATCGATTGCAGCAAATCCGTTTTCATCCGTGGCAAATGATTTACTGATCCCCGCTTCAGGAATGCGGATTGTGACTCGTTGTTTGAGTTTCTCACCCGCAAGTTTCACCCATCCGCTGACTCGATTGCGCGAACCTTTTGCGAGTTGGATCAAATAGTCATGGACAAAAGTATTTGAAGTCTCGATGAGCTTCACTTCGCGAGTGAGGCCGCCGTAGTTCCACCAATCGGTCATCAACGTGGGAACAGCATCGCGCCTTCTCTTGTTATCGACTTTGACGACGAGGAAATTGCCGGTGTCACGAACGAGCTTCGTGATCTCGAAATTAAATGCCGTGAACCCGCCCTCGTGCTGCCCGACCTTCTCACCGTTGAGATAAACGTCGGCGAGGTAGTTCGCGGCGCCGACGTGGACGAAGAGACGCGTGTTGGGCCGGCGCTGGTAATCGAAAGATTTCTTGTACCAGACGGTGCCTTCGTAGAAGAACAGTTGGTCCGACTGCGTGTTCCAATCGCCGGGCACCTGCAAGGATGGGGAACTGTCGAAGTCGTATTCGATCAGATCGCTTTTGGTTTTCGGTTTGGCGTTCTTGAAATAGCCGTTATTGTTGGGTTGATAGCGGTAGTCGTAGAAGCCCGATTCATACGGATCGACAATCGCTTGCCACTTGCCGTCGAGACTCGTGGTCTTGCGGCCGTCGGTATTTGCGATCAGATCAAGCTGCTGCGCCCGCACCGAGGGAACAAATGCGAGCAGAAATAGAAGAAGGATGACTGTTTTCATCTTCGCTGGGACGATATGATTTAGCCGCAAAAAGGCACAAAAAACACAAATAAGCTTTTGTGATTTTGTGCCTCTTTGTGGCTCAAATGCTCACGAGTGGCAGCGAGCGGTAGCGCTTTCCGGTTAGTCGTGCCATGGCGTTGACGACTGCGGGCGAGATCACGGGAACGGGTGGCTCGCCGCAGCCGGTTGGCGCTTCGGCGCTCGGCACGATGTGAACATCCACTGCGACCGGTGCGTCGACGATGTATGGCGGAACGTAGCCATCGAAATTACGCTGCTCGACTACACCGTTCTTCAACGTGATCGCGCCTTTGGCCATCAACTGCGACAGACCAAACGACACGCCGGCCTGAAACTGGCTTTCGACCGACAACGGATTCACTGCAAGGCCACAATCGACCGCAAGCGTCGCTCGATGAATCTTCGGACGCTTATTCTCGATCGACACGTCGACCGCACACGCCACGCCCGTTCCGAATGACTCATGACACGAAACTCCGAGTGCGTGTCCGCGTGGCAATCGATTACGCCAGCCGGCGCTCGCTTTCTCGAGCAGTTCGAGCGGTCGCAACAGCTTCTTCGCTTCCGGCTTGAGTAACCGCCGGCGGTACGCTATCGGATCCATTTTCGCGCGCGTCGCTAACTCATCGATCAACGTCTCCATTACAAACGCGGTGTGAGTGTGTCCGACCGAACGCCACCAGAGCACCGGCACGTTCACCTTCGGATGATGAACCGAGACGTGCAGATTCGAAATGTTGTAGTGCGTGTCATGAGCGCCCTCGGTAGCCGTTTGGTCCACACCGTTCTTGACCAGGAAGGCTTCGAAAGGAGTGCCCATCAATAACGACTGGCCCACGATCACGTGCCGCCACGCTGCCGGGAATCCATCTGCGCCAACACCGACTTCCACGCGATGAAAGTGCATCGGACGGTAGTAACCACCCTGCACGTCGTCTTCGCGCGTCCAGACGAGCTTGACCGGAATGCCACGCAGGCGTTTCGCGATCACCGCTGCTTCGCGCTGCACGTGCGAGTCGGTCACGGCGCGCCTGCCGAAGCCGCCGCCGGCCATCTCGGTGTGAAAAGTGACCTGGTCGGGTTTTAGTCCGAGCACTTCGGCGACAGCCATCTGATCCATAGTCTGAAACTGCGAACCGGCCCACACCTCCGTGCGATCGCCATCGAAGCGCACGGTCGTGTTCAGTGGCTCCATCGGTGTATGAGGCAGATATGGAAACTCATATTCAGCAACGATCCGGTTGGTCGCGGCGACCTTGTCGAGCGCGTTTGCATCGCCGTTACTAACCGCGACGTTACCGGGCGTGCCGGCAAGCTGCTTGTACCTGGTCCATAACTCAGAACTGTCGGCCGCCTCAACACCCGTGACGTCCCATTCGATCTTGAGCAGGTTTCGCGCCTGCCGTGCCGGCCAGAACTTGTCGGCAACGACTGCGACTCCCGTCCCTTTCGCGAGCGGGATCTCGAAAACGTCGCGCACGCCCTCGACGCGGCGTGCTTCATCGTCAACGACTCGCTTCACACGCCCGCCAAACACCGGCGGATGTGCAACCACCGCCACTTTCATTCCCGGAAGATCCAGATCCAGCCCGAATTTCAGCGTGCCATTACACTTCGCACTACTGTCCAGGCGTTTTACTTTCTTACCGACGAGCCGGAAGTCTGCCGGATTCTTCAAGACCACAGTTGCCGGCACGGGTTTGCGTGCTGCATCACTGGCCAGTTCAGCGTATGTCGCGCGGCGTCCGCCTGGCCCATGTACGACGCTCGCCTCGGTGCGGCATTGGTCGGGCGTCGTATTCCAACGCTCTGCTGCTGCGGCGACGAGCATCGCGCGCGTCTTTGCGCCGAGTTCGCGGTACTGCTGAAACGAGTGTGCGATCGAACCCGATCCGCCAACCATCTGGATTCCAAACACCGGGTCCTTGTAGACGTCGGCTGCGGGCGCGAGCTCCGCAATCACGTTGGCCCAGTCAGCATCCAACTCATCCGCGAGCACCATCGGCAGAGAGGTTTGCACTCCCTGACCAAACTCGAGACGGTTAACCTGGATCACGATCTTGCCGTCAGGCCTGATATTGACGAATGCATCCGGCGGATAAACTTTGGGTTGCTGCTGCTGCGCCGACAGACTCGCCACCGTTGGATCGAGATATAGCGAGACCATCAACCCCCCGGCCGCTGCAAACGTCACGCGCAGGAAACCACGACGATCAATCGACGCAACCATCACGCGCCTCCTTTGCTTAACTGCGCCGACGCGCTCTTGATCGCCGCGCGAATGCGTGGATACGTGCCGCAGCGGCAGAGATTTCCGCCCATCGACTCTTCAATGTTTTTCTCCGTCGGCTTGGGCGTGTGTTTGAGCAACGCGACTGCCGACATGATCTGTCCGCTCTGGCAGTAGCCACACTGCACGACGTCTTCTTCAACCCACGCGTGCTGTACCGCTCGCCCAACGGCATCCTCGCCGATGGCTTCAATCGTCACGATCGGTCGATCGCCGACGTGCGAAATCGGAACGATGCACGAGCGCGTCGCCACGCCGCCCACGTGTACTGTGCAGGCGCCGCAAGCACTGACGCCGCAGCCATACTTCGTGCCCGTCATCTTCAGATCTTCACGCAACACCCAAAGGAGTGGCGTTGAAGGATGGACGTTCACTTCTCGTCGCTCGCCGTTTACGTTTATTTGGTAAGTCGCCATTCGTTTTGAGCTCCTATTTTGGGCACGGCGTGCCGGCTTCGACCCAGCGCCGCGTCGCAGCGACGAATTCCTCGTGTGACATGGGTGGTAGTGTGCGCTTCGTGCCGTCGGGCCTGACGCCGGGATTCCAGGCCCACTTCACGAGCGCCTCTTCCTGGTGATGTTTCAGCAAACCTGGACCATCGAGGTTGTGGTTACGGGAACGGTCAGTTATTTGTGCACACACGGCGGCGCTCGAAAGCGGACGATCGTTCATGTCCTGCCAGCGCATCTCGAGTGGTGCGAGGTGCCAGTTGTGACCGCCGGGGACACCGGTGCTGTCGGCGTTGGTCTCCTGATGGCAGCCGGCGCAGTTCAAACCGGGAACGCCTTTGCCTTCCGGACCACGCACGACATTCGCGACGTGACGCCGTCGATCGTCGCCTTGCTGTGGATAGTTAGTAGCGGTGTGACAGTTGATGCAGCGCGGGTGGGTCAACACCGAATAGACTTGCGCCCAGGCGGCGAGTCCCTGTGCTTTGTTTGGAGCCTCATCTGCATCGGTAACGCTGATCCACAACGCTAAAGCAACAACAATCGCCGACACCAAAAGACCTGCACGAATCTTCGGCATCCGAAATCCTCCTGCTGAATTAACAATGTCGGAGGTCGGAGTATGCCACAAAAAGGCACAAAAAAGCACAAAATGAATTTGGTGTTCATGCGTGAAAATCTGTGACTAATATTTTCGGTGGGTGTGCGGACGCTTGGTGCCTGCGTGCAGTAAGCGCAACTGCTCACGATACCACTCCATGCCTTCCGGATCGTTGGGGTTCGCAGCTTTCAGAGCCAAAGTCATTGCCTGGATCGCACCTTCAGTGTCGCCGTGCAATTCACGGAGGTACGAAACGCGTGCGTATGATGAGCTGTCAGGCCGCAAGTCGATCATTCGCTGGGCGGCCTGAACCGCGCCTGAACTTAAAAGGATGCCGCCTGGATGCCACGGGCTTGTCCCGTGGAGGTTCGCGATATCCGCTACACGTGAACTTAAAAGGATGCCGCCTGGATGCCACGGGCTTGTCCCGTGGAGGTTCGCGATATCCGCTACACGCGAACTTAAAAGGATGCCGCCTGGATGCCACGGGCTT
>DASVGE010000204.1:0-5058 GCA_036379695.1 Pyrinomonadaceae bacterium | reverse complement strand
TCTTTTCGGGCGGGGACAAAGCCGGCCAATGTTTCGTCACTGAAGTTTGTCGGTTGTACTTGCATCACATTTCGTGGTGAGGGATGAGACCCTGATTGATTCTGTTCAACAAGAGCGGGAGCGCCATCAAAATCGGTGGATCGAAAGGTTCGGGCGGCCTGAGCGGAAGATCGGTTGACCCTTCGACGATTCCGTCGCAAATCACTATGGGCTGGCCGCCACGCAAGGTCGTTTCGTAGAGGAAGTGTTCTTTAAAGTCTTTGGACCAGGCGAGACCTGCAGCAAGGAGGTAGTAGACGCCGTCCGAAACTCGCGGAATGCGGTAAACACCGGGTTGCGCGATCACGGTCCCCGACACCGGAGGACCTTGTGGAATTGGCGTCGTAAATAGTCCTACAAAGATCATCCCCTTAAACCATTCAGGCGCTGTGACCTTGCCCGAAATAGCTGGCGTGGATGAGGCTGTGGCCAGGTCGATCCCGTTTGCTGTTGTCTCGAACAACTGCGGGGTTTCGTGACAGGCGAAAGATCTGAAGTGACCGGGCGAGAGTCCCACCAAAGCGGTGAAGCGCCGGATAAACGTTCCGAGGCTGTTGTAGCCAACATCGAAGCAGACGTCTGTTACGTTGGTCTTCGTGGTGAGGAGTAGTCGCTTTGCTGTTTCAAGCCGCAGGGCATAGAAGAACTGGTTTGGAGGGATGCCCGTAATCTGCCGGAAGATGCGATTGAAATGATACGGGCTGATGTACGCTATCTTCGACATCTCCTGCAGCGTGAGCGGCTCATCCAGGCGGTCGTGCATCACTCTGATGACGCGCTCTACGGCTTCACGATGCGCGACTACAGTAGCGGGCCGTACGTCGTGCATTTGCCAAATGATGGTGGTTGGGTTGGTAACGGTTATTGGATTCATAGTGACTCGCGATCTACTTGGACCGGGTCAGTACCGTAACGCGGTAGCGTCGGGTCGCGGGTAATGGCACTAACCCGACGCTACCGCGTTACGGTACTGACCCGGTCCAACAGTAAGTTCCGACTCGGAATAAGGTTTCAAAGCATCACGAAGTTCGCGGGGCACTGGAATCGGAACCATTTCTTTGCCTTCGCGCTGCATGCATGCGACCTGTTGTTCACCTCGCGCTACTAGTTCTCGTGCGCCCGATTTGCAGCGCCAGTATTCGAACAGCATGTCGATGCGGTTCTGTTTGATCGGGCCGAGGCGCATTTGAATGATCAGTTCGTCGAATGCGTTGAGCTCTGCGAGGTACTCGCAGGAGACTCTCGTGGTCACGAGAGCGAAGCCGTGAGCCAGGCCCTCGAGCACTGCGGGGGCGTGGTCGTGTAAGAACATCTCGCGACACCTCCCCTGCCAACGAACATGGTTGGCGTAGTAGACGTTGCCAACCAGGTTGGTCTCCTCGAAACTCACCACATGTCGATATTCGTAAGCACGCATAAGAACTTTCCAGATGCTGGCGGTTCAATCGCAGGTAAGCGAAGGTCCGCTTGACGCGTAATGTTGCGGCTTCGCCGCGGATCGGGCGCGTAATGTTGCGGCTTCGCCGCCGGATGTGAGGCGAGGCTCTGCCTCGCCGCTGGCGTTAACTGAAAGTTTGGGCTGAGCCCCCGGTTCGGCCTTTGGCCCATAAGTGGGGCATAGCCCATTCCGAAAAATCAAAACTCGACGGCGAGGCAGAGCCTCGCCTCACATCCGGCGGCGAAGCCGCAACATTACGCGCCCGATCCCGGCGAAGCCGCAACATTTCGCGCCCGATCCCGGCGGCGAAGCCGCAACATTTCGCGCCCGATTCCGGCGGCGAAGCCGCAACATTACGCGCCCGATCCGGCGGCGAAGCCGCAATAACACGTGCTTTACATTACTTTCGTGCATAGCCAATTCAATCCACCTGAGAGAGCATGGCGATTACGAACGTGCCCTCCCGATCGCGAAGCTCAGTCGCGTATGTCAAGATTTTGAAATTCCCCGACGATAGGACCACGCAGCCGTCGTCAGTCGAGGAAACAAAGGTCAGCGGAGCGCTAATCATCGCTCCCACTTTCTTCAGGGCTTCGCTCGCCGACCAAATCCTCGTGGCCGAAACGGCTCCATGCTCTTGCGCGCGATTTTCGATCAACTGAGCTAGTTCGAACCGCTCATCACCGAGCAGTGCGCGCCACACGGACGGCGAGCGCTCCGCGACAAATTCGAGATCGCAACTAACCGGCACTGGTCCAGCAACAGCAATCGTGACCTCACCACTGTGCGCAGCCGATACTTCTCGCGGTGCACGCACTTCCGGCTTCCCATCAGGTCTCCTCGTCACCGTCGTGCGCATCCCAACCACCGTCTGGATCGCTCGATCGCTGCGCGCCTTTCGGTCTTCAGATCGGTCCTGCTGCAAAACGATCGAGACATCCGAACCCTGAATAAACTCTCGAACACGTCGCTCCAAAAACGTCCCCAGGAGAGCCAACTGCCGTGGACTCGAAATCGGCTTGCCCACCGCCTGCAACTTCAACCCACGCCAACGCTCCTGCACCACGCCATCAACACCCACGAGATCGAGGTCGTAAACAAAAGTATTCTCCGTACACGATCGTTCCCGCGCCGAAATGAAAAGCCGATCCGTCTTGTTGATCATCCTTTCGAGGCGAACAGAATCCGCTGAAACCGGCAGCAGCGTGCGATGAGGAATGCAGGCTTGAATCGCGTGCATCGCGGCGTCCCGGGCGCCGGGATCTCCAAGGAGCAACCCAGCCGGCAAGTGATGTACAAACCATGCCACCTGCCCATCCGGAGCGATCTCCGCGAAACACTCGGTGGCATTCAGATGACGGTAATTATCGACCCGCTGGAACCGGCCACCCTGGAACAGTATGTTTCCGTAGAGATCAGTCGCCGGATCGAGCGACACTCTTTCACCGCCTTTCCCGTACTTGCGAAACGCCGGCGAGCGCCTGGTCCAACCATTCTGCGAGTGCTCAAACTCGCATGTCGCCCGAAAGTGATCTACCTGGAATCCTGTTTCCGCACTGCGAAGAACGACATCGACGACCCCGGTCCGGCGAACCAGCGCAGCCAGGCGAATCGGCAACGCAGCACTTTCTGAAACAACCACAGGTCGACTGAATTCGATCCCTTTGAATGTCGGGAGGGCCGGCGATCCGACCAGTGCCGCCGCTACCTGCGCCATCGCCTCGAGTCCCATCACTGCCGGAAGCAGTCTTCTACCCTGCAAGCTGTGATCGTCGAGGTAAGGATCGGTGTTGCGCGACAGATCGACGTCGACAATGAGTTCGATCCCGGGATAGTAAACTTTGATCTTTTCGAGGAAGCGTAAGAACGGAAGTTCCGGACGTTCAATCCTGAAGGTCGGCAGGTCGCTATAACGACCCATCACGACAACTGAAACGACTTCCGACGGTTGTCGCAAAAGCTGGAGCAGAATCGCAACTCCCTGTTCGGGCGGAATCGGAGTTATGCCGTCTCTGGTTAACCGATCTTTCCGCGCCAGCCTCGCGCCCATACCGATGTCCGACCAGATGGACCATTCAATGGCAAGACAACGACACGCCGGGTGGACCACGTTCCAATCTTCAATCAGACGGGTCAGCCATTCATTCGCAACCGCATAGTCGGCCTCACCCGGCAGCCCGGTGCGCGCGATGACCGAACCAAAGCCAATGAGCAACCGCAACTTTTCGGGATCGACAGCAGCGAGGAGATTGCGTGCGCCTTGTACCTTTACGGACAGCGTGCGCCGGAACGAATCTTCGTCGAGATTGCTTACGAGTTGTGGTTCGTTTCTGGCTGCTCCATGCAGAATGGCCGTGATCGATCCGAATTCTTCTTCAGCCTTTTGAACAGCCTCGCGAACAGCCCGAGCGTCATTGATATCAACCGCAAAATACTTGAACTTAATACCGGTGGCGGTCATGCGATCGAGATTCGCCGCGAGCTTGAGATCTGTTTGCGGCGTGGCGCGGCCCAACAGCACCAAATGCGCTCCGGTCTCTTTAGCTATCGCTATCGCACACTCCGCGGTGATTCCCTTCCCACCTCCCGAAACCAGCAACACGTCGGCGGGCGTTAGCGGTGGCTCACCGGAACCATCGCGCATCGGCAACAACTGCATCACCTTTTCATAGCGTTGCCCGTCTGCATCGTAGTAAGCCTCGACGTATCCTTGTGCGGCTAAAGCTTCGGCAACGACCCACTCGACGGCTCGCGGATGAGACTCCGGGATGTTCACAACGCAGGTAGTAACGTTCGGAGACTCGAGATGAAGCGTGCGGGCAAATCCTGCCGCACCGTGGCCATGTTGGACCATGACGAACCTGCACGATCGCTGCAGGGCTTTCCGTGCGCTTGCCAACAACAGCCCCACAATTGTCTCGTCACACTCGCGCGGCAAATAAACAACGACACCATCACCGGCTTGATCGGCGAAGCTCGCGCGCAAGTCATCGGCGAGCGGCTGCCCCGGTGGCGCAATAACTTCCCAGACACCCTTTTCAACCGGTACGACACGCGATGAAAGAGAACGTTGTACAAGTTGGACATCAAACGCCCTGATCCACGAATCAACTCCCGCAGGTAATTGAGATTCCTCAGCGGCTGTAGTGAGGTGAGCATTGGAGCGCAGTTCGTCGAGCGCCTGAGCAATCTCGGCGACCGTCGCGTCGGCAAAGTCTGTGGGAGACACCGGCGCCGGTAAGCCGTTTTGCATCGCCGCTTCCACAACGAGTTGGCTTACCGTAATCGAATTCAAATGCAAGTCGCTTAGCAAACGACTGTCCTTCCCGATATTCGTTGCAGGAAGTTCAGCACGTTCGGCTATCAAACGTATCAGTAGATCGAGAGTAGAAGAGCCGGAAGGCTTTGCCTCAGAAGTCGAACATCGAGCTTGGATCGGGTCAGTACAGGGAGCGGTAGCGACCAAGAAAGGTGTCTCATGGTTGATCTTGCCGAGAGGCGCAAGCTCGCACGGGCTAACAAAAAATTTGGGCCGCCAGTTGCGATCGAATGGTCGCGTGAATCGCCCTTCAAAGAGCGCG
>DASVGE010000203.1:0-17678 GCA_036379695.1 Pyrinomonadaceae bacterium | reverse complement strand
GCCAAAGCGGTGCCAAGGCACCGCACTCCAAGGAGGCGTTCGAAACGTTGACGCCTAAACAACTAGCGTGGTAGTTTATGCATCTATGCAATGATTATGCAAGTTTTATGAATAAGCGAGAGCGTCAGCAAAAGATTCTTGATCTCATCCGGGCGACACCGATTGGCACGCAGGAAGACTTGCGCGCTTTGCTGGAACGAACCGGCGTGGTCGCGACGCAGTCGAGCGTCTCCCGCGATCTCGAAGAGCTCGGCGTCGTCAAACAGCACGGCCATTACACGTTGCCACGCGCTAACGGCAACTCCGCTCGCGGCCTGCTGAGTTTAGACCACGCGGGCGATAGTTTGATAGTTGCACGCACCTTCCCGGGACTGGCCTCGGCGGTCGCAGTCGAGATCGACGCTGCTGCCATTCCGGAAGTAGTCGGCACGATTGCCGGCGAGGACACGATCTTTATCGCCGTTCGCGACGCGAAATCGCAACGCTTGGTAGTGAAGGGAATCTGGGATTTGTTTGGAGACTAATGAAATCGAACATTCGCAAAATAGTTCTCGCTTACTCCGGTGGGCTCGACACGTCAGTGATGCTGCGCTGGTTGAAGGAACACTACCAGTGTGAAGTTGTCTGCTACTGCGCCGACGTGGGCCAGGGCGCGGAGTTGTCCGGGCTTGAAGAGAAGGCATACGCGACCGGCGCCTCAAAGCTGTACGTCGAAGATCTGCGTGAAGAGTTTGTGCGCGACTACGTCTGGACCGCTGTCAAAGCAAACGCGGTCTACGAAGGCGTGTACCTGATGGGCACTTCGCTCGCACGTCCCGTGATTGCGAAACGCCAGATCGAGATCGCACGGCAGGAAGGCGCGGACGCGGTGGCGCACGGGTCAACCGGCAAGGGTAACGATCAGGTGCGCTTCGAGTTGACCTATTACGCGTTGCAGCCCGACATCAAAGTCATCGCTCCCTGGCGCGAGTGGGACTTCAAAGGCCGCATGGATCTGATCGCGTACGCGAAGGAGCACAACATCCCGGTCACGGCGACCGCGGAGAAACCTTACTCCACTGACGCGAACCTGATGCACATCTCTTACGAAGGCGGAATTCTCGAGGACCCGTGGAGCGAACCCCCGGAGAATATTTTTCAACTAACACGCTCGCCGGAAAACGCCCTTGGCGAAGCGCAGTACGTCGAGATCTCTTTTGCGCATGGCGAGCCGGTGGCGATTGATGGAAAACAACTCGACCCCGTCACACTGCTCGCGACGTTGAATAAGCTGGGCGGCGCGCACGGCATCGGCCGCGTTGACGTGGTTGAGAATCGTTTCGTCGGCATGAAGTCGCGCGGTGTGTACGAAACGCCGGGCGTGACGATCCTGCAGGCGGCGCATCGCGCGCTCGAGTCGATCACGCTGGATCGTGAAGTGGTCCACCTGCGCGATTCGCTGGGTGTGAAGTTTGCGGAGTGTGTTTACTACGGATTCTGGTTTGCGCCTGAGTTCAAACTGATGCGCAAGATGATCGATGAAACGCAGGAAAGAGTGAACGGCGACGTGCGTCTGAAACTGTTTCGCGGGAACGCCATCGTCGTCGGACGACGTTCACCCAACTCGCTTTACGACGAAAAGGTCGCGACCTTCGAGGCAGACACGGTTTACAACCAGCGCGATGCGGAAGGATTCATCAAGTTGAACGCGCTACGGCTCAGATTGGGAGGTGGACAATGAACACGGAAATCAATGTGATCGACGTCGACAAGATCGGCTCGGCAACGTCTCCACTCGGTTTGACCAAAACGGTCGCGCTTGTGTCCGGCTCCGCTTCGACGAAAGCCGGCGACGTGGTTGTCGTCCGCGCTCTTACTGACAGCGCCACTTACAACATGCTCGAGCTGCCGACAGGGCGGCTCGCGAAGATCAATCCGGGCGACTTGTTGATCGGCGTTCTCGGCCGGCGTCGCGCGTTGAAGGGTTTTGTCGGCGATGTCCCATCGAGCCTGCAAAGCGGCGATCAGCTTCACCTGCTCAATATGGGCGGCGTGATTGGTTACTGCACTGGACACCATTCCAGCCTGGGCGACGCGATCAAGCTGGAAGTGATCGGCCTGGTCTGCGATGAAACAGGCAAAGTGCAGAACATCGCTGACGCGGCGCTGCCGCCGCGCACGACTCTTGGCGAGACCGCGCCGATCGTGATGATCGCGGGCACGAGCATGAACAGCGGCAAAACCTACGCTGCCACCGAACTGATCAAGCAAGCCACACGCGCAGGTTTGCGTGTGGCAGCGGCGAAGTTGTCGGGTGTCGCTTGCCTGCGCGATACGTTGAACATGGCGGATCATGGCGCCGTAACTACGGCGAGCTTTCTCGATTGTGGCTTGCCGTCTACAGTCGACGTCGCAGATCTTGCGCCGTCGTCGAAAGCCATCATCGCGCGTTTGAATGAAGTGCACCCGGACCTGATCGTGATTGAGTTGGGCGATGGAATTCTCGGCGGCTACTCGGTCGACACAGTTTTCGCTGACGCAGAACTGCTCGAAGCAACAGCGGCGCTCGTGTTCTGCGCGTCCGACTACGTCGGCGCCTGGGGCGGCATCGAGTTGTTGCGCCAGCGTGGCGTGAGCGTCGATGTGATCTCCGGATCGGTAACCGATTCGAAGATGGGCGAAGACTACATCCAATCACAATTCAACGTCCCGGCGGCAAACGCACGACGCGAAGGCAGTGCCCTCTTCAATCTAGTGATGGAGAAGCTGGCGCCGAAACAAAGAACAAGTCAGGAAGAGGGGCTTGCCCCCGCACTCGTAACAGCAGGAGCAACCCCCACTCCCTAACCTATTACTTAATTTGTCTGACTTGTTTTCTTAGTGCTTTTTTCTTTTGTGCTTTTTGTGCCTTTTTGTGGCTAAAACTTTTGTGCTTTTTGGTGGCCAGACATGAACCAGCAAAACAAGATTCGCGTCGGGATCTTCGGCGGCTCCGGCTACGGCGGCTCGGAGTTGCTGCGCATTCTCCTGTTCCATCCGCACGTCGAGCTGGTTTTCGTAACCGCCAACGAACAAGCCGGTAAACCGATCGGCGAAGTCCACCGCAACCTGCACAGTCTCACCGATCTCAATTTCATCGCAGCACCAGACAGCGTAGACGGCGTCGACTGCGTTTTTCTCGCGCTCCCGCATGGTCAGGCAATGGACGTCGTTCCGCGCCTGCCACTGGAGGTTAAAGCGATCGATCTATCCGGCGACTTCCGTCTGCGCGATCAGAGCGTCTTCGAGAAACACTACAAACAACCACACACCGCCATGCACGCGCAGGCGGAGTTTGTTTACGGGCTGACGGAGACCAACCGCGAAGCAGTCAAAAGCGCGCGCCTAATCGCTAACCCCGGCTGCTTTGCGACCGCAACTTTGCTTGGCCTCGCACCGCTGGTAGCGAATCATTTACTGAGCGGGCGCGTCGTGGTCGATGCGAAGACGGGCTCGTCGGGCTCGGGCGCGAAAGCAGCCGCGAACACGCATCATCCGCAACGCATGAATTCGTTTTATGCGTACAAGCCTTTCACGCACCAGCACGTACCGGAGATCGAGCAGGAGCTGGAGCACATCGGCGACTGGACCAACGAACTCGTTTTCATGACGCACTCGCTGCCCGTCGCGCGCGGCATCTTCGCTTCGATCTACGCCGAATCAAATCGCGAGTTGAAAGAAGATGAGTTGCGCAGTCTTTACGCCGACTATTATCGCGATTCATTTTTCGTGCGACTGGTGAATGGCTCCCCCGACATCAACTGGGTGAAGACGACTAACTTCTGCGATCTCGGTTTCGCGGCGCGTGGAAGACAAATCGTCGTTTTCTCAGCGCTCGACAACCTGGTCAAGGGCGCCGCCGGCCAGGCCGTGCAGAACATGAACTTGATGTTCGGCCTGGAAGAGACTACGGGCCTCAAACTAGTAGGTACAAATCCGTGAAGCAATCCGTATCATCCGTGGCTACCGAAGATCAGTTTCAGCTCGCCACGTACAAGAAGATGCCCATCACGGCTGAACGCGGTGAGGGAGTCTGGATCTATACGAGCAACGGCGAACGCTATCTCGATCTCTACGGCGGTCATGCGGTCGCGGGCACGGGACATTGTCACCCGCACGTCGTCAACGCGCTGCGCGAACAAGCCGGTGAACTGATCTTCTATTCAAACCTCGTTTACTCGAGCGCCCGCGCGCGCGCCGCGGAAAAGCTCGTCTCCATCGCGCCTGATAGTCTCACCAAAGCGTTCTTCTGCAACTCAGGCACTGAAGCAAACGAAAACGCGATGCGCATGGCGCGCATGTCAACCGGTCGCGAACGCATCATCACCTTCTCCGGCGGCTTTCACGGACGCACCGCTGACGCCATCAGCGCAACGTTTCTCGGCAAGTATCGCGAGATCGGAAAGCCGAACGTGCCCGGCCATCTCGAAGCCGAGTTTGGCAACATCGATTCCGTGCGCCAACTCGCCGACGACACTGTCGCCGCAATCATGCTCGAGCCGATCCAGTCGATGGCGGGTGTGCGCATGGCCCAACCGGATTTCTATCGTTCGTTGCGAACACTGTGTGACGAACGCGGCATCGTTCTCATCTACGACGAAGTGCAGACTGGCGTGGGACGCACCGGCGAATGGTTCTTTGCGGGCAGTGACGCGGGTGGTGGTGTCGTACCCGACGTCGTGACGCTTGCCAAAGCACTCGGCAGCGGTGTTCCTGTTGGGGCTTGTATCGTCAGTGATGCCATCGCTTCGCACATCAAAGAAAACGATCTCGGCACGACTTTCGGCGGCGGCATGCTGGCGATGGCGGCAGGTAGTGCAACTCTCGAAGCGATTGAGAACGATCGCATGCTGGCGAATGTGAAGACAGTCGAGGCACATTTGCGACAGCGATTGCGCGAGGTTGAGCAGGTAGTTGCAGTTCACGGCCTCGGCTTCCTGCTGGGGATTGAATTCAGCGACAAAGCGGCGCCGTTTCATCAGGCACTGCTCGAGCAGAAGATAATCACAGGCACGTCGAGCAATCCGAAGGTATTGCGACTGTTGCCGCCGCTCTGTTTGCAGACGGAACACGTCGATCTGTTTGTCGAGAAGCTGATTTCAGCCGCAGATGAAAGCGGATAAACGCAGATGCATTTTTTGAGCACCATTGGCATGTCCCGCGAGCAGCTCGATCAGTTGATCGAGTCGGCGTTGCGCTTTAAGAGTGGTGATGATCTGTCGAAACCGCTGGCGGGAAAATCCGTGGCGCTGGTGTTCTTCAATCCGAGCTTGCGCACGCGTGCGTCGATGCAGGTTGGAATTTACGAACTCGGCGGCAATGCGGTTGTGCTTGAGCCTGGCGGAACGAGTTGGACGTTAGAGCATCGCGATGGCGCCGTCATGGATGGAGACAAGTCCGAACACGTCGCGGAGTTTGTGCGGGTGCTTGAACGATATTGCGTGGCCATCGGCGTGAGAACGTTTGCGGCGTTGAAAGACTGGCAGGAGGAGCGCACCGATCCGGTGCTGAATGCATTCGCGAGATACGCCTCCGTGCCGATAATCAACCTCGAGTCGGCGATGCATCATCCCTGCCAGTCGCTGGCAGACATGTTGACGATCCGCGAAAAACTCGGCGCCGGGAAAAAGCGCGTCGTGCTGACGTGGGCGTGGCATCCCAAACCGCTGCCGATGGCTGTGCCAAACAGCTTCGCGCTGGCCGCGGTCCAAATGGGCCATGACGTCGTGATTGCGCATCCCGAGGGCTACGAGCTCGACGAGGAGTTGATGGAAACTTCGCGACAGTTCGCCGCTGCCGCGGGTGGAAGCCTGGAAGTCACAAACGATATCGACGTCGCTTTCTCTGGCGCCGAAGTCATCTATGCAAAGAGTTGGGGAGCTAAACAGTTCTACGGGAACGCAGACCACGACGTCGCCACGCGAGCACAGCATCGCCACAAGTGGATCGTCGACGAAGAAAAGATGGCGCGCACAAACAATGCGATCTTCATGCACTGTTTGCCGGTGCGTCGCAACGTGATCGTGACCGATGGCGTGATCGACTCCGCGGCCTCGGTAGTGATTGATGAAGCTGAGAACCGGTTACACGTGCAGAAAGCAATAATGGCGGCAAAGATCAAATGACTCATCCAATCGTCGACGATCAACTCCGGCTCGATCTATTACGCGAAGCGTTGCCGTACATCCAGCGTTTCAAGGGGCAAACGTTTGTCGTCAAACTTTCCGGCAAGGTCACGGAAGACCAGGGAAACCTAACCTCGCTCGCCGAAGAACTGGCGCTGCTGCACCAGGTGGGCATTCGTATCTGCGTCGTTCACGGCGGCGGCAAACAGCTCAGCGAACTGGCGAACAAGCTCGGCATCGAGCAGACGATCATCGAAGGCCGGCGCGTCACCGACGACGCCACGCTCGAGATGGCAAAGATGATCTTTGCCGGAAAAATCAATACCGACATCCTGGCCGCACTGCGTCACAGAGGGATCGAAGCCGTCGGCCTGTCCGGCGTGGACGGCAACATCGTTCAAGCAGCACGACGACCACCAAAAGAGATCTTGAACCGCGAAACCGGCGTCCGCGACAAAGTCGATTTCGGACACGTCGGCGACGTGGTCCAGATCAACGCCCGCCTGTTAACCGTCTTGCTGGCCCATGGATACCTGCCGGTAATCTCGTCACTCGGCGCCGACGACGAAGGCATGGTCTTCAACATCAACGCCGACACGATCGCCGCCGAAATCGCGGTACAACTTCAGGCCGAGAAGTTGATCCTGCTGAGCGACGTCGACGGCATCTACCTGACCGCTGGAGATCCGAAAACGAAATTGTCTCGTCTGACAGTCACCGAGGCCGGCGAACTCATCAATAGCGGCGCAGCCTCCGGCGGCATGATTCCCAAACTCCAGAGCATCATGGTACTGCTGGAACGCGGCGTTCACAGCGCACACATCATCAGCGGCACCAAGCGCAACGCACTCCTCTCCGAGATCTTCACGGACAAAGGCACCGGCACAATGATCGTGACCACGGATTAACACGGAAGAAAATCCGGATCTTTCTGTGTTAACCCGTGGCTAAAAACTACCCTAACGGCGATCTTGGCAGGAACCGATCGCGATCGAACGGCGGATCTTCGTGCTCCGGCAACGGATCGTCGGGCCAGTCGTGCGCCCACTGCCGTCGATGTTCCTCATCCGCGTAGTACTTCAAATACAATTGATTGTCATCATCGCTACCGCTTCCCGTGAGATCGATCATGTACGCGTAACTCGGGTTCTCAGGAAACAGCACTGCCTCTTCCTGCAACCCGTCGTGATAGAGATAGTCGTAGAGCTCGCGATCGGAAAGGTGATCTGTGTGCAGGAGGTAAGCGCCGAGCGATGCCATTCGCTCAATGACCTCCTTGAGTTTGACGCGGAGCATGTCCTTGTCGAGCGTTTCAGGCACCGGCACTTCCAGGCCCGAATTCTCGAGCAGGCGCAGCAGGCTGATGGGCTCGGCGGCCTCGTATTCGAGTACGTGGCGCAGGAACTCTTCTTCCATATCGGCGGGCATCGACTCTAGCGTCGTGGTGCTGCCACCGAGTTTTTCCAACTCCGCGCGGAGTTTTGCAATGCGTTCTTCCTGGCTTGGTTCGTCGGCAAATTGAATGAAAGTCATGTCTGGCTCCTTAAGGTTTAGAGGTTAAGGTTTGAGGGTGCCACTCAGGGATTGTGAGGCCCTCCGAATTTTCGAAGTGGGTGCGCGCATTTTAACCACAAAGGCACGAAGACACAAAGATGATTATTAAACTTCGTGTCTTTGTGCCTTCGTGGTTAGAACTACTACCTTCCCGGTGGCGGTGGGGCCGTGAACATGTCGAGGTTCGACAACCCGAGACTCGTCTCGATCTCTTCAATCCTTTTCAGCGCCGCCTCGAATCCATCGTCTCCAAACTGCTGGTGTTCGATCTCTTCAAACTTCCCTCCCAGCTCATCCAGCTCTGCCTGCCCAACTGCAGCCTTCCACGCCGGAAACACCACCGTGTCCTCGATCGCGGCGTGATGCTCATACATCCGCACAAACGACTCCAGCGCCTTTGCCATTGGCTCCACACTGTTCGACGGAATCCGATCAGCCTGCGTGATCGATAACAGGTAATCAGTGATCTCGCGCCCACGAGTGTGCTGGGCCACCAGTAGATCCACGTATCCAGCCGCCGTCCCCGGCGACTTCTTCACGATCGGCAGAATGAAAACCTCCTCCAACTTCTGCTCGTGGTAATCCTCACCAAAGACGCGAAACAAGTTCGCCGCCTTCTCCAGCACATCCGTTGGCACCGACGCCGCATCCTGCCGCAACCTGATCGCCGACTCCCGGTAGACCAACAACGCGCGCCGCAGTATCCCATGCTCGCGCATCAGGTCTTCAGCGGCAGTCACCTCCACTGGCGCCGCCTCGCCGGGCGCTGGTTCGTCACTTTTATTCGTCGCACTACCGCTATTCGGCGACGTGCGACACGCGTTGAGCAAAACTCCGGCGCCGGCGAGTGAAATACCCGCGATTAGCTGTCTTCTTTTTGAATCCAATGCCGTCTCCTCAGGTTCTTTATCCACAGATTACACAGATTATATAAATCAATCTGTGTAATCTGTGGATGGCCTTTGATATTACCGCGCTCGCGACGTTAGACTAAGCATACCGCATGGACAACGACGCAATCGCCCGCCGATTTCACCGTCTCGCTGCGCTGATGGAAGTTCGTGGCGACGATCCGTTTCGCCTGCGCTCCTATCGTAACGCAGCCGAGGCGATTGAGGTGTGGCCCACGCCGCTGAAAGAGATTGCGGCAAAGGAAGGCGTGGCGGGCTTGCAGGAAATCCCGGGTGTCGGCAAAGCCATCGCCGGCAAAGTAGTCGAACTTCTGAACAAGGGAACTTTCGACGCGTGGGAACGGCTCACCGCCGACACACCCGAAACCGTTCTCGATCTGCTGGAGATTCCCGGCATCGGACCAAAGACAGCGGCGCTGCTCCACCAGCGCTTCAAAGTCTCCTCCCTCGCCGACCTGAAAACATTCGTCAACTCCGGCGGACTCGAAATGGTCGACGGCATCGGTCCGAAGACCGCCGCGAGGATTAAAGAAGTATTAGCCACGGATTAACGTCGATAACACAGATAAAAAATTCTTCCGATGAGGAGCCCCATGAGAAAAATCAAACGTCGCGAATTTATTCGTAACAGCGCTGCTGCCGGCGTCGCTATTCCGGCCTTTCCGATGATCTTGAAGCAGAGCGCCGTCAAACCGCTGGTGATTGCTTCGGCTAATGGCAACCGGTTTAAGAATGGCGGGAACGTGACGGCGGTGCAGAAGGCCTTCACGATGATGACCGGTGGCTCGGATGTGCTTGATGCCGTGATCGCGGGTGTGAATATCGTCGAGCTCGATCCACTCGACGACAGTGTGGGTTATGGGGGGCTGCCGAATGCTGAGGGTGTGGTCCAACTCGATTCGTCGGTGATGCACGGACCGAAGAAACAGGCGGGCGCGGTCGCGGCGCTGGAGGGAGTGCGCACGCCTTCACTCGTGGCGAAGGCGGTGATGGATCACACTGACCACCATCTCATCGTCGGTAAAGGCGCGCAGGAGTTTGCACGCAACATGGGGTTCAAGATCGAGGACGATCTCAACACCGACAACTCGCGTAAAAAATGGCTCGAGTGGAAGCGCCGTACTGACCCCGATCATTATCTCGATCCGAAGAAACGCGCAGCAGCCGGACAGCGCGCTGCACTCGAGATGCTTAAGCAGGGACTGTTACGCGAGGAGAACCTGCACGGCACGATCAACTGCGACGGCATCAACTCGCGAGGCGAGATCTGTGGTGTCACGACTACCAGTGGATTGGCATGGAAAATCCCCGGACGTATAGGCGACTCACCGATCCTCGGCGCTGGTCTTTATGTCGATAACGCTGTCGGCGCGGCTGGTTCGACGGGTCGCGGTGAAGCGAACCTGTTCAACCTCTGCTCGTTCGTGATCATTGAGGAGATGCGACGCGGCGCGCACCCGAAAGACGCGGGCATGGAAGTGTTGAATCGAATCAAAAACAATACGGTGGAAAAGCGACTGCTGAACAGTCGAGGCTTGCCAAACTTCGGCATCAACTTCTACATCCTGAATGCGAAGGGTGAATATGCGGGTGTGACGATGTACGAAGGCGCGTCGTTCGCACTCTGTAACGAGAACGGCCCACAGACGGTCAAGTCCGAGGCGTTGCTGCAGGGCAAACCAAGTGATTAAGCCACAGATTACACGGATAAAAATCCGGATTAAGTCCGTGTAAATCCGTGGCTAATTTTCATTGGGCATTAGGATCGGCCTGCATCATACCGAAGATGTTGCCTTCAGTATCTTTGCAGTAGACCAACCAACCGACTCCTGGTATCGGTATCTTCGGCACCGCCACCTGGGCGCCGTTCGCCAGTGCCTTTTCCAACGACGCATCTACATCAGCTACGTCGACTGTACACACATAAGCAATCACGGCCTGGCCGTCGATCTCGCCGCGGCGTGGTAACAGACCACCATTGATCCCCGGCTGATCGTCCGGGCCAGTGATGACCATCCAGTAATCCATCGGTCCTTCCCACTTCTGAAAGGTCCATCCAAACAGATTTTGGTAAAAGTTGACGGCGCGCTCCGGCTCGCCCGCATGAATCTCGAAATGAACAACTCTCGGCATCTATAATCTCCTTTTAATTTGCTGTAGCTGGTGTGTTCCCATACTTCTGGGTAGCAAAACCGACGATCAATCCAACGAGCGTGCCGGGTAAGATGATTTCAAGGTAGTAACCGCCCTGCATAATCGCCACCAACGCAGCCAGCAGCGCGCCTACGATAACGCCAAACAAAATCCCGATCGGCAACGACTGAAACTTCTTCGCAAAGAAGCCGATGGCGATGCCGGCGATTATTCCCTTGATGGTGGAACCGATGACGATTCCGCCAAGCTGATCCCGCACTTCCGGCGTGAACCATGCGGTCAACCCGTCGATGACGCCGAGCACGGCGCCGAGCACTACTCCAATTAGGGGCTTAGACATCGTTTTTTCTCCTTCTGTGATATCGCTCTGTTGTTCTATTAAACGTCGGCCCGGAAATCTTTAACTTCGAGAGGTAAAAATCAAAATAATTCTCATCAGCAGGTAGGCGAGCACCAGCAACACCAGAAAACGATTCTTACTGACCCACCGGACAACCTTCTCGAGCGCGTTCTCGCGATACGCCGTGACCGGCTCCGCATCGAGCAGCCGGCCAATGTCCGCAGACAACTCCGACGCGGTCGCATACCGGCTCTCCTTCTCGAGCGCCATCGCTTTCGAACAGATCGCTTGAGCAGCTTTGCTGACCCTGGGTTGATCATTCAGCAGGAATTGGAGCATGGCGCCGAGCGAGTAAACATCCGCGCGCTCGTCCAGTTGATCGATCTCGCCGCGGGCTTGTTCCGGTGACATGTAATTCCGGGTACCGATAATTGTGCCGTGATCGGTATTGCCACAGATGGACACGGATGAACACGGATCTATTTCTGATCTGTGTTCATCCGTGTTCATCCGTGGCTCAATCTTCGCAACACCCCAATCGAGCACCAGCACTTCGCCAAACGATCCGATCATGATGTTTTGTGGCTTGAGATCGCGATGGATGACTCCGTGAGCGTGTGCGAACGCGACTGCATCGCACACAGCCTGGAACTTCCGCAGCCGATCTCTTAATGAAGCACCTTGAGCCGCATACTCGTCGAGACGGCTGCCGCGCACGAACTTCATCGCATAGTAGATCCGGCCGTCAGGTAATGTGCCGACGTCGTGAACCGGAACGATTCCCGGATGCTCGAGCCGCGCGATGATCTGCGCTTCGCGAATCATGCGGTTGCGCAGGTCTTCGGTGACTTCGGGTGCATTGAGGACTTTGATCGCGACGAGTCGATTGAGTTCCGTGTCCTCGGCCAGGTACACCGTGCCCATGCCGCCGCGCCCGAGTTCTTTAACAAAGGTGTACTTGGTGGAACTAAAGTCCGGATTGCCGACAATGCTCCGGAGGTGATCCAACCTGTCGTCTGACAGCCACTTCATTTCACGTCGACTCCGAGCAACGAGCGGGCTTCGGTGCGAAACTCTTCGTCAGTCGCGGTTATCTCGCGCAGCTTTTCCAGAACGATGCGGCGGAAATCGCGACGCGCAGCAGCGAGGTAGTTGGTAACTGTCGCCGGCTCGAGTCCGAATTCCTTTGCGAGTGAAGCGTACGAGACCTCGCGATTATCGTCGTTCAGGTCGTAGCGTTCGAATAGTTGAAAGTGAACGGCGCGGCCCGACTCCTCGCAACGCTGCCGAAACGCATCGACCGCCAGGGTGAACATCCAGCGCACCCACTCGCGATGAAAATACTCTTCAGGAGTCAGTGTGGATCCAGCGTGCGCGGCAAGTTCATCTTCCGCGGCGGCGAAATCGAGTTGGTAGTGGTCCATGTCGCCGCCGCGCTTCAACCGCCGTCCGGCTTTGCGTTCATTCGAGACAAAACCATCAAGACACGTGCGCAGAAAAGTTTGAAAGCTGGCCTTCCCGGCGTCGTAAGCAGCGAAGTGATTCTTCTCGAATGCGTTTGCGAAAAACCCCTGCGTCAGATCTTTCGCGTCTTCGTTGTCTGCCTGCCACTTGAGACGGATGTACTTGTAAGCCGGTTTCCAGTAACTGGCGAGAATCGTGTCGAAGGCGCGACGGCGCACGACCTGATCGTCGCTGCGCGCGCCTACGATTGCAGAGTGATTGGTGACCGGGAACTTGTGAAGCGGTCCACCTATATCGGTATCTGGGTCCAAATTTATAGCTGTCTTTTAACTATCACGAGGGTGATGTCGTCGGCGGCGCTCGTGCCCTGCGCGAATTTCGTCAACGACGACTCGATGCGATCGCGTATTCCCGCCGCGGACGCTTCGATGTTTCGCGAGACGACCTCGTACAAACGCGTCGCGCCAAACTCCTCGCCAGTCGGACTAACAGCTTCCGTAACACCGTCGGAATAAATCACGAGCACATCTCCGGCCTGCAACTGCGTGCGGCCCTCGCGATAGTCAGCATCGCGTTTGATCCCGAGCGGCAAGCCTCCCGAAGCGAGTTGCTCCACGGTGCCGGCGGAATGAACGATCAGCGGCGGATTGTGTCCCGCATTCAAAAACGAGAGGGCGCCCGATTCCGGATCGAGTTCCGCATAAAACAACGTGACGAAACGATTCGCGGGAATGTTGTCGGCGAGATATTTGTTGACCGCCGAGATCGTCGCGACTAATGAATCGTGCGAGGCTGACTGCGCGTGAATCGCAGCGTGCAGCGACGACATCAGCAAAGCAGCGGCAGTTCCCTTGCCTGACACGTCACCGAGCGCGATCACCAGTCGACCATCTTCGCGTTCGATAAAGTCGTAATAGTCGCCACCGATTTCGTAACAGGGGAAACTGATACCCTGCAATTCATAACCATTCACGTGTGGCGGCGCAGTCGGTTGAAAGCGCTGCTGGATCTCGCTTGCGAGTGCGAGTTCACGTTCAAGACGTTCACGCTCCAGGCGAGCCTCGACGAGACGCGCATTCTCGACGCGTATGGCGGCGACGGACGCGAGCGTAGTCAAAACCTTCAAGTGGTCTTCGGTGAAACGTCCTTCAGCAATCGGTGAATCCGCGTAAATAATTCCAAACACCTTCTCGGAAACGCCGAGCGGAACCGCCAACACCGATCTCACGCCCTGCAACACCATTGTGCCGCTCGCAAACCGTGGATCGTGTTGAGCGTCGGACGTAAGCACTGACTTGCCACGAATCACGACTTCGTCAAGCACGTTTCGACTGACGCGAATCTCACCGACTTCGCCAACGCGATCTCTCAATCGCGCTACGGCCACACGCAACTCTTCGCTGCCCTCGTCGCGCATCATGATCAGACAGCGATCCGCAGGCACTGCTTCAAACACGAGTGAGACAATCTGTTCGAGCGTTTCATTCAGCGTCGCAGAGGCGAGCAGGGTGATTCCCACCTTGCTGATCAGCGCGAGTAGATCGCCATGCTTGGCTTTGGGCTTAACGGCTGTCGACGTAACGATCTCTTCCGGTTGCGTCCGAGCGCCTTCGATCGCTTCGAGCAAACCGGACGTGGTCCGATCACCTGACGCAAGCGCGATCGTCGCCTCCGGAAGTGACGCTGCCGAGTTATCGGTGATCATCGTCGCGCCCATGCCGGAATTGAACGTGCCGTCGTCAAAGACGATCTCCGTTTCACCGATCTGAATGCGACCGCCGGCAGTCAGATGAATCGCACCTTCGACTGTCGCGCCGTTGTAAAGCGTGCCATTTGCCGAACCGAGATCCTGGAGCACGTACTCATCTCCTTCGCGGCGCACTTCAGCATGTACGCGCGACGCAAACGGATCCGGTATACACAGATCGTTCCGGGCGGAACGACCGATAGTTATACGCAGCCGGCCGAGTGGGAAATGGTCGGGGGCGCGGTCGGGGTATTTAACTATTAACTCTGACATTGTTAGCAGACGTTGGATGGTACAGCGGAAGCATCAACTAGAATGAACCCTCACGAACGACGATTGTGCCCGCTATCATATCGTGCAAGCCTCTGCCATGCACACTGACCGCGGCGATTAAGAATCCGATACCGAGAAGAGCGAATGAGAGTGGATATCCGATGAAGTGACGCAACAACGCGCGCAGGATTCCGACGGAGCCGCCGCCGGCACGTTCGATTCGCAATCCAGTTGCCCACTTACCGAGGGTGAAACCCGTCAGGCCGGGAAGTACTCCGAGGTTCATCACAGCCATAAACAGGGCGAGCACGATGCCGGCAGTTTCGGCTGAACTGCCCGCGGCGCGCGCGCCGCCACCAAGCATACGCGCGACCAGGGTTCCTAGTACAAGCAGGGAAACGAGTACGATGTAGTCGATCAGCAAAGCGCCGCAACGGAGAGGAAACGGAGCTCTGAGTGGTTGACCCCCACGCCGGGCAGCACGGCTTTTTGCCTGGGAGCGCGGCAAACCTTGAGCAGTTGTCATCAGAAGAATAAGTCCTATAGGTCCGATAGGACCTATCCAACAAGAAAATGTAACGTCGTCTCACCGACGCGCAATTTGTCGCCACTGTCGAGCACGCGCGGTTGGCGTGGCGCGAGCCGCACCGAATCATTGATCACCGTACCATTCACACTTCCCAGATCCTCAACGAGAAATGTTTCTCCTTCGAGCCAGATGCGAGCGTGGCGACGAGAAACCTTTGTCTCAGGATCAAATCTCGAGAGGTCGATCTCCGGAAAGATATTCGAATGCGGATCGGTGCGTCCGAGCAGATTGCTATCTTTCTGAAGGATGAACGACGCGTCGAGCTCCGTCGTTCCAGTCACCACGAGCTTCGCCGTCGGCCTCACCGCGTGCAGCAACGCACTCGAGCCGACTGCGGCAAGCGGTTGTCGCGCCCCACAGTGAGCACAAAACACATCGTCAGCAGCAATGCGACCACCACAAAAACCACAATAGACTGTTTGTACCTGAACCGTTTCCTGGCCGACCGCAGGCGCGGGCATCCCGTAACTGACCCTGCCGTGGATCAAGTTATCCAGATGATCCGCGAGCACGTTTCTCATCTCGCGCGCGGTGCGGAAACGATCTTCGGGCTTGTACTCAACCGACCGCATCAGGATATGTTCCATCTCGCTCGAGATCGAAGGCGCGATCTGGCGTGGTCTCGGATTCTTGGTGAAGTCAAAAATCAGCAGCGGATTGTCCTGCGGATCGGCTCCGGTCAACAAGTGAAACATCGTCGCGCCGAGACTGTAGACGTCCGAAGCCGGCTGCACTCGCCCGCTGAAGAGTTCCGGCGGCGCATAACCCATCGTGCCAACCGCCGTCACACCTTTCTCCTGTTGTGACACCCAGCGAGCGATACCGAAATCGATCAGCATCACTCGACCCGTGTTGCCGTCGATCATCAGATTAGCGGGCTTGAGATCGCGATAGATGATCGGCTTCGGTCGGGAGTGCAGATAGTCGAGCACGTCGGCCACCTGCATGCCCCAATCGGCCACTGTCTTCTCGTCGAGCCTGCCGCCGACTGCCGCGCGCATCCGCGAAGCGAGATCGCCCCCCGAGATGTATTTCATCACGAGATAGAAACGACTCAGCGTGTCGTCGTAAAAGTAGTCGTAGATCGTTGGTATCGACGGATGCTCGAGCGACGTCAACAGCAGCGACTCGCGTTTGAAGTCGCCGATTGCCTTTTCGTGCTGTGTTGGATCCAGGTGCGACTCGACCATCTCCTTGACGGCGCGCGGAGCATCACCAAGGTTCCGATCCTTCGCCAGGTAGACAGCGCCCATGCCGCCGCCGCCGATCCGACGCACGATCTCATAGCGGCCATTCAGGACGGTATTTGAAGCGAGTTGCTTTACTGTAGGACGATGACCACCGGTCGTACTTTCTCTGGGAGTCGAAGTTTTACCGGCGGGCGCCTGGACGTTATCCGTGAACGAACCACCAAGCGAAGCGGAAGAGATTCGAGCCGACGACTCCGCCATCTCTTCAGGTGGAACAACGGTGGTTTCGAGACTGCCGGAAGGCTCTCGCGCCTCGACTGCTGCGGCTGCTGGTTGTTCTTCGTAAACTGGTTGCTCGGAAGTGTTCGGTGTTTCGTCAGCCGGTTCAGGTTCGAGCGTAGCTGCCCACTCGCGGCCTTCGCGCGGCTGCACGTTGTCATCGTCTCCCAGGGTGGCAGACAAGGCATCAAAATCTACTGAACTGTGTAGGAGCTGCGCGCCGCAATTGCCGCAATAGTGTTCATTCTCGCGTACGCGGGCGCCGCAGGCGTTACATTCAGTCATCTATTAACGAGTAACCAGTCTTTCCAGATTGAACGCGGCACTACCTAAGAAGACGTCGTAGCAGGCTTCTATTTCACAATGTGGAAGCGTAGAAAAGTCTTTCCGACGATAATTTCATCACCATCGCATAATGCCTGACGCTGTCCCGGGGGTAATCGCTTGCCGCGATTGATGAACGTACCGTTTGTCGATCCCAGATCCTCAAGAAAATATTGGCCGTTACTGAGAGTGATGCGTGCGTGACGTCGGGAGACCTTGGCTTCGGGGTCGTCAGTGTCCAAATCGACGTCCGGGAAGATGCCGCCATCGGCGTCCCAACGCCCGATCTGGGCCTCGGCATCACTCAACATAAACTGCTTTCCGGTCGAGCGGCCCTTTTCAATAACGAGACGGGCATGCGGTTTGGCAGTTGTTCGCAATGCTGAAAAATTCAAGTTGGCAGAAACGCGACCTCCGGCAAACTCCGGATGTGCGCCGGGCTGCGGTGCGCCATTGCCGTTGCCTCCATGCGCAGGCTTTATCTGAACGGGATTTGGACGGCCATTCGGGCGCAAAGGTGCGCCACACTCGTCGCAATACTGCGAGCCATCCAAATTCTCTGTTTTGCACCTGTCGCACGTAATCATAGCAATTACAAAGTAAGTCATTTTAGCGCGAACGCGCCTGCCACGCCAACGCATCTCACTACGCGCCTTTGAAATCGGACCCCTCCTTGGAGTGCGGTGCCTTGGCACCGCTTTGGTCTCACT
>DASVGE010000202.1:0-23949 GCA_036379695.1 Pyrinomonadaceae bacterium | reverse complement strand
GCGGCCGCTTCCTCTTGCCCGTAGTCGAGTCGATAGACTTTGGGCCATTGCGGCCAGGGATTATCGGGAGCTCGCGTCTCAGGCGGCTTACTCAAGATTTCAAACTGGACGAGACTTCTGCATCCCTGACGCAAAGCTGTGCCCACACAATCTGTTCCCGTGTCGCCACCGCCTATCACAATCACGTCCTTGTCCTTCGCCGACAAAAAGCGTCCGTCCCGTTGATTACTATCCAAGAGGCTTTTCGTATTGAGATGGAGAAAGTCCATTGCGAAGTGAATTCCCGAAAGCGAGCGTCCTTCGAGCAATAGATCGCGTGGACGTGCCGCGCCTCCACAAAGCACTATCGCTTCAAACTCTTTCATCAACCGGTCAGCAGGATAATCACGACCGACGCTCGTGTTCACGACAAACTCAACCCCTTCGGCAGCGAGCAAATCCGTGCGGCGCTGAACGATGCTCTTTTCAAGTTTCATGTTGGGTATGCCGTACATTAGAAGACCACCGATTCGGTCTGCGCGCTCAAACACGGTTACCCAATGGCCGCTCTGGTTAAGCTGAGTAGCCGCCGTCAAACCAGCCGGGCCAGAACCAACAATCGCCACTCGCTTGCCGGTGCGAACGGAAGGCGGCTGCGGTATTACCCAGCCCGCGTCAAAGGCACGATCGATAATCGCCTGTTCAATGCGCTTGATTGTCACCGGACTATCGTTCACGCCGAGCACGCATGAGCCCTCGCATGGCGCGGGACAAACTCTGCCCGTGAATTCGGGAAAGTCGTTGGTTTTACGAAGTCGATCGAAAGCTTCACGCCAGCGCCCGCGATAGACCAGATCATTCCATTCGGGGATCAGATTGTTGATGGGACAACCCGAGGCGGCGCCAGCCAACACATTTCCCGTATGACAAAACGGCACGCCACAATCCATGCAGCGCGCACCCTGATTCTGAAGTTCACCGTCATCCGAGTGACCATGGAATTCACGCCAGTCTGCCACGCGCTCCAAAGCCGGCCGCACCATTGGAACGGCCCGCGCGTACTCCATGAATCCAGTTGGTTTCCCCATAGCCTACGTAATAGTCTGGAACCGTACTTGGACCGGGTCAGTACGATTTTCTGATCTCTCGAGCACTCGCTTGTAATCGTGTGGCAGGACCCGAACGAACCTGCTGATCATCTCATCCCAGGACAACAATATCTCCGTCGCCCGCCGGCTACCGGTGTACTCTGCGTGACGAAAGATCATGTTCTTTACTAACTCGATGTCGCTCGCGTCGTCGATGGCTGTTACCTCCACCATCGACCGATTGCACCGCACAATGAAGTCACTCTTCTCATCCAGCACGTAAGCGATTCCGCCGGACATGCCGGCCGCAAAGTTGCGCCCGGTTGGACCAAGCACCACCACGCGACCACCCGTCATGTATTCACACCCGTGGTCTCCTACTCCTTCGACCACCGCCAACACACCGCTGTTCCTCACGCAAAATCTCTCACCCGCGATACCGGAGACATACGCTTCTCCGCTCGTAGCTCCATAAAAAGCGACGTTGCCGATAATCACGTTCTCGTGCGCCTGAAAAGTTGAATCCTTCGGCGGATAGACGAGGATCCTTCCTCCTGACAGTCCCTTCCCCACGTAGTCGTTCGCATCTCCTTCCAGCGTCAGCGTCAACCCGCGGGGCACAAACGCGCCGAAACTCTGACCGGCTGATCCTTTGAAAGTAAGTTGAATCGTATCCGGCGGCAGTCCGTCTGCGCCGTGAGCTCGGGTTATCTGACTTCCAAGCAGTGTGCCGACCGCACGATCGGCGTTTCGAATCGCGAAGGTTCCGGTGATTTGCTTGCCGTGGTTGAGCGCCGGCTCACAGTGTTTGAGTAGCACGTTCTGATCGAAAGATTTCTCAACCTCCTGTTTGATCTGACAGTAACGTCCAACCGTGTCAGGCATTGCCGGTCGATAAAGGATGTTTGAGAAGTCGAGCCCGCGCGCTTTCCATTGCTCAATCCCAACTCGCATCGTGAGGCAGTCAGTGCGACCAATCATCTCGTTAACACTGCGAAAGCCCAATTCAGCCATTAGCTCCCGAACTTCCTGCGCGACGAAGTTCATGAAGTTGACGACGTGTGATGGATCACCGCTAAACCTGGCGCGCAGCTCCGGATCCTGAGTTGCAACACCAACGGGACAAGTGTTGAGATGGCAAACTCGCATCATGACGCAGCCGAGACTCACCAGTGGTGCGGTCGCAAATCCAAACTCTTCCGCGCCGAGCAAGGCAGCTATCACAACGTCGCGGCCCGTTTTCAGTTGCCCATCTGTCTCGATCGTGATGCGACTTCGAAGATCGTTGAGTACCAACGTCTGGTGAGTTTCGGCGAGGCCTAGTTCCCATGGCACTCCGGCATGCTTGATACTCGAGAGTGGCGACGCGCCAGTGCCTCCGTCGTAGCCGCTGATGAGGACCACATCCGCATGCGCTTTGGCCACGCCTGCCGCCACCGTGCCGACGCCGACTTCGGCCACGAGCTTGACGCTGATGCGAGCACGGTCGTTCGCATTCTTCAGGTCATAAATCAATTGCGCGAGGTCTTCGATCGAATAGATGTCATGATGCGGCGGCGGTGAGATCAGACCGACTCCGGGCGTTGAATGACGCACCTTCGCTATGGCGACGGAAACTTTATGGCCCGGGAGCTGGCCGCCTTCGCCGGGCTTTGCACCCTGCGCGATTTTGATCTGCAACTCGTTTGCATTAACCAGGTAGTTGCTGGTTACTCCGAAACGTCCCGACGCCACCTGTTTTATGCTGCTGTTGCGAGAGTCGCCATTCGCCTCCGCGGTGTAGCGTTCCGGGTCCTCGCCTCCCTCGCCGGTATTGCTTCTGGCGCCGAGACGATTCATCGCGATCGCCAGGGCCTCATGCGCTTCCTTGCTGATCGAGCCGTAAGACATCGCACCGGTCTTAAACCGTTTGACGATCTCCGATGCCGGCTCAACCTCGGCAATCGGAATGGGACCATGCGGCGGCGTTAGTTCCATCAGTCCTCGAAGAGTATGGAGTTGGCATGACTGTTCGTTTACCAGCGCGCTGAACTGTTTGAATGTCTCGTAGTTGTTGGTGCGGCAGGCGTGTTGAAGTTTATGAATCGTTTGCGGGTTGAACTGGTGCAGTTCCCCGTTGCGTCGCCATTGATATTGACCGCCTTCGACGAGCGATTGCTCAGGTTCATACGCTTCCGGGAAAGCCTGCTTGTGCCTGAGTCTTGATTCTTCGGCTATCACTTCGAGCCCCACGCCACCGATTCGTGAAGGAGTCCAGGTGAAGTAGTGATCGACGAGATCTTCTTTCAACCCCACCGCTTCGAACACCTGTGCGCCGCAGTAGCTTTGAATTGTCGAGATACCCATCTTCGAGATTACTTTGACAATGCCTTTGTTGATTGCCTTGAGGTAGTTGGAAATGGCGTGGTCTATATCAACTTCCAAATGTCCTTGCGCAGTGAGATCTCGAAGCGTGTCAAACACCAGATACGGATTGATTGCAGCCGCGCCGTAACCCAGCAGCAAAGCAAAGTGATGGACCTCACGCGGTTCACCGCTCTCAACCACAAAGCCCACTTGCGTCCGCGTTCCCTCCCGGATCAGGTAGTGATGAATACACGAGACTGCCAGCAACGCCGGGATCGCCGCGTTGTCCTGATCCACTCCTCGATCAGAGAGAATAATGACGCCATACCCGTCCGCGATCGCTGGCGCAGACTGGCGACAGAGTTCAGTCAAGGCTGCTTCCAGGCTTCGCTCGCCACCATTTACCTCGTACAGCATCGGCAGAGTGATTGATTTGAACTTCACTGCGCCTTTTCCGAGATGGCGGAGCTTGTTCAACTGCTCGTTGGTCAGGATTGGTGAAGGAAGCCGGATTTGCCTGGCGCATTCCGGTGCGGGTTCGAGCATGTTCGCCTCGGGCCCGACGGTGGTATCGGTTGACATGACCAGCTCTTCGCGAATGGCATCGACTGGCGGATTGGTAACCTGCGCGAAAAGCTGCTTGAAGTAGTTGTACAACAACTGCGGCCGCTCAGAGAGGACGGCAAGCGGAGTATCAGTGCCCATCGACCCGACTGCCTCTTCGCCGTGAGCGCCCATCGGCGTGATCAGCAGTTTCAGTTCTTCACTTGTGTAACCAAAAGCTTGCTGTTGTTGCAGCAAGGTCGAAGAACTTTGAACCGGTGTGTCTGAAGGACTGGGAAATTCATCCAGTGAAAGCTGATTGTTCCGGAGCCATTCAGCATACGGATACTGTGTTGCGACTGCGCGCTTTAACTCGTCGTCGTCCACCACTCGACCGGCCTCGGTGTCGACTAAAAGCATTCGGCCCGGTTGTACTCTTCCCTTCTGTAGGATCTCCTCAGGCGCAACATCAAGCACGCCGACTTCCGATGCCATGATCACTAAACCGGCTTTGGTCACGTAGTAACGTGCCGGGCGAAGACCGTTGCGATCCAGCACCGCGCCGATTCTGATTCCATCAGTGAAAGCGATCGCGGCCGGGCCATCCCAGGGCTCCATCAAACACGAGTGATACTCATAAAACGCCCTCTTCTCCTCGCTCATCGACTGGTGCGCGGTCCAGGGCTCCGGAATCATCATCATCATCGCGTGCGGCAAACTCCGGCCGGTCAGCGTGAGCACCTCGAGAACGTTGTCAAACATTCCGGAGTCGCTCGTATCGCTATCGATTACGGGAAGGATCTTGTGGAGTTCGGGACCAAAGAACCTGGATTGGAACTGACTTTCGCGCGCGCGCATCCAGTTGATGTTTCCACGCAGCGTGTTTATTTCGCCGTTGTGCGCGATGTAGCGATAGGGATGGGCTCGTGCCCAACTGGGAAACGTGTTGGTACTAAACCGCGAATGCACCAGCGCCAGGGCCGACTCAATATCTGCATCTCGAAGGTCAGGATAAAAGGCAGATAGCTGATTTGCGATCAGCATGCCCTTGTAGACGATCGTGCGGCAGGAAAGACTCGACACATAAAACATCCCGCGCTCGTGGATGCCACGCTTGGCGGCTTTCGTGATCCGTTTTCGAATGATACAGAGTTTTCGTTCGAATTGGAGTTCGTCGCTGATGTCTTGTGCGCGGCGAATAAAAACCTGCTCAATGACAGGTTGTGAAGCTTTGGCGCTCGCGCCCAACGTTGCATTGTCGGTAGGAACGCGGCGCCACCCGAGCAACGTCTGCCCTTCCTCGCGAATGATCTTTGCGAACTGCCGTTTGCACTGTCGCCGGCTTTCCTCTGCTGTGGGCAGGAAAACCATTCCGGCGGCATATTCACCCGGTTGAGGTAGTTTGATTTTCTGCTTTTCGCATTCGCGAGCGAGGAACTGGTGCGGTAACTGAAAGAGAATACCCGCGCCATCTCCCGTGTTCTTTTCGCTTCCAGTAGCGCCGCGGTGCTCGAGGTTCAGAAGCACCTGCAGTCCCTGTTCGATGATCGCGTGCGATCGCCGGCCACTAACATCGACGACGAATCCCATGCCGCACGCGTCGTGTTCGTAGTGGGGATCGTATAGACCTTGCTTTTCTGGATACTCCGGATGGTTCACTTTATGGAATCCAGGACAAACCGATTTTGCTGACAGATGCTTTTCCTCAAAGTCGGACGTCGCACTTGGACCGGGTCAGTACAGCGAGCCGTAGCGACCTTGGTCCAGGCATGACTTCCGATTTGTGCGCAGAAATCACAAAGGCCATCAACTTTTTTGTTGATGGCCTTTGCAGGAGCTACATAACAGTTTCGGCAAAGGCCATCAGGTGCTGTCCTTCTTTACGGTTACGGAAATAATAATCACGACCGGCACGATCACCGGCTGGTCATGATTGGGCAGGGCGGTCGTTATTAACAGTGCGTTGCGTTGAAAACTATTCATCGTTAGCAATCTACCTCTTTTCTTCACGCTCGCATAATTGATTATTTTTTGCCGCGTATAAATTTGAATTCGATCCAGCGCCCGCGGCAGCAAGCCTGAAAAGATCGAAGACATTTTTGTCGTTTCTCCAAAATTTGACGACAAAACTGTAGCGTCAGGCTTCCGCGGTCGCGACGCCTGGCTGCTCGAACATCGCACCCTCGACAATTGGTTCGAGCGTGGGGATGGCGCCATCACTACCGTGCTCGGATATATCCAATCCCTGAACTTCTGCCGCTTCGCTCACACGCAAACCAATTATCGCATCCACGATTCTCAGCAACACGAACGAACCTACAGTCGCCAGAACAACAGTAATGCCGACACCGATCAGTTGGTTGACGATCTGAGCACCGTTACCGTCGACCAGCCCGACGGGTAACGGCTGTCCCGCGGCGTCCTTGAAAATCGGATTGATTGCCCTCGTCGCGAATATCCCTGTCAGGATTGCGCCGATCGTTCCACCCGCTCCATGCACGCCAAACACGTCCAACGAATCGTCGTAGCCGAACCGTTCCTTAACTACGGAAACCATCAGAAAACAGCCTATTCCGGCGACAAATCCGATCATCAATGCCGACATCGGTGTGACGAAGCCTGACGCCGGAGTTATCCCAACCAGGCCGCAGACGGCTCCTGAGATCATGCCCAGCACAGTCGGCTTACCTGTTCGCGCCCACTCTGCAGACATCCACCCAAGCGTTCCGGCTGCGGCGGCAAAGTGCGTCGCCAAGAATGCGCTCGTGGCCAGTCCTCCGGCGCCCAGTGCACTTCCCGCGTTAAAGCCAAACCACCCAACCCACAACATGCACGCGCCGATGATGCTCAAGACGAGGTTGTGTGGAGTCGCCGGTGCTTCGGGATATCCGATTCGTTTTCCCATGTAGAGTGCACAGATCAACGCCGAGAAACCGGAAGCTATGTGGACCACCGTGCCGCCGGCAAAGTCCAGAGCGGGAATGCGACCACCGAGTGCGGCGTTTAGAAAACCTCCCTTGCCCCAAACGATGTGGGCAAGTGGGAAATAGATAACTGTCACCCAGAGGCAAGTGAAAGCGAGCATGGCGCTAAACTTCATGCGTTCAGCAAATGCCCCGGTTATCAGTGCCGGAGTGATGATGGCAAACATCAACTGAAACAACATGAACGACTGGTGTGGGATCGTCGGCGCGTAGTCGGTGTTAGCGGCCAGACCAACACCACGTAGAAAAAGATAATTGAAGTTTCCGAAGAAGGCCGTTCCTTCTGAGAAGGCGATGCTGTAACCGTAAAACGCCCAGAGCACGGTGACCGCCGCCATCAGCACGAAGCTCTGCGCCATGGTCGCGAGCACATTTTTCTTTCTAACCAGACCACCATAAAACAAGGCGAGCCCGGGGCCCGTCATCATCAAAACCAACGCAGCGCAGGTCAAGACCCACGCGTTGTCTGCACCGGACTGAGCAGTTGCCTCGGCTTGTTGCGCCGAAACCTCCAACGAACTTACGCCGAGTGTGAAAAAGAAGAGTGATGCTTTGCGCAGTTGTCTCATCCGTGTTCAGCCCTCCAGGAAAGTTTTCAGCATGACTACTCGGAATGTCTTAGCGGTTCAGTCAACAAGCGTCATGCCAGCGCCGCTCCATCCTTGAAGTTCTGATTTCCTTCAGAATAAGACCGTGACTGCAGCCGTGTAATGACATTTATGTCGTTTTCTCAGCGATGTGCTACAAAACTGTAATTAGTGAGTCGAACTTGCCTCAGTAAATTGTGGTAGTATCCGGCGCCATGAAGAAGGCGAGAAAAACCGAGGGGCGCCCGAGGCAAAGAACACCTGAGCAGGCCGAGGCGCGTAAACTGGTTACATTTCTTGAAACTGGAGAATTGCTGGCGGGCACGCTCCAACTCAAAGAGGCCATGTCGCGCATTCTCGCGATTCTCGGACGACACCATGGCATGATGCGCAGCTCCGTGATGTTGCTCGATCAGGATACGAACGAGCTGCGCATCGTCGCGTCGCATGGTCTGGACGAAACTGAAGCGCGCCGCGTCCGTTATCAGCTTGGAGAAGGTGTTTCCGGACGTGTCGCACAAACGGGTAAGCCCGTCGTGGTTCCGCAGATCAGTCAGGAGCCGATGTTTCTCGATCGCCTTGGCGCTCGCAAGAAGCCACTGAGGAAGGAGTTGACCTTCATTTGTGTTCCGGTGCTTGTGAACCGGAAACCCGTAGGTGTGCTGGGAGTCGATCTCGATTACAAACCCGAGCGCGATTACGAGCGCGCGACCAAATTTCTTTCCATCATCGCGACGATGATCGCTCAGGCGATCAAAGTCGATCACCTGATCGAATCAGACAAGCAGCGGCTGCTGGACGAGAACATCCATTTGAAACAGGAGCTGCGTGAGCGCTATGACTTCAGTCACATCATTGGCAACTCAGGCCCGCTGCGCCAGGTGTATGAACAGGTGACGCAGGTAGCGAGAACCAATACCACCGTGCTGTTGCGCGGCGAATCGGGTGCCGGCAAGGAGTTGATTGCTCATGCCATTCACTACAACTCGCTCCGCGCAAACAAGCCTTTCATCAAAGTGAGTTGCGCGGCTTTGCCGGAAACGCTTATTGAGTCGGAGTTGTTTGGTTATGAGAAGGGCGCCTTCACGGGAGCGCAGGGCCGGAAGAAGGGACGTTTCGAATTGGCTGCCGGGGGCACGCTTTTTCTTGATGAGATTGGCGATCTAAACGTGTCAACACAGATCAAGTTGCTGCGTGTGCTCCAGGAAAGAGAGTTTGAACGTTTGGGTGGCACAGAAACCATCAAGGTAAACGTGCGGTTGATAGCGGCCACCAATAAGAACATGGAACAGGCGATGGCGAACGGTGAGTTTCGCGAAGACCTTTACTATCGTCTGAACGTGTTCACGATCTTCATGCCGCCTCTGCGCGATCGTAAGTCCGACGTTCTATTGTTGGCGGATCATTTTCTGCAGAAGTACGCCCGCGAGCATGGTAAACGAATCAAACGCATCTCGACACCCGCGATCGACATGCTCGCCTCTTATCATTGGCCCGGGAATGTCCGGGAACTGGAAAACATCATCGAGCGTGCAGTGCTTGTCTGTGAGACCGACGTAATTCACGGCCATCACCTGCCACCCACGCTGCAAACCGCCGAAGGCTCAGGCACAGTAACGCAACTATCCCTCGAGGCCACCGTAGGAGCCTTCGAGCGAGACATCATCATGGACACCCTAAAAACCACCCGCGGCAACCGCAAGCGCGCAGCAAAACTCCTGAACACCACCGAACGAATCATCGGCTACAAGGTGAGAATTCACGGGATCGACTGCCACCGCTTCCGCAGCTAAAAACCAACCGAGAAACGAGCGACATTAATAGTCTCCGGCCAATGTAACGTTTCCCACCGTTCACCCATATATCGTTGCAACTATCAACTAACGGCGACGGCGGGAGACAGTAATCCGATGGGTGACTTTGTTTGGTCGGCATTCAAACTCTTACTCTGGACACTGGTCATTACTACACGCTCTCGTCACCTTGCTAAGCTGGCTCCTGACCATACGAACCATCGGCATTAGCTCGCTGCGCCAGGTGAGCCGCATGTTTGTTCTGTCAGCCCATGGCTGGCCCGTAATCGTAAGGGGCGCTTTTACTTTGCGCACCATTTGTCATTCTTAGATTTCTTGACAGTGTTGGAGCGGGACCTGGCACTTTCAACATCTTCCCCGTGAACGCCCTCATGCTCAGCGCCATCATGCTGCTGAGTCTGCCTCTGATTCCACCGACGGCCGTGGTTTTTTCCAGCTCCACTGACAGGCAGTTACGCTGGACGCTTTCGCTGAAACAACTCGCTGGCGGTCGGCGGGTAATTTCCCTGTCGATACCGCCTATATGAAGAGCGGGCGGAACCTGCGCGACTTATGGGCCACATTCGCCCGTCATGCAATTTCGTTGATGGACGTTCTGCGTACTATCGAAACCGAGAATTGGCGATACATGGTCCAGGATCTGGTCAAGGTTGCGCCTATCGTGATGGTGGATACGCGGGTTTGTACACAGGCGGTGCTTTTCGAGACAACGATAGTGGCGACCAATGAATATGCACACAAGGCGCTTTGTCAGTGAAGACGACGGCCCTTGTCCCGTTCTTGAGAGACTAGTTGCAAACGCACTGTTCCTTCAGACCTTCTGATTAGCATCATAAAAAAGGATGAACTCGGACCAATCCTAAAAAGGCTCGTGAAATCTCCACGCACTCTGCCGCAATTTGGTTCGTTTCCAGTTCCTCCTACGCCAATCAGTGAGTGCGTGCGCGGTGAATTAAAACCGGAGAGCGTCAGTGATTACAACCAACTAATGTCAGATCAAAGCATTCCGGAAACAATCGCCACGGCGGAAAAATTCAGATTATCGACCAGGTGGACACTTGTATTTAAGCTCGCGGGACTGGTGTTCTGGCTCACGATCCTGATGCTTCTTGGTTTCGGACCACGGTTAATTGAGGAGACTCCTGGCCTGATGATTCCGGAATTAAGCACAACCGGATGGTTGGTCCTGTTGACTGTAGGTTTCGGAACAAGTTTTACCGGCTTGTATGTGATAGGCACATTGAGAGAGGTCTTCGTGCTGGATGCTGAATTTTATTAGTATCGGATCGCGGTCAGGAGGTTATAATCCACATTTTCGACATCGCTCGTGCAGATAGTCCTACCTGCAGTAATCTGCAGCGCATCACGATACACCTTCACCGGCCGTCAGAATTCGGCAAAACCATCACTTTCGTTCCCAGTCTTTTTAAAGGTGATGCGATCGCGAGATTTACGAAGTCTGACTAACGGTTGAGGTTAGGCGTTTCCTACCGACGAAGATGGTTAAAAATATTAACTGAATGGACACAAAGTTCCTGGTGAGGTGAATATTGTTCAAGTCCAAATTTCTTTCGGTCATATTCATCACGGTCATTGTTTTCAGTCCGCTGCGTTTCAACGGACAGGGGTCACAAGACAATCGGCAACTGCAACGCGAGTCGTCGCGGGTCAGCGCGAACGAGCGTCGCATCGCGTTGGTTATTGGTAATGGCGCTTACAGCAACGTGCCACCGTTGAGGAATCCGTCTAACGATGCGAGCGACATGGGGGCGATGCTGAGATCGCTGGGCTTTGAGGTCACGAGTGGAATTAACTTAAGTCAACGCGACATGAAGCGACTGATTCGGGAATTTGGTCAGAAGCTTAAGGATGGAGGCTCAGGTCTCTTCTATTACGCTGGACATGGCATACAGTCGAGAGGCCGCAACTACCTGATTCCAATCGAAGCAGATATTCAAAGTGAAACCGATGTTGAGGATCAAAGCGTGGACGTTAGCCTCGTGCTGGGTTTGATGGACGAAGCCAATAACAGCCTTAACGTTGTCATTCTGGATGCCTGTCGAAATAATCCCTTTGCACGTTCGTTTCGGTCTGCCGGCAACGGGTTAGCGCAGGTGGACGCGCCCACTGGGACCTTGATTGCGTACTCGACCGCACCTGGAAGAGTGGCGAGGGACGGCGAAGGGCGCAATGGGATATTCACGGCAGAACTACTGAAGCAGATGCAGGTCCCGGGCCTGTCAATCGAAGCCTTGTTAAAGCGTGTTCGCGGGAATCTCAAGCAACTGACAAACGGCGAGCAAGTGCCATGGGAATCGTCATCACTAGTGGGGAACTTTTATTTTAATCCTCCTAACAACGTCAGTGATGTAAACGCCAAGTCTTCCAACGGCCCAATGGACCGCTTGTTATCGGATACCAACGCTCCTGTATCACTCGAAAAACTAGAGTCGCAACAGAGGATCTACCCACTTCAGACAGAACTCATGACACGACGGGAAGGGTTTTCGTATGACATCATACATTATCGGATCGAAGCCCAGCTGATACCAGCACAGCAACTATTACGTGCCGGCGCCGACGTTACCTTCGTGCCTTTAGCTCCCACTCGCACAGTAACGTTTGAATTGAACGGTTCACTTAATGTCGAGAGTATCGAACGCGACGGCAAAGTGCTTACCAACTCCATACAGTCTAAAGTGACGGTAGGCGCAGTGGGCCCGAGCGTTCGTATCGATCTCGACGAACTCATTCCCGCCAATCAACCAATAACACTTCGTTTCCGGTGGCATGGACCACTGATCTCCGCGGCCGGAGGTCCACTACCCAATAAGCGTATGGGTTACATCGGCAAAGAAGGATCATACTTAACGTATGCTGCGCGGTGGTTGCCATTTCATGAGTATAGCGCCGACCGCGCAACTGCGGACATAAGCATGATTGTCCCTTCCGATATACAAGTAGCTGGCCCGAGTGATGAGCCCATTTCCACCCAGGCAGATGGAAATACAACCCGATTTCGTTTCGTCTTTCGTAAACCAGCGCTGATTGGCAATTTCATTGCCGGCAATTATTCCGTTAAGAATTTGACTTTTGGCGCTTACCAGATAAGCGTTTGTCACACATCTGCCAGTGAGAAATTTGTGGATCGGTTTGGTGCATTAGTCGGCGAAGCTCTGCAATTCTACACCCGCGAATTTGGTCCACCGGCTTTTGGGACCAAACTGATTATTGCCCAGATTGATGACGGCAGCCTTGATGCGTACAGCGGATCCGGCATTATTTTTCTCTCTGATAAAGCATTCAAGAATCAAACATCACCGGAAATACTGCTGCGTGAGCTTGCAATACAGTGGTGGGGACACACTGTTGCTCTAAAGAGTTTCGATGATGCATGGCTCTCTCAAGGACTTGCGCAATGGAGTAGCTACGCTTTCCGTGAGAGCACACTGAGCGGCACTGCCCTGGCTGAACTGCGAATGAATCTTGCTCAGCGTGCAGGCAAGTTTACAGGAGTGTCTATCGCGTTAGCGCCATCGTCGCTTCACGATCAATCAGAGGGATACGAGTCAATCATGTTCTATAAAGGAGCGTTTGCGTTTCGAAAGCTTCGCGAAGCTATGGGGGCTGAGAAATTTAGTTCGCTACTGCGACTATATTTGCGGCAATACCGGGGTCGTAATGCATCACTCAGTGACTTTGAAACATTGACCAACCAGGTAGCAGGCCAAAACATGCGGAGTTTTTTTGGGAAGTGGTTAGAGGGCACAGGTTTCGAACCATAGTCAATAATCCCGTGCTCAGCATAGTGTCCGATCACCTCACCATAACTTCATTGCCTCAGCCGCTGCTATAGGTATAAAATCGGCGGCCGGTATTCTCAGACCATTTCCCGAGCGCCGGGTTTTCCGACCACGCTCAAGCCGTTCAGGAGTCTCGCTCTCCTGGTTGCCACTGGCGAGACAGCCGATCCACGATGCACGAAAACTCAACCTGGTTGAACTCTCATCCGGAACCACAACGTCCAGCTGATCCCCTTGTCGGGCTCCGGATTGACGGACGCTACCTGATAGAAAAGGAACTCGGGCATGGCGGCGTCGGAGCCGTCTACCTTGCTCGTGATCTCAAGCTTCACCAAAAACCGGTAGTGGTGAAAGTTCTGTTGGAGAAATCTACGGGTGACCAGTGGACGGTTCAGAAGTTCCTGCAGGAGAAGGAAGCATTAGCGCGAGTCGATCATCCCGGCGTCGTAGGTATTCTCGATACAGGGGAACTGCCAACCGGCAAGCCGTATCTCGTCATGCAGTTTGTGGACGGCATCTCCTTGCGCTCTGCGCTCAAAGATACGCCGGAAGGAATGGACCTGGAACGAGTGGCTTCGATCGTAAAGCAAGTCGGGTCTGCTTTGAGCGCCGTTCACGCCAAAGGGATTTTTCATCGTGATCTGAAACCCGAAAACATTATGCTGCAAACGCTTGGACGCGGCGCGGAGCAGGTCAAGATCGTCGACTTTGGAATAGCGAAGATTAAGGAATCCGTTATCGCTCCCAGCACTGTTACGGGCGCAGCTACAGCAGGCACGCTCGTCTACATGTCCCCGGAACAGCTTTACGGAATTAAAGTGACCGCCGCGAGCGATATCTACTCGTTTGGGATCATCGCCTATGAATTGGTGACCGGGCGAAGGCCTTTCAACCCGGAATCCATCGCACATCTTTCCGACCTGCAACGGCAAGGTATTCGCGTCAAACCTGGAGATCTACGCCCGCGGTTGCCTGAGGAAGCTGAACGCATGATTCTCAAGGCGCTGTCATACGAGTCGGAAGATCGTTACAAGAACGCGCAGGAGTTCGGCGACGCGCTGGCGAGCGCTTTACTGAACGAAGACGAAACAGTCAAACAACCAGCATCATGGGCCGAGTTGCCATCTACAATCGTTGACGAACCTCTCAGAGGTGCAGTTGAGCCCGCACCTGTCCAGGAACAACAAGAGGTTCAGCGATCAAGGGCATCGCTCACGAACTGGGTACTTCCCTTAGCGGCTATCGTCCTGCTGGCGGGTGTAGTGCTAGGCTCACTATTTTTATATTCGCTCGCAACTAGTGCCCCCGGTACCCCTGTTGATCGTCCCACCGAAGTGCCGACACGTTCACTTACTTATTCCTTGACCGTGCAAAAAATGCGCGACGGGAAACCTTATCAGGAGCCCTTTCAGTCTTCGGGCCAGGAGATTTTTGAGAGTGGCTACAAGTTTCGCCTCAACGTTTCCAGTCCTCAATCCGGTTATATGTATGTCTTCAATGAGAGCGTTGACGAGAAGACCGCACGATTGCGTTTCAACATCATCTACCCAACGCCTAAGACAAATGAGGGATCAGCCAGCTTGAATTCCAACGCGGCCTTGCAAACAAACTGGAATACATTTGCAGGCCAGGCCGGCACGGAGCTTTTTTGGATGATCTGGTCCGCCTCTCCAATAGCGGCGCTCGAAACAGCCAAGGACGCAGCATTCAAAGATCCGGAAGGGGCAATTAATGACCCGACGCTTACAGATAAGCTGAAACAGTTTTTGTTGAAGTATTCGGAACAGAAGCCCGAAACCACGAAAGATACGGCCCGGCGCCAAACAACCGTAAGCACAAAAGGCGATGTGTTAGTCAAGCTCGTCGAACTGGAACATCGCTGAGAACAACCCGCTTTGCACAAATCAGAGTGACAACATGAGTTTCAATTCTATCTCATCCACGATCCTCTTCCTGTTTCTAATAACAACTTGTTTAGGTGCGCAACAAGAAGGGCTCGCCCAGTCGATTCCTCAAGGTGCGCCGCGAAAGATTGTCTCCGACGACTTCATCAAAAACCGGCAGCAATCAGGAACTCAAGCGCTCGACAACAGAAACTCGAAAGGCCAGGTGAAACCCAGACCGCCGAAGCGCACGTATGCGCTCGCATCGGCGCCCACAGCTCCACAAAAATCACACGAGAGTAAAAGCGCGGTTGCTCAACTGGGAATAACGATCTGGAGATTGCGACCAAAGAATACAAACGACACCGGTGCCAGGATGTTGGTGAGAGAGAAAAATAAGACCGCAGAATTGGTTCCGGAACGAGTTGAGGCGGGAACGACGTTTCGGGAAGGCGATCAAGTGCGTTTGAGTATTGAGTCCGCACAACCTGGATATCTTTACGTCATCGATCGCGAGCTGTTGGTGGATGGCTCAACTGGCCCGGCGATGTTGATCTATCCGTGGGCTGGAATGGATGGTGATAATCAGGTTGGTCCGGGAAAGCTGATTGACATACCCGCACAGGAAGACAATCCCAGCTACTTTACCGCGCGACGCAGCAGTCCCAACCATGCGGGCGAGGTTCTCACCGTCATCGTTACGAGTTCCCCGCTTGATTTACCGATTTCTGACAAACCTATACCGGTTTCGAATGCAGACCTGGCGCAGTGGGAGAAACTTTGGGGCGGACAAACTGAGCGCTTTGAAATGGAAGGCGGCGCAGGCGAAACATGGACCCCCCACGAGCAGCAAGCTGCAGCTCACAAAGGTGCACGCCAATTAACGCGCGAAGATCCCGCGCCCCAAACCATTTACCGCATAGCAGTGAAGGACAAGAAGGCGTTGCTGGTAAACGTTCAGCTTCAGTATGGCAGGTAGTGCTCGCAATTCTGAGGGTTAGATGAACACGAACAAGAAAAGAACCGGTAACACCAGGTGGCCACTTGTATGCCTGTTGTTTCTTTGTGTCTCGGCGACCTGTATCAGTACGCCCGCCCAAACCACTCCATCTATAGAGCCAACGCTTCGAATTGAAACAGGGATGCATACGGGTGATATATGGGGCATTGCTGTCGATGCCGGTAACCGGCTTCTGGTCACAGCGTCTAAAGACAAAACCATACGTGTATGGGAGCTCCAGTCCGGCCGCCTGTTGCGTACCATCCGCGTACCAATCGGTCCCGATACTCAGGGTGAACTCTATGCCGTGGCACTTTCACCGGATGGTAACACCATAGCTGTCGGGGGCTCATCTACGAACAAAGGTGGTAACGAGTCGATATACGTTTTTAACCGTGCGAGTGGCCGTCTTATCCATCGATTAGAGGGACTGCCGAACTTTGTCCTTTATCTGACCTATTCGCCTGACGGACGATATCTGCTAGCGACACTTGGGGGCAGCAACGGTATTCGGCTCTTTTCAAGTTCCAACTATGTACTAACGGGCGAAGATAAGGATTACGCGGACTCGACTATGAGCGCTAATTTTGATCGACGCGGAAAATTAGTAACGGGGTCATTGGATGGTTTCATTCGAGTTTATCTAAGCGGACAAGATGGCTCCCTGCGTCTTGTTGCTAAACAAAACCCGCGACGGGGGGTGGGTATTCAGCGCGTTAGCATCTCGCCCGACAGCTCGCGAATCGCAGTCGCGTTTGTTACTTCGAACAAACCCATGGTAGTTCGCACCGATGATCTCACGCCGCTGTTTGAGCCTGATATTACCGGTATCAAAAATGGAGCACTTACCCGTATAACATGGTCAGCAGACGGGACAATGCTCTACGCCGGAGGAACGGCCAGTGACGCAAACAATCTAAATTTTATTCGAGTTTGGTCAGATGCTGGTAGAGGCGATCCACGCGACGTTGTTGCAGCTGATCAAATCATTCTTCACCTACTCCCTTTGAGTGATGGAGGTGTCGTCTATAGTACAGGTGAACCGTCCTTTGGTGTGATTAGTGCTGCTACTGATCGTCGGCTTTTCATTGTTTCACCGATAATCTTGTACAACAGGAATCGCTTTTTAGTTTCCTCGGATGGGACTGGAGTGGGGTTTACTTACGAGGGACTAAAGACGCCGGCGTACTTTTCGGTGAGCGATCGAAAGCTTGAAGCGGGTCAGCCAAATAGATTGAGCTTCCTTCCGCCGGAGACTGATGACCAAAATCTCCGCGTTGTCGGGTGGAACTACACCCCTAAACCAAAAGTCAACGGTATACAACTAAAACTTGGTGAGTATGAGACGTCATATAGCTTGGCACTGGCCCCTGACAAAAGGGCCTTCCTCCTTGGCACGAGCTTTCATGTCAGACTCTTCGACCGAAACGGTGCCGAGCTATGGCGAAAACCAAGTTACAGCACAACGTTTGCAGTAAACATCGCTCGCAACAATAAAGTCGCGGTCGCAGCTCACGGTGACGGTACGATCCGCTGGTATCGCATGTCGGACGGCAAAGAGTTGCTAGCCTTTTTCCCTCACGCTGACCGAAAACGCTGGGTGTTGTGGACACCGTCTGGTTATTACGACGCATCACCAGGCGCCGAAGAACTGATTGGATGGCATGTTAACAATGGCCCTGATAAAGAGGCAGACTTCTTCCCCGTCGGTCAATTTCGGTCAACCTACTATCGTCCTGACGTTGTCTCGAGGATTCTTACAACAGGCGATGAGCAGTTCGCACTTAAGGAAGCAAACGAAGAGGCTGGACGCAAACAACAGCAAGCTGATGTCACGCTTCTCTTGCCACCGGTCTTAGAAATCATCTCACCTCGCGATGGCAGCGAAGTCTCATCCACGGACGTCGTAGTGCAATTTCGCGTGCGCAGTCCGTCTGGTGAGCCTGTCACTGGTTTGAAAGTTTTGGTCGACGGACGCCCGTCACTCTCACGCCAACTAGTTCGAGAGGAAACGACCAAGCCGGAAGAAACGCGCGAAATACGCGTCACTGTGCCCGAGCGTGACAGCGAAATCTCTCTGATCGCCGAAAATCGTTTTGCTACAAGCGTACCTGCAACCCTGCGTGTCAAATGGCGTGGTTCAACTGCCGCGCAGCCTGCGACATTTATCGTCAAACCAAAGCTCTACATCCTGGCTGTCGGAGTAAGCCGCTACTCCAACGAGAAATTCAATCTGAAGCTGGCCGACAAAGACGCGAGCGATTTTGTCAGGGCAATGGTCGCCCAGAAAGGTTTACTCTATCGCGACGTTGTAGTGAAGCTGCTGACCAACGAAGAAGCAACCAAAGACGAGATACTGGACGGTCTAGATTGGATACGTAAAGAAACTACCAGCAACGACATGGCGATGGTCTTTTTTGCCGGACATGGAGTAAACGACCAGAACAACTACTATTACTTTTGTCCGTACAATGTCGATCCGAATCGGTTGCTCCGTACTGGCCTAACGTTTAGCGACATTCGAAATACTGTCTCTGCAATTGCCGGTAAGGCATTGTTCTTCGTGGATACCTGTCACTCAGGTAATTCCATCGGACTGTCTACGCGGCGTGGTCCACTAGATATAAATATCATCATCAACGAGTTGGCAAGTGCTGAAAATGGTGTCGTAGTTTTTTCTGCGTCAACGGGAAACGAATCGTCCCTGGAGCGAGAAGAGTGGAACAATGGCGCATTCACAAAAGCGTTGGTTGAGGGCATAAACGGCGCCGCGGCCCTCGGCAACTCGGGACGCATCACTTATAACATGTTGAACCTTTATATCTCCGAACGCGTGAAAGAACTGACGAAAGGCTTGCAACACCCGACAATGATTTCACCGAAAACCGTGGCGGATTTTCCCATCGCAGTGAAACGATAAGCGGGTAAAGCCAGGTTCACATGAGAATGCATTTCACTCACGGCTTTGCACGGTCCATGCGACGGAAGTCGAGCCTCTGTCTGATGTTGTTGGGGTCACTTGGCTTCTTGCAGGTAGATGCTCAACAGGATCATCGCCAGCTGGACCGGGAAAAGCCGGGAGAGCGACGAATCGCTTTGGTCATTGGCAATGGTGCATACGCAAATGTGCCTCGTTTACGAAATCCATCCAGCGACGCCAGACTCGTCGCGGCGACTCTTACCAAGCTGGGTTTCGAGGTTTTAACAGGCACCGATAAATCACAGCGCGAAATGAAACAGATGATTCGCGAGTTCGGAGCACAATTACGCTTGGGACGAGCGGTGGGCGTCTTCTATTTCGCCGGACATGGCGTGCAGGCCAAAGGGCGCAACTATCTGATCCCAGTTGATGCTGACATTCAAACCGAAGCCGATCTGGAAGACACTGCGGTCGATCTCAACTACGTCCTGAATACGATGGACGACGCACAGAACGCATTGAACATCGCAATTCTCGACGCTTGTCGCAACAACCCTTTTACACGTAGTTTTCGTTCAACGCAGGATGGCCTGGCCCAAGTTGTAGCCCCGACCGGTACTCTAATCGCTTACGCAACTGCTCCTAACAGCGTCGCGGCTGACGGTGGTGGTGACAACAGTCCTTACACTGAAGAGTTGGCCAGACAAATGGAGAAACCTGGAGTGTTGCTCGAGACAATGTTTCGGCGCGTGACCGAACAAGTGTCAGCGCGCACTGGTGGACGACAGGAGCCATGGTATGCCGCGAATGTAAAGGGTGACTTTTATTTTGCTAGTGGACCAGTTATGTCTGGTAATAACAATCCATCAAGTCCGGTTCTTGATCCACCAGAGAAGGGCGTCCCGCCCAAAGGGGGCGCTAGGTTAAGCATGCGCCCAAGTCCGGCCGTTCGCCCATATCGATACACCTTTACTCGTGCAAAATGCCGGCTTTGGACGTGATTTGCGAACTGGAAGTAACCAACGACTCAACCGAGACGCGCGAATTCACTCTTAGTCACAACGACTACCGTCTTCGTCGTCGCGGAAAAGACGCCTCGAAAGGAATCACCACCGAAGGAAATCAATATGACCTTTCCGAGTCGACTATCGGATCTAAAAACGCTCGCAGGGGTTCCCTTTTTAATCGAGCCGTTTTGGCGCCAAATGTTCCGGTGCGAATGGTCCTCACGTTCAAGAATGTCGCGGAATCGAGTACCAAATTCGCGTTATTAAGATTGGCTATCTATCAGGAAAGTTCTAATGACCCAAGCCTGATGCAGTACGCAGATTTCAGGGGCGTGCAGATAGAGAAGTAGACCGAAAACAGTTGTTTTTTCCAGCCGTCTGCACTACCTTACGACAGGTTTCAGACTAATTCCTTCGCGTTCGGACCAGGTTTTCTCACGGACTCCATCGGTCAGCAGGTCCACGCGCCATTCCTTTTAATTCGGTTGACCCATTGACCGAGCGTCAACCATTACCTTACCAGGAGATCCCTTCAATGAGAATTTTCCGCAACTCCCACATAGCATGCCTTGTCGTTCTCGCGTTACTCCTCCCGCTCGCTTTGCCAATTGCCGGCGTGGCTCGTACAAGAGCGTCTCAAGACAAGAAAGAAAAGAAAGACGAGCAGAAAAAAGACGAACAGAAGAAAGAAGAAAAACCAAAACTCACGAAGGAAGAGAAAGAGTATCAGAAGATCAAAAAGTTCAGCCTTGACCTCTACCTGAAAGACGCCGACTTCCGCGACTCGTGTGAAGACGCTTATCTCAAAAAGCAACGCGAGCACTCCGAGTATGCCTACTACATCAACACTCGTAACCCCGGCTTTCAACAGGTCACGCGTGACGGCGACAAACTGACAGTTGAGTACACGCTCTACGACAACCCGCTGGCCCAGGATTATGTCAATCGTGTTGGACAATCACTCGTCCCTGTTGGTTCCAACCGGCTTTACACCTTCCGCATCATGCTCAATCCGATTCCGGAGTCACGTGCTTTATCAACAGGCACTATATACATCTCGTCGGGACTACTTTCGATAATCGACAATGAAGCGCAACTGAGTTATGTGCTGGGCCATGAGATCGCGCACGTCGAAAAGGAACATTGGAAGGAAGACGTGCTGGTGGCGCAGGGCATCGAACCGTATAACGAAAAGCAGGCTAAAAAACGCGCGCTGATCGGAGCGATCGTGACCGTTGCCGCAGGCGCAGTGGCAGGAGCAGCCGGCGGCTCTGTCAACACTGTAATGAACACCATGTTTCTCGCTTATACGATCGCACCAACAGTGACGAAGCTATGGGTTCCTAATGCAATCACGTCGTGGGACCGGCTGCAGGAGGATGAGGCAGACCAGTTGGGTTTGAAGTACATGCTCGATCGCAGTTACGACGTACGCGAAGTGCCAAAGTTTTACGCAAACCTCCGTAGCACGGCCTCACTCGATCCTCGTGTACGACTCGGATTTATCGCCGATAAGGATCGTCTCACCGAGCGAGAGGAACAGGTCAAGTCACTGATAGGCAACAGCAGTGCGATCCAAAAGACGCTCTACGTCGGATCTACAAGTCTCGCTCCCGGCAAGATGTTGGATCCCTCGAAAAACGCGGCTGAGCGCGCGGATGCCGCTCAAAAGAATATCGATGGCGCGATGGCGGCGGATATTCGGGCAAAACTCGACGCCGGCGAGTTGATCGGCAACAGCGCTGAGTTCGAAGCAGTGATGGCAGGCATCACGCGAGATAATGGCGTCAGAGCTTATCACTTCGACATGTTCAAAATGGCCCGCGAGAACTTGGAAGAGTCGCTGCGTATTCGTTCAAACGATCCGTATGCTCATTACTACTATGGAAAGGTTCTGAAGCTTACGGCTCGTACTTCACAGGAAAAGTTGCGGGCGTTGGCAGAGTTTGCCCAGGCCATACAGTTGGACCGGCGCAAGGTAATAGCCGAGCCATATCTTTATCGCGCGCTGTCGATGATCGACGCCAAAGACCCGGGGCAAATGCAGGAGATTGTCACCGCGCTGAAAGACTACGTCGCGATATATCAACGCGAACATAGCGGAGCGCTGCCGCCAAACATGGAAGTCATTTACGACTACATGCAGGAAGCCGGAGAAGTGTCCTGGGCCGCCACGCCCGCGATGAACGTGTCGACGAAAGGTATCGAACCGATTGGCGCCAAGATGGAGGTCGCGTCTAGACCGGCGTCACCGCCACCAACGGACAATCAAACAGCCCCTGCTCAACCTGTGCAACCAACTAAGCCGGCACCAAAACGGCGCCCTTAAGAATATGTTCAGGCCACTTGCGGTGTTGCTAACTGCGTTGCTCGTGACGGCTCTTGTTCCGTGCCGGTGGAGTGAAGCCACTGTGCCTCAACAACCACCGTCACGAGCTCCTTTTGCACTCGAATTACCGGATATTGGCGGAGCGCCGATCACAACGGTCGAGGCCCGCATTCCCACCACCAATCTGCGCAGCTTGAAGTTGACCATACGCAATCCGTTTGCCGACTCGATCAACTACGGACAGATCTACACCGCGATCAACGGTGAAGCAGCCAACACTATCTGCGGCAACATTAGATCGAGTCGCGATGGGAAAGTGATTAACTGCGATCTCGAGAGCAAGCCGCGCTTCGCGTTTCAACCAGGCAAGAATGTGGTTGAGATTAGTGCCACAGACCGAAACAACACTTCCTATTACGCTTCGTATGTTTTGGTTGCCGGCGGGCCGCAGCTTCCCTCGCCCGGATCTTCGACAAAGTCGCAGCCCGTGAAGGCCAGGTTTTCAGGCAGGAAATTTGCGGCCATTATCGGAGTGTCGCAATATCAGTTTAATGATGCCGGGTTAAATAACCTGCGCTATGCGGATGCTGACGCGCGCGCAGTACGCGACTTCCTGCTCAAACCGGAAGGTGGAAGTTTTAAGCCGTCGGACATTGTCTTCATGGAGAATAGCGGCGCGACGACTGAAGCGGTGCGTGACGCATTGATGCGTTTATTGCGCCGGGCGGCTCCCAGCGATCTGGTTTTTATCTACATCGCTTCGCACGGCTCGCCTGATCCGTTTGACCCGCGCAAGCTCTACTTCCTCATGAATGATACGAAGGTAGCGAACATGCCAAAGACGGGACTGGGAATGTTCGAACTCCAGGAAGTTTTGGACCATGAAGTTCGGGCCGAGCGCGTCGTAGTGTTTATCGATGCGTGCCATAGCGCCGGCGTGGCCGGTCCACGAATCGTTACTGGCCGACAACTGGAGCGCGTAGAAAACAACGTCTTCAACCTTTACGCTTCGAAACTTTATCGCGAGAGTGGCCGAGCGGTGCTGACTTCATCCGACGTAAACGAGATCTCGGAAGAAGGACCACACTGGGGCGGCGGCCACGGAGTCTTTACCTGGGCGCTGCTCGAGGGTCTGCGCGGGGCAGCCGATGCTAACGCCGATCGCGTGATCACCGCCGGCGAAGCATTCAGCTACGTGAGTCGCACCGTGCGCCGGGAAACCGACTCCCGCCAGAACCCACGCGCGCTCTCAGGCATGAACGAGGATTTCCCGCTCGCCGTGGCGAAGTAGTTATGAGAAACCTGCGGAGGTTAAATTCACATTGCTTCACGTTAGTTCAATCTTAATGCTGGCCTGCTTTTTCTCTCGACGTTGCCGGTAAGTTCTCAAGAGAAGAACATACTATGTCACTTTGCTGCCGGGCATAAATATATTTCGCGCGACTGCGTTCAACGTTGATCTACGGAAGCAACATCGGACGAAATCAAAATCGAACTCGAGGCCGTGGAAGGCTTTGTCTCAAAAGTCTAAACTTGCACATGGATCGGGTCAGTACCACCCGCAGTAGCGGGTGGGTGCGCAGCCATGCGGCGACTGCGTAATCACCTCGTTCAAATCTACGCTGCGTATATTTTGCGTTGACTCCACCAACCTGCTTGAGGGCTG
>DASVGE010000201.1:0-14685 GCA_036379695.1 Pyrinomonadaceae bacterium | reverse complement strand
GTGGGAAAACTAATTGACGCCGGACAGACGCTAACGGCGCAAGTCAATGAGGCTTTGTGTAAGGTGCTTTGCCATAATCTTTGCTGCGTGATTCAGTCGGTCCATGAGCTAGGGATTGAAACGAATTTTGTAACGGAGGGTCTCGCGTAACACTTCTTATTGCTACTTTGAATCACGCTCTGGCAAAAGGGCAGCAAGCCTTTCTAAGTCCACCGCGATATCGGCTAGCGCCGTCGGGCTTACTAGTCGGTCATACATAATGCTCGGCACTGTTTTTACGGGTAGCCGTCGAATCATTTCATCCCGCAAGGTAATAACCTTGGACTTATACTCGTGTTCATAGAGGTCCGTTCGCATCCTAATCTCGACAGCGTTAAAGTAAGCTGCCTTGGCCCAGAATTCCTGTTCAAGTCGATCCCTTTCCTCTGGTGAGTCAGTCCTAGCTATGGTCTTTTGCAGTTCTTCATGCTTCGCTGGAATACGGAAGATCTCACCGTTATCCAAGTATGAGGACGCCTCCTTCAGTTTTGCTGCGTATTGCGCAACCTCGGCCTTCAATTCACGGATCGTTAGCTTTGCATACGATGTCTTATCTGAAGGAACCAGACCTAAGCGTTCCTTGTAGTCCGCGATCTGATCCGTTAACAATTCTCGTTGGCCCTTCAGAACATCAACGATGCCTGAATACCGCCACCGAGCGGCTAAATAAGCCAACGTGAACGCGAAAATAAATAAGAGGATTGAGGCGACGGGAGCGTTGGAAATCACAGCCCACTCCTTAGCCGCGTATTCAAGTATGAGGCGCAAAACTTGCACGGTCCAATTATCAGGGTGAGGGCCAAATAGGTCAAAATGATTTTTACTGTAGAGATCATAGTTTCAGTAATAATCACCATTAAAAAGGCAAAGCCCTCACCAACATAATCTCTATTATCAGACGCAAGATCTACCATTCTCCTCTGCCGTAGATTGCTCAGTGCCTGCGAAGCGCACGCGCTACGCAAGCACTGAGCTTGAGAATAGCCGCGTTATTCCCCGGTTGTTCCACCGTCATCGTCGCCGCCATCGGTATCGCCACCGTCGTCATCGTCTGTCTCAACGTTGTGGCTGGAGATTGCAATCAGAGCTGCGACGACGCAGATTGCGATTCCTGGAGCTCCAAACAGGCAGACGATTATTGCCTGTGGCTTCGTGGGCGCGACGAAGGTTCCGAAAACAGCCGCCTGCTCCGGGTCATGCCAGGAGATCTGGTTGGCAAGTCGCTGGTACCACGCTGCGGCGAGAAAGCTGGGAGCGCCCTTGCTTAGACGGCTCCGACCTCGCTCGACTGCTTGTTCGATCAACCCAGGCAATTCTTCGCGGCTCATCCCGCTGTCGGGGCTGACTACAGGAGGCGGGCACTCAGGCAGCGCCATCTGGTGACTCAACGCCATTTCTTCAATTTGACGCGCTATCGATGCGGGACTGGCGCTTCTGTTTTGCTGCACGCTCAGCCTGGCAGACCGATAGAAATCCTGCTTCGCCGACATAACTTCACGAACAAACTGAAGCCACTTCCGCGGGTTCCCAAACCGACGCAGGAATAGCGTCACACCTGCTTTAGTCTCTTCGGAAAGGTCTGGAACTCGGCGTTCCAGCGCGTCAAGAAATACGGCTCCGTCGTCAAGCACTGTGGCCAGCGAGCCGTTTTCGATGGCGATAATAGAATTCAACGCCTGCTCGCTCGTTTCCTGCAACGCCCGGAGAGATTGTGTCAGGAACACCATTTCGACCTGGCCCAGAGTTGTGCCAGTCGAATTCTCACTAAGCTCCAGCAGCGTCGCGCCAAGCTGCGTCTCGAGAGCTTCGAGGGTGATTACGCTGCGCCGAAATGTACGATACTGATGCCAGATGGCCTTTGTCTGTTCAGGGGTAGTATCTCGTTCCTCTATAGTTTCCAAAATTGCTGCACTCATAATGAAATTCTCCTTAAGCGCCGGCATAAACCGGCAGGTTGCAAAATGATTGAATGCACCACCCTTGCTGGGGTTGGTCATTGTGTCTGAGCTTCTAACCGCTCACGTCCTAAGGCGCAGGCTTCGGCCAAAAGCTATCATCACGAATTAAGAAAATTGACGTTCTTGGTCTTTGAGGAGATTTAGGTAATCTGGATCCGTGGTCAGGAGAATTACGGCACCAGACTGATCTGGCCTCTTCTTGTGGGTCTCGTCTGCGTAGTCGGCTTGTATTATTCCGTTGCTCCAGCCTGCTTTAGAACTCGTACTACTTCTTCGTGGTCGCCTTGAATTGCTAACATCAATGCGGTCTTCCCGTCTTGATCTTTTGCTTTTACGTTCGCTCCGGCTGCAATTAGTACGCGGGTGATGTCTTCATGCCCGTAACGTGCGGCTTCAAGTAGCGGCGTGCTACCGCGCTCATCGGTGACGTTCACATCAGCATCCCGGCCGGAAAGTAACGACCGAACCATGTCGGTATTTCCCTCGCGTGTCGCGCGAAAAAGAGCCTCTGACTGTGAATTGCGAGCGCTCTGTTGTGCGCAGCTTGCAAAGATTAGGCTCAGCATCACGAGCATCGTAAACGCCACTGAGTTCTTCATTTTTTCACCCCTTTTGATTGATTCACGTTTTCTGTGAAGCAACTACTGCGCCTTAGCGTGAGAACATATTTGTCACAGACCTGGTGAGTTCGTCTTCGATCGTAGTGGTATCAACCTCAATCGCAGGCAATCCCAGGCGAACTGTTTCGGCGCGGAGGATGTCCGTGAACATTTGGTCGCGTTCGAGCAGGTTGCTTAAAGCTCTTTCCGGATCACTCGTCCGGGCGAGAAATCCCCACGCCGATCCGCCGCGGCTCTCGAACACTGCCCGACGGAAGTCAGGCGTTGGGAGGAGCCACACGGCACGACTCGTTGTGGAGACGAGAGGTTTGACGAGGTGCGGCAGCAGTCGGAATCCCTCGACGATGACGCCGCCGCTTTCGCGTGTGAGTTGTAGCAAGTCTTCGATGATCAAGTTGAAGCCCTCGCCCCGAAACCAGTGAAACGTCTCGAGCATGGTTTGCGGTGAGCGGTTCACCCAGCGCTCGTCCATGTCCATGGCCATGAACTTGTGCAGCAACGGGCAGTCATCGGGCGTGCTCCGGCGTGCGTGATCAGCCATCACATCGTCAGTCGAGTAGACACGCATACCTTGCTCAGCAGCGATACGACGCGCGATGGTCGACTTGCCGCCAGCGCTGCCGCCACCGATCCAATAAACGTGTTCGAGTTCCCTATCTAGTTTTTCAGATGATTCAATCCGCCACCGGCTCATCGCCATCCTGTAAGGATAAAAAGAAACCGGGAGGCTCTGCAAAAGCTTCCCGGTTTTCTTTCTGTTGGGTTTTAGGTCAGGTTCGTCAGGTATATAAAAGTTATTTCTTGCGCTGCACGCTAGCGGTGCTATCCGATGTCGCCACAGGCTGATCGACTGCAGTCGCAGTATTGAAATCGCCGGTTGGACCATTCACGCCACCCAGAACAAGTATGATTGATAAAATGATGCCCGTCATCTTTCCCTCTCCTTAGTTGACGCTGCGTCTCTCGCATTGCGTCGTTGCTACTCACTAGTAATCGCGAGAAAAGCAGTCAGAAAGGGTCGAGCCTGCTGAAGAAATTTTTTGGGAGAGACTGCCGTTACAACTGCACGACCTAAGATTGTGCGTGTTCACGGAGGACGTCGAGGAATGCGGCGGCGGCGGGTGAGAAATTTGTTCCGCGCCGATGGGCGGCCCAGAGGGTGCGCGTGTGAGTGAGTCCGCGCACCGGCACAGTCATCAAAACTCCGCGCTCCAGCTCTTCACGCACGCACATTTTTGGCACGAACGCCAAACCAACTCGCTTCTGCACGAACCTCTTGATCGTCTCAATTGTTGCCAACTCGAGCGTAATGTTGAGCGGCGTGTGCTGTCTGGCGAAGGCCTCGATCACTTTAACGCGCGATCCTGACTTGACGTTGTGAGCCACAAACGGTTCGTTCCCGAGATCTTTGATCTTCACTGACTGACGGCCCGCCAGATGATGTTTCGGACTCATGATCAAGATCAGCTCGTCTTTCAGCAGCGGGAACGCTTCGAGGTCGCGATCGCCAGGCTCTGAGGCCATCAACGCAAAGTCGAGGTTGCGCTCCAAAACTTCCCGCGGCAGCCGGCTCGAGACGTACCGAAAGATCTCCACCTTAACTTCGGGATGCTGCTCGCGAAACTTCAGTACCAACTCCGGCAAGAGATAGAGCGACGTGCTCTCGTTTGCGCCGACACGAATCAGTCCCCTCTTCATGCTCTGCATTTCGGCGATCGCCTGGCCCACCTGATCGCGGAGGCCCAGAATCCTCTGCGCATAGTCGTAAACAACCTGCCCCGCCTCGGTAAGCACCGGTGTCTTCTGTGTCCGGTCCAGCAATGGCAGGCCTATTTCCTCCTCCAGACGTCGAATCGCGATACTGACGGCGGGCTGCGTGCGAAACACCTTATCCGCAGCTTTCGAGAAGCTCTTTTCCTGTACTACTCGCAGGAAATATTCCAACTGCGCCATTTCCATAGGTGTGATTATTACCACATGGTCGTCATGGTAGTCGATGAATCTCGTTTATTATTATCTTAAAAGAATAAATTTTACAAAGAGCGCCGTGAGGGCTAGAGTCGCTGGAGCAAGTCTTTCCAAGTGGAACCCTGAACCATGATTGCTCCACGTCAACTACTTAACCGGACCGCAACGCCTGTGCTTCCAGATGCGCTCGGAGACATGCCAACCGGCGCACAAATGCTCGTCGCAGCGCTAGTCCATGAGGGCGTGGACGCGCTCTTCGGCTACCCGGGCGGTGCGGTACTTCACATCTATGACGAACTATGGCGCGCCCGCGATCAGCTCACCCACTACCTTGTGCGCCACGAACAAGGCGCCGTACACATGGCCGAAGGTTATGCGCGCGCGACCGGTCGCGTCGGCGTGGTGCTCGTCACTTCTGGTCCAGGCGCCACCAATGCCGTCACCGGGATAGCCAATGCTTACATGGATTCGACGCCCATCGTCGTAATAACCGGCCAGGTTCCCAAACACCTGATCGGCACTGACGCGTTTCAGGAAGTAGACACCGTTGGCATCACGCGCCCGTGTGTAAAGCACAACTACCTGGTTCGCGAAGCGAGAGATCTTCCGGCCATTGTTCGTGAAGCATTTCATCTGGCACGCTCCGGCCGGCCCGGGCCGGTGGTAATAGACATTCCGAAAGACGTCAGCGCCGCCCGCGCAAACCATTCGCGCCTGGACCACGTGAGTTTTCCCTTCTCTGCGGCACCGGCGCGGGTCGATCAACAGTCGGCGCAACGCGCGGTCGAATCAATTCTGAATGCGAAACGGCCGGTCTTGTATGTCGGCGGAGGCATTACAAATTCCGGCGCGGTCGATTCCCTGCGCAAGTTCGCGGAGGCGTTGCGTCTTCCTGTGACACCGACGTTGATGGGTCTCGGAGGATTTCCGAGTTCACATCCGCTTTGCCTGGGCATGCTGGGGATGCATGGGACGTACGCGGCGAATATGGCCGTGGCTGAAAGCGATCTACTCGTCGCGCTCGGCGTGAGGTTTGACGATCGCGTGACTGGAAAGCTGGCTACGTTTGCACCACAGGCACGCGTGATTCATGTCGACATCGATCCGGCAAACATCGGGAAGAATGTAACGCCGGCGCTGGCGCTCGCAGGCGACGTCAAACAGGCGTTGGACCAGTTCATTTCGTTGCTTCAGGAACACGACACGCAACAGTCGATTCGGGATCGAGAGCCGTGGTGGGATCAGATCGGAGAGTGGCAGCGATCGCAGCCGCTGCGATACGACGGATCACAAAATCAAATCAAACCGCAGACCGTTATTCGCGAACTGCATCGTCTGACGCGAGGTGAAGCGGTGGTCACTACTGACGTGGGCCAACACCAGATGTGGGTGGCGCAGTTTTATCCGTTTACAAAGGCGCGGCACTTGATTACGAGCGGTGGCTTGGGAACGATGGGATTTGGTTTGCCCGCAGCCGTCGGCGCCCAACTCGCCCTGCCAAACCAACTAGTGGTTGCCGTTGTCGGCGACGGCGGATTTCAGATGACGAACCAGGAACTCGCCACTGCTGTTCAATACGAACTTCCGGTCAAAATTCTGATCATGAACAACGGCTATCTGGGGATGGTCCGGCAGTGGCAGGAGATGTTCTACGACCGCACTTATTCGGAGGTTGATATCTCAGTGGCGCCTGATTTTGTGAAGCTTGCGGAAGCGTACGGCGCTGCGGGCTTTCGAGTAGAGAAACCGTCGGACCTGCACAGTGTTCTCAAGGCCGCCCTCGAACACAAAGGCGTTGCGGTGATCGACGTCGTGGTTACGAAAGAAGAGAACGTGTTTCCGATCGTTCCGGCGGGTGCGAATGCGCGCGACATGATCGTGCATGACTAATATGCGCCACACGCTCTCAATAATCGTCGCGGATGAGCCGGGAGAGTTGTCCCGGATCGTAGGCCTGTTTAGCGCCCGGGGCTTCAACATTGAAACGCTCTCCGTCGGCGAGAGTCTCGATCCGCGCTGGTCGCGTGTCACGATCGTTACGAGTGGTGATGACCGCACCATTCACCAGATCGTCAAACAATGCGAACGTTTGGCGCGCGTGAGGGAGGTTCAGGACGTGACTACACGCCCACACATCGAGCGCGAGATGGCTTTGATCACCGTGTCTGCAAGCGCCGGCTCTGAACGCCAGGAGGTACTGAGCCTGGTGAGTGTCTTTCGCGCGAAGGTGGTCGACATTTCGCACACACAGATGATCGTCGAAGCCTCGGGGAATAAAGAGAAAGTCGACACGTTTATCGAGTTGCTCCGGCCAATCGGAGTGACAGACATAACTCGCACCGGACATATCGCGATTAACAGACTTGCAGCACGAGAAGAGTCTTCGATTGAAGATGCTTTGCCTCAAAGTCTAAACCTGCACTTGGATCGGGTCAGTACCACCTCGCGGTAGCGGGTGGGTGTGCAGCCCTCAAGCAGGTCGGTGGTGACAACGCAAAATATCCGCACGGTTGATCTTAACGAGGTGATTACGTCGGCCGCACGGCTGCGCACCCACCCGCTACCGCGAGGTGGTACTGACTGTTTCCAACCTTGGTTTCTGACTTTTAGGGCAAAGCCGATTGAAGAAGAGGAATTCGAAAGGACCATTTAAGAATGAAGATCTATTACGACAAAGACGCGAACCTGGATCTCATACGCGCCAAGCAGATCGCAGTCATCGGTTACGGCAGCCAGGGGTTCGCGCAGGCGAATAATCTCAAAGACTCCGGCTGCAATGTCACTGTCGGTCTGCGCACTGGCAGCGCCTCATGGGAGAAAGCCGAGCACGCGGGACTGAAGGTGTTGCCGGTGGCCCAGGCGGCCGCGGAAGCGGAACTTGTGATGATGCTCGTGCCGGACGAACTGGCGCCTGACATCTACGCGCGCGAAGTCGCAGAATCGATCACGCCGGGCAAGTACCTCGCCTTCTCTCACGGGTTCTCGATTATTTACAAGTTCATCGAACCATCGTCTGACGCAAATGTCTTCATGGTCGCTCCGAAAGGTCCCGGTCATCTCGTGCGTCACGAGTACAAACGCGGCGCGGGAGTGCCCTGCCTGCTGGCGGTTAATCAGGATCCGACTGGTGATACCAAGTCGATCGGGTTGGCGTACGCGTCCGCGATCGGCGGCGGGCGCGCCGGGATTATCGAGACCACGTTTCGTGAAGAAACGGAGACCGATCTCTTCGGCGAACAGGCTGTACTCTGTGGTGGCTTAACTTCACTGATCAAAGCCGGATTCGAAACCTTGACGGAAGCCGGTTATTCCCCTGAAATGGCTTACTTCGAGTGCCTGCACGAGATGAAACTCATCGTCGATCTACTTTACGAAGGCGGCATCTCGGAGATGCGTTATTCAATCTCGAACACGGCGCAGTACGGCGACATGACGCGCGGACCGCTCGTGGTGAACGACGAAACAAAACGTCGTATGCAAGGCTTGCTGGCCGAGATACAATCAGGAGCATTCGCGCGCGACTGGATGAAAGAGGCGAGGAATGGTCGCCCGCGCTTTCAGCAGCTCGACGAACAGGCGCGAGAGCATCCGATCGAACGCGTCGGCGCCCGTTTGCGAGATATGATGCCCTGGTTGAGTCAGAGTAGACTGGTCGACAAAGCCAGCAATTGATCCCCGTGTCCAACGAATTCGAAAAGAGTGAAACAGCGCGCAGTCACGCCGTAACGAGAGGGCTGGAGCGCACACCTAATCGCGCAATGTTGCGCGCCGTCGGCTTCAAGGATGACGACTTTCAAAAGCCGATCATCGGAGTTGCTAACGGTTACAGCACCGTCACGCCTTGCAACGCCGGTTTGAATCGTCTCACCGAACGGGCTGTCTCAACGCTTCAACAATCCGGCACGATGCCGCAAACGTTCGGCACGATCACAGTCAGCGACGGCATCTCGCAAGGCACTGAAGGGATGAAGTATTCCCTTGTTTCGCGCGAGGTGATCGCGGATTCGATCGAAACAGTCTCCCAGGCTCAGTCAGCCGATGGGCTCGTCGCGATCGGCGGCTGCGACAAGAACATGCCGGGCGCGATGATCGCGATCGCGCGTCTGAACATTCCCGCAATCTTCGTTTACGGCGGAACCATTAGACCGGGTCACTTAAACGGCGAAGACTTGACCATCGTGAGCGCGTTCGAAGCGGTGGGCCAATACTGCGCCGGCAAGATCAGCGAAGAACGTCTGCTCGAGATCGAACGGCGTGCGTGCCCCGGCATCGGTTCGTGCGGCGGTATGTTCACGGCCAACACGATGTCGTCCGCGATCGAAGCAATGGGCTTGGCGCTTCCCTACTCTTCCACGATGGCTGCGGATAGTGACGAGGTTATCGAAAATGCCGGCGCTTCAGCAGAAGTTCTCGCTCGTGCCGTTAGACAACAATTACTGCCACGACAGCTCTTAACACGAGAAGCTTTCGAGAATGCTGTTGCTGTGGTCATGGCTGTTGGTGGTTCAACGAATGCGGTGTTGCACCTGCCGGCGATAGCCCATGCCGCACAAGTGAAGCTAACGCTTGATGACTTTGAACGAATCCGCGAACGAGTGCCGGTGATTTGTGACTTGAAACCTTCGGGCAGATACGTCGCCACAGATCTGCACAACGCTGGTGGCATACCGCAGGTGATGAAGATGTTGTTGAGTCGAGGCTTGCTGCACGGCAATGCGTTGACGATCAGTGGTGAGACTGTCGAGCAAGTGCTGGCGAATGTGCCGGAAAACCCACGCGAGGATCAGGATGTGATCCGCCAGTGGGACAACCCGCTTTACTCGGAAGGACACCTGGTGGTCCTGCGCGGGAATCTCGCGCTGGAAGGTGCGGTTGCGAAAGTTTCCGGCGTGAAGAATAAAGTGATCACCGGGCCGGCGCGGGTGTTTGATTCGGAAGAGTCATGCCTGCACGCGATCCTCGCTGCAGAGATCAAACCCGGTAACGTGGTGGTGATTCGTTACGAAGGCCCGAAAGGTGGCCCGGGAATGCGTGAGATGCTCGCGCCGACGTCAGCCCTAATCGGCGCCGGACTCGGAGATTCAGTCGGGCTGATCACCGACGGTCGTTTTTCTGGTGCGACGTATGGAATGGTCGTTGGTCACGTCGCGCCGGAGGCTGCGGTCGGAGGTAACCTGGCGCTGGTGAATGAAGGAGACTCGATCACGATCGACGCCGAGCACAGGCTGCTGCAACTCAACGTTCCGGACGACGAGCTAGCTCGCCGGCATGAGAAATGGCGCCCGAGGGAGCAACGCTATAAAACCGGCGTGCTTGCGAAATATGCAGCATTAGTAAGTAGTGCCAGTCTCGGCGCTGTCACCGACAAGTTTTAGCCGCAGATGAACGCGGATAAAAACGCAGATACCCTCACTTGACCACCTTTGCGCCTTCCCCGTAAAGTGACCCGATGGCCATACGTATTGAAAACCAGTATGAGGGCTCGTTGCCGAAAGGCGCTTTGGAGCAGATCGAGACCGCCTTCGATAGTTTGCCGCGCGAACATACGCGGGGCATCGAGCGCATCAGGCTGGTGCCTTATATCACCGATCCGCGAATCAGGGGACCTTTCCAGGCGACCGAATTGCCCGGACTCTATCATCCGCGCCAGGGTCCCAAAGGTGCGTGGTTAGAAGTCGCTGTCAACGTCCTGTTGCCGGCTAACAAACCATTTCACAAAAAAATAATTCCGAGGCTTTCATTCAAGAGCAACCTCGTAGCCCTCGTGTTTTCACTTGTGGCGCAGCATTACCACCTCACGCTGAAACACTCGCTCAAGAAGACTCAACTCGAGCCCGCCGTGCGCGCGTACACTGAGAAGCAGTTAAAAGCGTGGAACGAGAAGAAGCACACCTTCCGCGCACGACTCTTCAAACCACTTCAACCAACCTTCGAGCGCTGGGCGAAGTCGTTACAAAAACGAGCTGCGGCGGAGAAAAAGAAGGGCTTAGCGTCAAAATAAAACCATCCACAGTTTACGCCGATTCTATAAAACAATCTGTGTAATCTGTGGATGGATTTAAACCGGAGGTTCGTCGTCGATCTCGTCGGCGACGGCCCGCAAGATCAGTGCGACCTCCGAATCACTCACCTGAGAGGCACGAAATTTAACTTCGATATTGAAGTCTTTTTCCGGTGAGGCGTATTTAAAAGTGTAAGGTTTATTGTCGGGCACCACGCGCGGGCCCATCTCCTGGCGCCGCACTTCCCTCGCGTCGTTTCGATTCAATCCCTTCGACGCAATCTCTTTCGCAAAACGTCGCATAGAATCGTCGTCCGGTTGGCGCACGATCTGCAGCAGCGACGACTTCGCGTTGATATCAGCAGCACGACAGACTTCCCTCACGTCATCTGGAATGCGCGCGATCGCCAACGCCTCGCTCACCGTCGTCCTGCTCTTCCCAACCTTACGCGCCACGTCGTCGTGCGTATAACCAAAACGCTCGCACAGGGCCAGCAATCCATCCGCCTCTTCCCAAACCGTCAGATCCTTGCGCTGCATGTTTTCGATCAGCGCGATCTCCGCCACCGTGCCTTCGTCAACTTCCATTTCGACGCACGGGACTTCCTTGAGCCCGGCCTTTTGCGCCGAACGCCAACGACGTTCGCCGGCGATGATCATCCAGCGCCCGGTGAGACGATTCGGTTTGACCAACAGCGGTTCGAGCACACCCTTTTCTGCAATCGAAGCCGTGAGCTCGGTGAGATCGCCGAATTCCACGCGTGGCTGCTCCGGATTCGGGTCCAGCTTATCCACGGCTATCATTCGCCCGACCTGCTGCGGCCGGTGCTGTGACAGTTCTTCGACGTAATGCGCGTCGTGGCGCATCTGGAGTCCTGTTGGCAATCCCCTTTTAGACACGGCTAATTACCTCTTCGCAAAGTTTTCCATACTCAATTGCTCCCGACGAGTTGGGAGCAAAACTAAAGATCGACTCCTTGTACGCGGGCGACTCTTCCAATCGGACGCTCTTCGTAATCACGGTATCAAAAAGTTTTGGACCAAACACGTTGCGGATCTGTTCGTGCACTTCCCGTGCGAGCGTCGTGCGTTTGTCGTGTAGCGTTACCAGCACCCCGAGCAACTCGAGATTCGGATTGGGTCGCGCTTTTACTTTCTCGATCGTCTCCAAAAGGTCGTCAGTGCCTTCAAGTGCGAAGTATGACGATTGAATCGGAATCAACACGTGCGTCGCGGCCACGAGCGCATTCACCGTAATCAAGCCGAGCGTCGGCGGCGTGTCGATAACGATGACCTCGTACTGTTGTCGAAACGGATCGAGACGATCCTTGAGCCGGAAAGGCGCGTCGAAATCACCGACTAACTTCGCCTCGAGTTTCGCCAGGTTAATGCGTGCCGGAACAACGTGCAGGTTTTCGACCGGAGTTTGATAGACAGATTCCTCGACCGGCGCCAATCCGTCCATCATCAACTCGTAGACAGATCGTTCGACTGAGCGTGGATCTAAAAAGGAGATAGAACTGTTGGCCTGGGGATCGAGGTCGAGAAGGAGGACACGATTTCCCTTGCGGGCAAAGGCGGCGGCCAAATTGATGGCGGTAGTGGTCTTCCCTACCCCACCTTTTTGGTTGGCGATGGCGATTACCATTCGCTGCACAGTTTTAAACTATCGCTCCATAGTTACAATCATCCACATAAACCATCCGCAGAAACTACATGGGTAAGTCGCCGGCCTCGCCGATAACGTCGGGCCATTCCTCTTCACTGTGAGTCATCTCAGACTCTTCACTCTCTTCATTGGGCAAGGTGTTGCGCGACGCCTTGATAACTTCCATATCGACAAAGATCGGACAGTCGGCGCGCAGCGCCAAAGCGATCGCGTCCGAAGGTCTCGAATCGAGCACCATGCGATCTCCCTCGCTGTTCCGCATTTCGATGACGGCGAAGAAAGTGTTATCACGCAAGCTCGTTACGACCACTCGATCAACCTGAACTCCCAACTCCACGATGAGGTTGCGCAGCAGATCGTGAGTCATCGGACGTGGCGGCGCGATCTTTTCAATCTCCAGCGCGATCGCGTTCGCTTCGTACGCGCCCACCCAGATCGGCAGCATCGTATCACTCCCAACGTCCTTTAAAATAATAATTGGAGTTCCGCTATTGGGATCCATCATTAACGCTCGGATCTTTACTTCGATTTCCATACGCAGGTACCCCTTACCCTACACTAAACTCCCGTACAAACTGTTTGTCTTCGCTTCAGTGACGACTATATCCACGATCTCACCTTCGAGACTGCTGTCGCCCTTGAAGTTAACTACCTTATGACAAGTGGAATGTCCTGTCAGATCGCTTTCGGACCGAGAGCTTTGCCGTTCGGCAAGCACGCTCAACTTTCGACCAACATACGATCGGTAGATCTTGTCCTGAGCTGCGCGCTGCACCTTTTCTAACTCCAGGAATCTCGCAGTCTTTTCAGTCTCAGGCACGTTATCATGAAACTCCGCCGCCGGAGTACCCGCACGTTTCGAATACTTGAATATATAAAGACTGTCGTACTCACACTGTTGGACCAGCGTCATGGTTTCGTGAAAGTCGTCGTCAGTTTCACCGGGAAAGCCGACGATGATATCGCTCGTCAGCGCCAGACGCCTGTTAGAGTTCTTGATACGTTGAATGCGTTCGAGATAGTCGCTTCGTTTATGACCGCGGCGCATCAGTTTGAGAATGCGATCGCTGCCGGACTGCACTGGCAAGTGAACCCAATCACAGAGGTTCGGATTCTCTTCAATGGCAGTAACGATGTCCGGATGAAAATCACGCGGGAATGAAGTCGTAAACTTGATGCGCGGCAGGCCCGTCGCGGCAACCGCGCGCAACAGCCGGCAAAAAGGCGTAGCGCCGGCGAATCCTTCCAGCCCGTCTTCGATGCGTGGGCGGTAACTGTTTACGTTTTGACCGATGAGATGAATCTCTTTGTAGCCGAGCGCCTGGAGCCTCTTCGTTTCCGCGACGATCTCACTCGCGGGTCTGCTCTTCTCACGTCCGCGTGAGTAAGGCACGATGCAGAACGAGCAGAACTTGTTGCAGCCTTCAATGATCGGAATGAAAGCGACGTGTGGAGAGTGTCGCTCAACTGGAGAAACGTCCCAGGAATCCTGTTCGCCACGTTCGCCGAGGTCGAGAACGCGTCTTTCACCGTCGCGCGCGCGTTCGATGAGAATGGGAAGACGATCGGTGGCGCGTGTTCCGATCACCATGTTGACGGATGAAGCGTGTTCGAAAACTGCTTCGCCTTCGAGTTGGGCCACACAACCCATCACGCCGACCAGCAAGTCGCGCTTGTCAGGTCGCGCGGCACGCAATTCACCGATGCGCGTGTAAACCTTTCGCTCTGCCTTCTCGCGCACGGAACAGGTGTTGAGCAACACCACGTCCGCTTCGTCGATCGACTTGCACAGATCGTATCCCGAAGCCCGCAAACCCGTGGCTGCTCGCTCCGAATCAGCAACATTCATCTGGCAGCCAAAAGTTTCTATGTAGACTCGCGGCTTCATTACGTTCAAACCTGATTGATAATGCCGACAGTCTACCAGAAATCATTTGAGGAACGCGATAGCCACAAATTGCTTGCGCTAAATTGAAAACAGGGGTGTCGCTTGACCGCTTGTGAGTAGGCTAGTAGTATCGCGGCAGTTACGAAAACCCAGTTAAAAAAGAAAGGCTCCTCATGTCCTTCAATAAGATAATTCTCGTGGGAAATCTCGGGCGCGATCCCGAGTTGCGTTACACCGCCCAGGGCACTCCCGTTTGTAGCTTCAGCATGGCCACCAACGAGCGCCGCAAAGATCGAAATGGCGAGATGCAGGACCATACAACCTGGTTTCGCATCACTCTCTGGAACCGTTTGGCGGAAACTGCCTCACAGTATCTGCAAAAAGGTAAACAGGTCTACATCGAAGGTCGTCTGCGCGTAGAAGAGTACATCGATCGCGACGGCAAGCCGCGCCACTCGCTCGAAGTCTTTGCCACGGACATGCACTTCATCGGCTCTCGAGGCGGCGACGACACCATGCAAGAGCGAGCGGCTTCAGCCGGA
>DASVGE010000200.1:0-8475 GCA_036379695.1 Pyrinomonadaceae bacterium | reverse complement strand
GTATTTCATTCCAAACCGTGACCAAAGCGGTGCCAAGGCACCGCACTCCAAGGAGGCACCCGAAACTTCGGCACGCTAGAGTATAGCCTTTTCGGTTGAGCGTATAGTATAACTACGGATATTGGGGTAGTCGAACCGTGTGGCTCTGGTGTGTCGAAGGCGCTTTGAGCCCGGTTCTCCGCAAGATGAGTAGCCCAGAGAGCGGTTCGCAAACGATTGAAACCATTGCCGTGATCGGCGCCGGCACAATGGGACATGGCATCGCCCAGGTGGCCGCGGCAGCCGGATTTAAGGTGCTGCTGAACGACGTGGATCGCGAGTCGCTTGCGCGGGGAGTTGCAGCCATCGAGACCAACCTTGCCAAGGGAATTCAGCGCGCAAAGTTGACCGAAGACGATCGCGATCGCACCCTGCAGCATATTCGCGGAACAACGAACCTGAAAGAGTGTGCCGCAGCAGATCTGATCGTAGAGGCCACGCCCGAGAAACTTGAGCTTAAAAAAGAGGTTCTCCGGCAACTCGAATCCGCGTCCGACCACCCTTTCATTTTCGCTAGCAATACTTCGTCGCTGTCCATTACCGAGATAGCAGGTTCGTCGCAACGTCCCGAAGCGGTTATCGGTATGCACTTTTTCAACCCGGTCCATATCATGCGGCTGGTTGAGATCGTGGTCGGGAAAAAGACCAGCGCTGAAACTGTACAGACGGTCAAAAGCGTGGGCCATAAAATGCGCAAAGAGCCGATCGTCGTGAAAGACGTTCCCGGCTTTGCTTCGAGTCGTTTGGGAGTGGTGCTTGGTCTCGAAGCGATGCGAATGTTTGAGCAGGGAGTAGCCAGCGCGCAGGACATCGACACGGCCATGGAGCTCGGTTACAACCATCCGATGGGTCCGTTAAAGTTAACCGACCTGGTCGGTCTTGATGTGCGGCTGAACATTGCCGAATATCTTTATCGAGAGCTCGGCTCGGAAGCGTTTAGACCACCGGAAGTGTTGCGGCGGATGGTGAGTGAAGGGAACCTGGGAAAGAAGACAGGCAAGGGTTTTTACGACTGGAGCAGATGAGTACGCCTTATAACAACGAAGAGAGACGGTTTGCTTTACGGATGTCATTGCGACTGCCGATCGTGATTTCAGGTCGCGCAGAAGACGGTTCCGCCTGGAGCGAGCCCACGGAAACTGACGACATTTCCACTTCAGGCGCGCTCTTTCATTTGAACCAGAAGGTGACTCGTGGCGAACGACTTTACCTGCGCGCGCACCGTCCGGATGGAACGCCGATAGAAGCGACTGCGCTCGTCGTGCGCGTTGCGCCGGCGATTTACGGAACCGCGCGCGTCGGAGTGCAGATCGCCGAACCCACTGAAAACTGGCTCAGGCTGTTTGTGTCGTGGGTTGCCGACGAGCAACCGGTGACCAGCGATCCTGATGCTCCCCCCACCGAGCAAGCTTAAACAAATCACAGATACTGGAGTTGTGAATGCCGGAAACTTACGAGACATTGTTGCTCGAAAGACGCGGACGCGTCGCTATCATCACTATCAATCGTCCTGATAAACGAAACGCACTCAATATCAAAACGCGCGAAGAAGGCGCGGCGCTGCTGGAGGAACTCCGCAACGACGCTTCGGTTGGCGTGGTTGTGTTTACCGGCGCCGGTGACAAAGCCTTCATTGCGGGCGCCGATATCGCGGAGTTTGCCGGACGCACTTCGATCACGCAGCGCGACGTGATGATGGGGCGCTCGTTGTTCACTGCGATCGACAGTTTTCCGAAGCCGGTGATTGCGATGATCAATGGCTACTGTCTCGGTGGCGGTTGCGAGCTGGCGCTGGCGTGCGACATTCGCGTTGCGAGTGAGACAGCGTCGTTTGGCCAGCCGGAGATTAATCTCGGGATCATTCCGGGTGGTGGCGGGACGCAACGACTGACGCGCCTGGTTGGTGAAGGAAAAGCGATGGAGATGATCCTGACCGGTGAGATTCTAGACGCCACTACTGCGTTCTCGATTGGTTTGGTGAATCAAGTTGTGCCGGCTGCGCAGCTCGAAACGAAGACGATGGATATCGCGAACCGCATTGCCGACAAGAGCCCGATCGCATTGCAGTTGGCCAAAGAAGCGGTGAAGCTGGCATCGCGCTCGAATCTCGACGAGGGTTTGCGACGTGAAGTCGATCTATTTGCCCTCTGCTTCTCGACGGAAGACAAGGACGAAGGTGTCAGCGCCTTCCTTGAGAAGCGCAAGCCTGCGTTCAAAGGTAAGTGAAAGCTCTCCTCCTCATCGTCGGCATTTTGGTTGCTACCGCCGGTGGCGTGATTACGTATCGCGCGCTTTACGTCGAGCCCAAGTCGGCAGTCGTCGTAACAGAGGAGGGCATACGCCAGATTCCCAATCAGGCGCGCGTTGTTGGAGGTGCGTTGTTATTCGTCGGTGGTTCGGCCCTCGCAATCTTCGCCGCCACGCGAAAAATCCGTTAGGCACAAAAAGCACAAAAAATGCTTTTGAGTTCTGGAGTTTATTTTTGTGACTTTTGTGCCTTTTTGTGGCTAATTTTTTCGACCAGGGCGCGGGTCTCGGCGGCGAAGGGGCCGTTGGGTTCGAGGCGCAGGTATTCGCCGAATTCGACGAGGGCATCGGCGGTGCGTGAGACGCGCAGCAGGAGATTGCCTTTTAAGAGATGAGCGGTGGCGAGATCGGGATTCAATGTCAGCGCTCGTTTTACTTCCTCGTAACACTTCTCGAGTGCGGGCTTGGCCTCGGCGAGATCTTTTATTTCGCGCGCTTTCTCCCAGTAAACGCGGGCGAGGTTCAGGTGCCCGAGGTACGACGCATCCTGGATCGCCAGTCCCTGCACGAGCACCTTCTCGGCTTCGGCGATCTTGTTTTGCCGCAGGTAAACTTCACCAAGCGCGAAAAACGCATTGAATGCCTTGGCATCCACGTCGATCGTCGCTCGCAATTCCTTCTCTGCCTTCGGCCATTCCCCGAGATCCATGTGCGCCGTTCCGAGCTTCAACCTTGCTTCGACAAACTGCGGATAGATCGAAACCGCCTTCTCGAAACACCGCACCGCGAACGTAGTCTTCTCTTTTCCACCTTCAGCCAAAGCCGCGACACCCTTGTCAAACTCCTTCTGCGCCGCCGCTGGAACATTGGCATCGACAACTCCCGATACTGTCGTCGAAGTGGGCGATGAGTTATCGCGCAAGAGCTGAAGCATCACCAAACCGCGCGCTGTCGTCGTCATATCGACGCTCTGCTGTGCATCCAGATAACCCGACTGTCGCACGCGAACCGAATACTGCGCCGGCGGCAGACCCGTAAACCGAAACTTACCCAATCGATCCGTAAACGCTTCACTGATCGAACCACCACCATCGTAACTTTCAAGCCTGACCACAACATTCGCAGCCGGCGCGCCGCCTTGCGCAAAGCGTACCTGCCCATGAATCTCAACCACAGTGGGCGAAGTCTGTACTTGCGCACGGATCACAAATTGACCAGGCGACATAGCGATCACGGTCGCTAACACTAACAGCACTTTCGTCGTATTCATGGGCGTTGTCTCCGAGGAGGGATGATGCGCCGTGATTCTACTGCAAACAAAAATGGGAGGGAATAGAATTCCCTCCCGTAAAACAATCTCCTGATCTAAGCCCTAAAACTCAAAGCGAGCTCCCAATCGTACGGAGAAAGGTAAGTGGAAACCAGAGGTCAAACTGATGACTGACGGTTGCAGGAAGTCGGGATTGTTTTCGCCGAGATCCAGTTGCCGGAACTGATCCGGCAGCCGCAGCCGCCTGTTGTTGGTTACGTTAAAGAAATCAGCGATGAAGCTGATACGCGCACGCTCGTTGATCACCCACGGGTAATCGGCGTGCAGGTCGAGCTGGGTATAGAACGGCGTTCGTCCGAGCTTGCCGCGTCCGCCCACCGGCACTTCGCCGGCGTTCAGGTAAACAGGATGCGGTAGATACTCGCTGATGGGTATCCCCGATTCCGCGTGGAAGCCCATGCCGAGATTCAACCCGTTCAGGAATCTCGCGCCGAAACCGGTGCGATCACGACTAAAGCCATAGCTCGCATAGATGTTCGACACAAAACGTCGATCGGTATTCAAATGCCCAACCTGGAATTGATCGCCGAGTAAGTTGAAGTCACCTTCCGTGAAGTCGAACAGCGAACTGATGCCGGGATCAGTTTGACCATTGTCGTTACGCAGGTGTCCTTCGTAGTTTCCCCGCAACGAGGCAATACGGAAGTTTGACAACAATTGCCAGTTGTCGGAGAAGCGTTTGTTCAACTCAAATTCGAACGCTTTGTACTTTCTCACCGGATCACGGAACCCGTCCGGAATACCGTCGGGAACGTTGATCGATCCGAATGTGTCGGGATTGATGCCTACGCTTCCGAAGCACACGTTTCCAAGAGAAGCCCCGGTAACCGGATCGGTCACTTCCGTTTCAAACCCGGAAGTGCATCCAGCCGGCGCGGTGCCGCCAACCGGAAATGTGAACTGCTGCAGGTTGGTGGCTACGTCGAGCCGCGAGCTCGGGTTGCCGATAAAGAAGGTCTGGCCGATTCCCGCGTTCGCCGCTTCCGGTGAAAGCACGGCCATGTCTTCAATCACTCGCTTCAGGTTCCGATATTGATAACGAACCGAAAGCACGAAGTTTTTAGGTAGCTGGAAGTCAGCACCGATGATGTGCTCATCCTGGAATCCCAACTTGGTACCCGCGGCGATAGCGCTGAGATCCGAGGCTGACACGGTGATGGCATTCGCCAGACCACCAGCATCTTGCGCTCCACTCAGCAGGTGAGCCGCATCGATGACGGGTATCGGAGCACCGTTCGCGTCGAGCGTGACGATCCGTTGGCCCGCTGCGTTGGTGGTGAATGCCGGAGCAAAGCGAGCACCGATGAAGTCGAGCTCCTGCGACAGCGAACGCTCAGCGGCGTCGAGTGGCATGAACTCAAAGAAACGACCGTAGTTGTAATAAAGCTTGACGTTGCCGTTTCCGGTTGGATCAACTGAGACGCCGAGTCGAGGCGCATACTGGCCGGTGAAGGAGTAAGCGTAACGATCTCCGGTAACTGAGTTCGGGCTACCGATCAGTCTTTCCTGCTCAACGCGCAGACCGAAGAGACCCGTCACGTACCTGTTCAAGCGCCAGGTGTCCTGGACGTAACCGGCGTGGTAGTTAGCTCTCGTATCGAAGTCGGGTGGACCAAACTCGCCGCGGAAAACCTGCAACGAGACCGGCACGAGATCGCCGCGAACGTTGTACAGCGGGCACAACGTGCACGCTTCCGACTGCGCACGCAGACGGAACTGAACGTTGAACTGCTGTCCAGCGGCGAAGTCGGGAATGCCGAGCTCATCGGCCGGAGTCCCGATCACGTTCGACGTCGGAATCGCATAACGAGGACCACTGCGCTCACGACTTCCTGAATAAAGCGAGCGCTGGTAGGTGTAACCAAAGCCGATCGTGTGCTGTCCCCAACGGTTCCAGATCTTCGCGGTGTTGATGTCCCACTTCCAGTTTGTGCTTTCGGTGGGCTCGAAGAAGCCGCGACCGACGGCGGTGTAGTTACCACGAATCGGATCGATCGGAAGCCTGATTGCGATCTGGTTTATGTCTGCAAAACCGGTTTCGTCGAAAGTACTCCTGCCCTGGCTGAACGATGAGTTGAGTGTCCAGGTTGGCGACAGCGAACCGTTGTACCGGAATGAAATGTTCCGAGTGCCGTATTCGAGAATACTATCAGCAGTGTTGTTATCGATGTTCAGAAACGCAAACGACGAAAGGTTAGTTTCCGTCGGGTCGCCAAAGATCGAGAACGTGAACTGGTGACTCGGATTCACTACCCAATCGAGTTTGCCGGCGTAGTTGTAGGTGCGATAGCGCCGTGCGAATTCGCCACGCTGAGTAAACAATCCGGAGTTGACGATCGATTCGTTTCCGGCTGTGATGTCGGACGGGTTAGCACGAACACCGGTCACGATCTCGCGTCGCACAGTTGGATTGAACGAGCCGAAGAAGAACAGCTTGTCACGCACGATGGGACCGCCAAGGTCTACACCGACGTCGTAGTTTTCTTCGTGAAGCAAGTTACCTTGTTTGTTGACGCGCGTGTCGTCAGCCTGGCGGCGCGTGGCCTCAAACGCACTTGGCCGCGCAAAGCCATAGAGTGCACCGTGAAATTCATTGCCACCTGATTGAGTGATGATGTTTACGATGCCGCCGATCGACTGGCCATACTGCGGCTCAAACCCGCCTGTCTTCACCTGAACTTCCTTGATGAACGACGTGTTGATGCCGGTTCCCAGCGCTCCGTACGAGCGTGAGAAAGTGCCGATGCCGCCGAACGCGGAGTTGGTGATGTTCACGCCGTCAGCAATGTAAAGGTTGTCGAGTGCGGAACCACCTGCGACGGACGGGTTGTCGCGTCCGCCGTTGATGCTGTCGGTTGCTCCCGGCGAAAGGTAGAACAGACTCGATACCTGTCGCTGAACGGGAACGTTCTGAAAGAGTTGGTCATTAAGATTTTGACCTGTTGAAGTGCTTTGTTGATCGATGCCTCCGACTGTCGCCGTAACGTCGACCGTTGCCGTTATTTCTCCCGGCTCGAGTTTCAGGTTTAATGTAGCTTCGCGACCAACGAAAACAGTGACGTTGTTCGCGACCGCACTCTTGAAGCCGGTCTGCTCGACGCGCACTGTGTAGGTGCCGGGATCCAGATTTTCAATTCTGAAGATCCCGCTGTCGTTTGTCGTTCCACTTCTTTCACCGGTTTGACCTGTGACTACGATTTTGGCCCCGGGAACTGCGGCGCCGCTGGCGTCAGTGACTGTGCCGCCAATCATTCCTTTTGTTTGCACGTCTTGCCCGAAGACGCTTGTTGCCGCAAGACAGAGGCAGCAAGCGACTAATAAAGACCAGAGTTTTTTCATACTTGTATTCTCACTTTCCAAAACAAATAGCTGGGGGAGACGAAAGGGGGGAGGTATGAAGAACAACTTCTGCGCTGAACTCCACGCGCAAAGGAGAGAAGCAATGAAGATGCCAGTTTGAAGATCTACAAAAGATTGGAGATTCGCATTTCGTGCGTGGTAAGGGGTGGAGTGTTTAAGGCGCGTGAGTGTTGAGCGTTGAAGTCACAGGCAACCATTGGGGAAGTTCTTTAGTAACCATTTAAATGGAAGTGCGCGATCCAAACGTTTGAGTCGATCCAAATACTCAAAGTTTTCACGTGCGGTGTTGCAGCGTGATCGACCGCACAGGGTTGAGCCCGTAGTGTTTCATCTTTGCGTTGAGCGTGGTGGATTTCATGCGTAACAGTCGCGCTGCCTGGGTTTGATTGCCGCCGCACATGTTGAGCGCGGATTTGATCAACTCGATCTCGTAGCGATGGATTTCGTCGTAGAAGTCGATGCCGTCGTTATCGAAGTCGATGCGGCGATGGCGTTCTCGATCGGTAGTGATCTGGGTTTGCAGAGTTTCGATTTCATTTGCGAGGGCCTTCGCGAGCAGCGTCAGTTGCTGCACACGATGCTCGAGCTCGGATTGAGAATCAGCGTTGGTGATGGCGGGATACTTCAGTAATTTCACAGCGCCACGTTACACCGACTTTTCGATGTTCCTCTGCGTAATCTGTGTCATCTGTGGACACTTTGTTTCGACAATTCACAACTCTGTACGCTAAGAGACGGACACCGCCCGGATGCCACGGGCTTGTCCCATGGAGCCTCACGCTAGTAGCTATTTGGAGCACTAAAAATAACGCGCCTGGATGCCACGGGCTTGTCCCGTGGAGCCTCACGCTCGCCGCTACTAGCCAGCCTCAAAAAAATGCTGCTTGGATGCCACGGGCTTGTCCCATGGAGCCTCACGCTGGTAGCTATTTGGAGCCCTAAAAATAACGCGCCTGGATGCCACGGGCTTGTCCCGTGGAGCTTCACGCTCGCCGCTACAAAAGCTCACCTTATTAGAAGACAAGATGCCACGGGCTTGTCCCGTGGAGCCTCGCGTTTGACGCTACATAGCTCCTAGCGTGAAGCTCCACGGGGCAAGCCCGTGGCATCCAGGCAGCATTTTTTGAGGCTGGCTAGTAGCGGCAATCGTGAAGCTCCACGGGGCAAGCCGGTGGCATCCGGGGAGCAATTTTCTGAGGCTGGCTAGTAGCGGCGAGCGTGAAGCTCCACGGGGCAAGCCCGTGGCATCCAAGCGCGTTATTTTTAGTACTGCAAATAGCGGCAAACGTGAAGCTCCACGGGGCAAGCCCGTGGCATCCGGGCAGCGATTTTTTGAGGCTGGCTAGTAGCGGCGAGCGTGAAGCTCCACGGGGCAAGCCCGTGGCATCCAGGCTCGTTATTTTTTAGTACTGCAAATAGCGGCGAGCGTGAAGCTCCACGGGGCAAGCCCGTGGCATCCAGGCCCGCTATTTTTAGTACTGCAAATAGCTACCACCGTG
>DASVGE010000199.1:0-16426 GCA_036379695.1 Pyrinomonadaceae bacterium | reverse complement strand
AAACGCGAAGTTCTGCTTGCGCTGCTTGACGTAAAGGACGACGTCGACCGGGCTCTTTTACATATCCGCGAAACATCAGATGCGGTCGCCGATGGTCTCCGCTTGATCCAGCAGCGATTCAACAATCTTCTTGAAGCGCATGGAGTCACAGCCTTTGAAAGTGAAGGCGAAGTATTCGACCCGGAAATTCACGAGGCGATGACTATGATCGATGGTGATGGAGAACAATCCGGTACCGTATACAGCGAGCATCGCCGAGGTTACTTCATGAATGGCAAACTTCTTCGCCCCGCCCGCGTTGCTGTGCTGAAGTAATGGTTTATCTGTGGTTGGACGGGTGAACAGTATAGTTTTGAAGGGAAAGCCGAATGAAAGCGAACCAGGGAGCAATTGTTTTTATCGATGAGCCTGCCGACCACGGTCGGCTTCGTTCAGTCTTGCACGACTGGGGGTACACTGAAACGGAGATCCAACGGTTTCTGAACGAGAAAGAGATGAGCCCGGCTAATACAGGTCTCCATGAATGAGCGCATGCAAATGCCCATTAGAGGCCAGGCGTTGCCGCATGAGTAGGCTACGAATCGTACCACTGTGCTTCTTGAGTGCAACACTCTTTGTTGTGTCTTGTAACTCGAAATCTCCTCAGGCGGCCTATGCGCCAATCTCGGAATTGGAACAAACTTTTGGCCGGCTGATTACCGTGGCAAACATACCCACACCAGATCAGCACGGCACAGGCGATCGGCTGGGACTATTTAGAGATGACACCGGTACGGTTTGGGGAATACCGCTAATGATCGCTGATAACGGCGACTTGCTTGGGTGTGCGCCTCCGAAGCTGCGAGAGTTTTCAATCACCGACACACTGCCGGGTGATGTTGAAATTGTCGGAGCAACGAATGAGCCCAATGGTTGGCGTGAAGGTACTGGAAAGCTGGAACTACTGCTTCGTAACAAAAAGGGAGAACTTCACCGGCGTCCCATCACGGCGGGCGCGGTGAAGGATGGTCTGGTCTGCTGGTCACAGTCGCCACCTGAACAACCACTACCGTACTACCGTCTTGCCTCAGCCAACTCGAACTAATACCTCAAACTTCGTTGATCGTCGCACCTGGGTTAAACACATCCCATCGGGTGATAACACCCGCCCTAATTAAGAGTTATTACGCTATTTCTTCAGTCCTTCCCCTTTTAAAATAGTCACATGATGGCTGGTCGGTCGCGACGAGAAATTCGCTTGGACCAGACCTTGTTTTTATTTGATTAGGGAGAAGCCGAAGATGATGAAGATATTGATAGGCCACGATGGCTCACAGAGTGCCGATGCTGCGTTGGTTGACCTGCAACGAGCTGGTTTACCGGTTGAAGCAGAAGCTCTAATCGTCTCCGTTGCCGATGTCATGATGGTTCCCGCAACGCCAGCCTATGAGCTGGCGGGGGAGGCACTCATGTCCCGCAGGGTGACTGCTGGTTTAGTTTACGCCCAGCGGCAAGCGGAGCGCGTGGTAAATGAGGCTAAAGAGTTTGCCGGTCGAGCAAAAGAGCAGGTGCGATCGTATTTCCCGCATTGGAATGTACGTGCGGAAACACTCGCTGGCTCGGCCGCCTTGGAACTAATTAGCAAGGCTGACGAGTGGAGACCCGATCTAATAGTTGTCGGATCGCACGGGCGCTCCGCAGTCAGTCGATTCATTCTCGGCAGCGTTTCGAAAAAGGTTGTCACCGATTCAGACCACTCCGTTCGCGTGTCGCGCGGTGATCTTGAAAAACATCTCAATGAGCCCGTGAAACTTGTTATCGGAGTGGACGCGTCAGCCGAAGCCGAACAGGCCGTTCGTGCGGTGGGCAGCCGTGTTTGGCCATACGGAACTGAGGTAAAAATCATCGCCGTTGACGATGGCAGCTCTCCGATGTTCGCAGACACTGCCGGACGGATGATGGCGTGGGCAGAGAATGCGTTGAGTCTAATAGGATTGAAGACTTCGGTCGTGTGGGAGAAGGGTGATCCACGTCGCGTGCTGATTGATCAAGCCCAAGCCTGGGATGCCGATTCAATCTTCGTCGGAGGACGCCGGTTCAACAGTGCGCTTGAACGATTTCAACTTGGCAGTGTTGCTACGGCGCTTGTTACGAAAGCACATTGCTCGGTCGAGGTTGTACGTAATCGAGCAAATTAACGAAGCAATTGGGAGGTGAATATTGAACATGACGTTTACATTAGGTCTTTTAGCAAGCAGCGCGTCAGAAGTTGACTGGTCACGTCCGTTGATGATCGGGTGGCTCGTTATCGCGCTCGGTTTGGGTCTTCTCGAAATTTGGCTGGCTGGTGGTTTTTCGTCACGGAGGCTTTCGCCAGTAACTAAACTTACCAGCAATTATTTGAAACGGCCTGATGCTAAGAATGTGAAAGAGGTAAGAACATGATTGAGATTCGTAAACCACAATTCTCATTCTTCTTCTCCATCGTTATGGCAGTGTCGCTTGTGCTTGGTGCTTCTACGCGCATACAGGCCTGCGCATTCACGAGCAATATCAACACACCGAGCGGGCAGGAGAAAGTCGCGGGAACTGATCCCGCAACAGAGCCCGCGTTTAAGGATTTCAAAGGCGTGCGCATTGGAATGAGCGCTGACGAAGTTGCTGAAAAACTAGGAGAGCCGGCGGTAAAGGACGAGAATGAAGGAGTCTTCCTCATTTCTGATGTCGAAATGGTCCAGGTTCTCTACAAAGCTGGCGGAGTAAGCGCTATCTCCGTCACATACTCAGCCGAACACACAAACCCGCCGACGCCTCTGGCCATATTAGGTGAGGACGTTGCTGCCGATGCAGACGGGCGCATCTACAAACTTATTCGTTATCCGGAGTCAGGTTACTGGGTGGCGTATAGTCGCACCGCTGGCTCAGCGCCTGTCGTGTCCGTGACGATCAATAAGATGTAAGGTCATATTTCGGAGCTAATGGTAAAAGGCCGGAGCACCCCCGGTGTGCTCAATCGAGTAACCGTTGAAGCGGCCCAACTCGGGTTAAAACGAGATGGTTGACTTTACTTACTGTAAGCGCGTCAAATTAAAATAATCCGCAGAGTTTGGTTGGATTCAGTTCGAGACTCTACCACCAACGCAATTCAGGAGAAACACAATGCGTTACCAAAACGTGAAGAAGTTATTGAGGAGCGTCATATTCTTAATGGCCTTTGCTCTCATCGCACCCGTGGAGGGATTTGGGCAGCGTGATGATTACCAAAAGTCACAAGGAGAGAGGAAGATTCAATTCAAGATCCCTGAATCCTTGAAAGCGGAGCACGTCGAACTTCATGAGGACCTTGCGCGCGCCATTAAGGCTGGCGGAAAGACAGCTGAGGCAGCAAGAGCAGTGGAAGACGTTCTTCACCCGCACTTCCTCAAAGAAGAAGAGTACGCCCTTCCGCCGCTCAGCCTGCTCTCATCACTGGCAGAGGGTAACGTGACGCCCGAGATGCGAACTGTGATTGCCGTGACTGACAAACTCAAGGCGGATCTTCCAAATATGCTTCAGGAGCATAGGGCGATCGTCGCGGCATTAGAGAAGCTTAGCGCTACGGCAAAACAGGAAGGCAAAACAGAACACGCACTGTTCGCCGAAAAGCTGATCATGCATGCGCGGAACGAAGAGGAGGTTTTGTACCCCGCCGCAATCCTGGTTGGCGAATACCTGAAGATGAAACTGAAATAGTACGCCAGCGCTCTTGCGGCCCGAGCGAAGGATTCTACTCTGCCCTAGCGATGAGCGCGCACCGTTAATACATTACTCCCTACACAGTCCGTTTTCGCACAATGTATAAACGAGAACACTGATGAGTGCGGCACGCAGAGAACAGCTCCTTCAGCGGGCCTTTGGGTGTACGAGCGTGAATCCAATTTGCCTTACGAAGCGATCGCCGTCTTCACTGTAGTAATGGCTCAACGCCATTATGGGCTATGTTCAGGAAGCGCGGGCAGAAGAGGCAGTGGCAGCACTCCGCGAATGTCTGCGGCGGGTGCGTGAGCCGTTCGATCAATTCGGTTTTCTTAATTCTGATATTTGGGATTAACTGCAATCTCGCAATAGTCAATTCCCGTAAGCCTCTCGTTCTCAACTCGACCTGAGTGAACAATGATCTGCTGACCCTTTTGTTGGGAACAAATTACGCCCACACGTCCGCACTTCGGGCAGGTAACAGTGGACACCGTAGACTGTCCCGTCCATAAATGTCCTTTTATTAGCCAGCCGGCCGGTACGGCCGTGTAGTCGATGATCGTTTGCGTATTCAAGTTCTTTCATGCGCCAATTAATCTTACGCCACCCGTTTCTTCGCTGGTGCGGCACGCGTTGATTCAGCATCCGGAGCATCCATTTTTTTAAGTGCTATCTGGTGAAGTTCCTTGTCTCGAGCTTCGAGATTGGAAAACATAACCACGAGCAACAATGCGCAAATAGCCAAAGTTGAAAGCACGTAAAGCACCGCGGCCTGCTCCCAATACAGTAACGCAATGACGATGGCACTCAAGCCAAAGATCCTGGGGAATTTACGATAACGCCCGTTTGTGCTTATTCTCGATCTGCGATTACGTTTCACTAAACTGTCCTCCGCAAGTTGAACCTGGGAAAAACTCCGAGCCGCCGCCCGAGGTTCTTCTGCATACGGATCACCTGCGTCTCACGTGAATTGTCCTCCACTCTGAACCTCTTGAGCGTTGCCCGCACATTGTTCAGTGGTGACACTCTGCCACCCTTATTTTCCCACCGCTCAAGCGATTTCATGTCGTCTCTTATTGCAATGCATTAGTGATCGTCTTACTTCCGCAATTCCTCCTTTCACATGTCTGCTTCGTTCAACTACCCTTTACGCAATCGCCGAAGGCGTCTCTTCTGCCAACAGGCTCCTAAGCATCCACGCGGCCTTCTCGTGCGCAGCTAATCGTTGCGTAAGCAGGTCTTCAGTTGGTGCATCAACAGCCGTGCGCGCAACTGCGAGAGCTGAGCGGGCGGTCCTTGTCGTGGTTTCGTGATCTCGCAACAACTCGGCGATCATTTCGGTCGCGTTCTTTGCGGCAGGCGCCTCCTGGAGATATGTACGCTGGGTAAACTCTCCATAAGATCCGGGTGCGATGAAGCCAAGCGAGCGAATACGTTCAGCGATTACATCAACAGCCAACCACAGCTCGTTGTATTGCTCCTCAAACATCTGGTGCAACGTCTGAAACATTGGACCAGTAACGTTCCAGTGGAAGCTGTGCGTCTTTAAGTACAAGACGAATGTGTCCGCCAGTACATTTGACAGCGCGTCGGCAACTCTCTGCCCGTCCTTGTCCTCTACCCTCGGCAGCGCGGTTGTTTTCATTTCAATTCCTAAAGCAGTCGACATCTATATTCTCCTCACTACAAGTTCTAATTCCTCCTAAAAGGAGGCAACGTTCACTGTTGTCAGAGTAAGAGGAATTCTGCCGCCTCGAAACCGTGTTATCACGTGACGATTGCAGGAGTTTTCACGTTATAGGTGCTCGCAGAACGCGACGTTTTCGGTCGAGATAACAGTCGCGTGTAAACACTCGTTCTCGACAAGTGTTATTACGCTCGCGAAACCCCACGATTCGTCTTAGCTTAAGAAGTAACAGTTCAACGGATGAAAGGACTATCGTGACGAAGAAAGAAACACCAGATCTAATGCTTATGAATCACTTGGATGAGCTGGCCCATTTCGAGCCGACTGGATACCCATTCATCAGCCTTTACCTGAACCTCCAGCCGGACCAACACGGACGCGATAATTTCGAGTCGTTCGTTCGTAAAGAGTTTAAAGCGAAGGCCAAATCGTTCGCGCCGGAGTCTCTCGAGCTAATGAGCTTTAAACGCGACACAGCACGAATTGAATCTTACTTGCGTAATGAGATACGCCCGTCGGCCAATGGCCTCGCGATTTTTGCGTCCGCCGGCGCGAGTGATTATTTCAAGGCAGTGCAGTTAAGTGCTCCGCTGAAGCGGCATGATCTCCACGTCAACGAGAGACCACATCTCTATCCATTGGCGCGTGTGATCGACCAGTACCCACGTTACGTTGCGTTGTTAGCGGACACGAACTCGGCGCGTCTTTTTGTATTCGGCTTGGGCAACATCCTGGGTAGAGAAGAGGTGCAACAGGTCAAGCTGAGTCGTACTCAGATAGGCGGCTGGTCTCAGATGCGCTACCAGCGGCACGTGGACAACTTCCACCTACAGCATGCGAAAGAGGTTGTGGACATCCTCGACCGGGTGGTGCGAGAAGAGGCGGTTGAGCACATCATTCTCGCCGGCGATGAGGTGATCATTCCATTGCTGCGCGAGCATTTGCCGCATCGTCTGGAAGAAAAAGTTATTGATATTCTGCGGTTGGATATCAAGACACCCGAGCATGAAGTGCTGAAGGCCACGATGGAGGCGTTACGCGAACACAACCTTCACACGGATGCGGAGAAGGTAAGGCAGTTATTCGATGAGTACCGTGCTGGAGGACTTGCTGTCATTGCCTGGAAAGACACTGTTACGGCGATCGAACAGGGCCAGGTTGACGAAGTATTGTTGAGCGCATCGGCACGAGAAATACAAATCGACGAGCAGGAAGTTGACCCGTCTGCCGCCGACCAATATCTCTCCGATTCGTCGATTGATTCTGACCCAGAACCGCGCCTGATGCCGTCGGATTTACTGGTCACGCTCGCGCGACAGACTGGAGCGCGTGTCACCTTCATCGAGGATACAGCACTACTCAGCAGCGTCGGTGGCGTAGGAGCAATGCTTCGTTACCGGATTTGAAAATTGCAGTTTAAACAAAAAAGAAGGAGATCAAACTTGAGTAGCAAGAACAACATCAACGTAGACCATTACAAAACGAAAGGTCGTGGGCGTCAGGGCGATGCAGTCGTGAAGGAAGAATACAAACGATTACGCAATGAGCTAACAAGTCGAAGACGGCGGGGTTTGTCAGCCAGACAATTACTGGCAAGAAAAAGACGGCTCCGTTACGCGCGGCAAACGCAAACCAGAAGCGTTACGCCACAGGCATCGGACTCGCAAACATAGTAGTTTGCCGGCCATCATTCGAGCAGGTGGGTGCAACAAGGAACACTGATGAACAAAATACTGAACTTTGATCGAATTCTCTGCCCCGTCGCCCAGGCTCACGAGTCTGACGAAGGTCTGCGCTACGCAATATTGATAGCGCGCGCTTACGGCTCCAGGATCTCCGTCTTAACATGCAACGACGGATCTTCACCTGGTGACGAAACAGCTGATGCGATGCGGAATAGGATAAAGCGAGCCATTGAACATTCATTCATTTCCTTTCCCGGATCAGCGGATGCCGGTCGCCTCGACTGGGACTTAACGGTCGTAAAGAGCAGTCGGCCGGAAGAGGCAATTAATCGTGAGGCTGCTTCTCAGAAGGCAGATTTGATCGTCATGGGTTCGCGTCGTCGATCAGCTTCCAGTGTTGTGGTACTGGAATCGACTGTCGAAGCTGTTTGTCGAACGGCTCCCTGCTCAGTTCTGGTCACGCGTTTGGCTGCGCGTCATGACCGTGCGAAAACCAATGGTAAGCTCGAATTGAAGAAACTGCTGGTGGCAACTGATTTTTCGAGTCACTCGGAGCTGGCACTTCAATACGGCTTGTCACTCGCTCAGGAATATCAGTCAGAGCTGCACTTGGTCCACGTTATCACGGGCGCCAAGAGTACTGAGGCTGAAATATCCTGGACCTCGCAAGACACTGAAGGTCCCTATCATGCTGCGGCGCGAAGACTGCATGAGTCAGTTCCAGCAGAGGTTCACCTCTGGTCCAACGTGACGCACGCAGTACGTGAAGGCAAAGCCTACCGGGAAATTGTTTCCTATGCAGTGGAAGAGGACATTGATCTCATTTGTATTGGGGCACATGGCGAAGGGTTCACGTTAGGCACGCTGTTTGGAACAAACACAGACCGCGTACTGAGGCAAGCACCTTGTCCGGCTTTAGTAACACGACCAGTGCAGTCGGAAGCTAAAAACTGACGATGAGTTGAAGAGGTGATGAAGTTGCTTAAGAAGTTCTATCAAACACTGGAGTCCAGGAGACGACGACGTGAGGTTAGGAAAATCCGTCGCGAGTTCGCGAGGGCCGGTTATCCTTTGGATCAATTTCGAGACTCTCAAATAGAGGCCGCGCTACGTCCGAACACTGAAGTCGGGTTCACAATAAGCGCAAAAACAATTTACCGTACGCTGAAGCGACTTCAGTAAAGGGCGAAACACAAGATCACACTCTTGTGCTCAAGGGTTAACAAGATGAAACTTTTGATTGCTTATGACGGCTCAGAACGCGCCGATACCGCGATTGGTGGTCTAAGGCGTGCGGGATTGCCGATCGAGCGCTTTCTGCTGGGGAGTGTGTCGGCAGCTGTAGCGGCACGCGCGTCATGTTCGGTTGAAGTAGTCCGCTTGCGAAATGGAAGTATCTGATATGTCAGCAGTAGAAATGAGACCTCGTCTTGATGTTGAAGAAAAGCCACACTGTGGCAGATGCGACTCAGGACGCCGTCTGATCAAGTTCACGAGTCCAAACGGTGAGACGCACTACCTCTGTGCATTGTGCGTCGCGCAAGAAGATAAGCGCGAAATGAAGTTCAGTCCTTTGTGGAGACGGTCGCGACGTCCACCAAGAGCTTACTAGGTTGTCGCTTTGCGTGTCAGCTTCGGGAGGGAGTGGACCTTTTCAGGCGGAAGCTGCGCGCTATAGAGTCTGCTTGATTATGCAGGTTCTCTATTCCATTGCGCGGTCCCCTGAAGAGAAGACTGAAGATCGTTCGATTGTCTGCTTCTAAGTAGTAGATTAGAGCGGTCATTGGTTTACCGCCGCGAGTGTATTCATACGCGAATTTAGAGCCGCTCAGTCTTCCAGCGAAACTCTCCTCTTTGATTAACACATAGCCGGCTAGGTGTCGGTCCCATGTCTGCCGCCGCCGAACCATATCTGATGGCGTGGTGCTGGCGTCCACCAACTTTTTGCGAACGAGTAACCTTACCCTGGCTCCCTTCGCGTACATGAACGCCGTGCGCGTGCGCGCTGAAACGATGCCGGAAGAGGGGAGGACGCGCCACTTCGACGATGGAAACTCGATAACGTAATCAACGCTTCTATTGGTAAAGATGTAAGACTGATCGCGCGGAGCAGAAGGAAGAATCGGCGCTACGAGACTCGAAGTTATGAAGGTTACAATTAAGGTTACACGTATTAACATCTTAGAAAAGTCCACAAGTGTTGGCGCCGCAATCGAACCAGAACACTGCATGTCAAACCGTGGTCCTTCAGTCACGATTGCCTAGTGTATCCTCTTACTTCACGTCACAACAATCATTAGGCGTAACCGGCTCGATATTGTTCCTCGCTTCCCACAAGGCGAGTATATTACCAACAGACACCGATTGTGAGGACGAGCAGACTCTGTCATAAATCGGCGGGTACATTTGCCGGCGTGAGCAGTCGGCGGGTTGTTGAACATTGAGGGCATTGAACTATGAAGCTACTGATTGCAGTTGATTCTGCGATTTCAACCGAGGTACTCGTCCGTGCGGTCGGCGTGCGCCCGTGGCCCGAGGGTACGACAGCGCATGTGCTTTCAGTCGTCGCGGATACCGAGGTCTCGGAGGAACTATGGCGCGAAGAGGGCTATGGGAAGCTCGCCGTGCAGCGAGAAATGGAGAGGCGAGGCGAGCAAATAACTGTCCTATCAGTCGAGCGGCTCAAACAAATCGGCATCCCGGCGGAGGTGGTGGTGACGAGGGGCGACGCTCGCTTTCTCATCCCGTTTTTTGCGCGGAAATGGTCTTCGGATCTGATCTTCGTCCGCGCACACGTCCGCAAGGACTATGCGCATTGGATGCTCGGCAGTGTCGCCAGAGCAGTCGTCGCGACCGCCCCTTGCACCGTTCAGATTGTGCGAGACGCAGCGGAAGACCACGACCAAAGTCTGGATAGCGGCAGGAGAGTGCTGCTCGCTACCGATGGTTCCAAGACCTCGGCGCAGGCGGCGCGCGTTGTTGCGGCGCGACCGTGGCCTGAAGGCAGCGAGTTCCGGATCATAAGCGTTGAAGAGCCATGGACGATCAAATCATCCAAAGTGAGAGACGAGGAAGAGGCTCAGGAGGCTGTCAGCAGCGCTGAACAGGTGCTGGCCTCCGCAGGATTGAAAGCGACGGGGGCCGTGCTCTCCGGTAATACGAAACAGGCTATTTTACGGGAGGCGCAACAATGGACCGCCGACCTCGTTGTTGTCGGCTCACATGGACGCCGAGGTTTCAGGCGATTCCTGTTGGGGAGCGTCTCCGAAGCGGTCGCTATGAACGCGCATTGCTCCGTTGTGGTCGTGCGCGCTCCGCGCAAGGCTGAACATTAATCGCCCTCTACGGAGATATTGCGGAAACTATGAGTGGCAACGCAATTTCTCAACCACAACTCGCGTGTTTGGGGACGTACGCTACTACGACGAGCGCCGTCCCCGCGCACCCAGCCTTTCAATCTTCGAACTCACGTGCCTTTCTCGGAACTGTGCAGAAGCTACAACGACTTCAAGTATTCGACTAGGTCTTTCTTCTCCTGTTCTGTCAAATCCAACGTCTTAAAGCTGTCATAGTGGTTGACGACATCCAGCAGAGTTGCAAAGCGCCCGTCGTGGTAAAACCCGCGTTTCATGTGCGTGAACAATCCGCGCAATGGCGTGGTGCGATAAGAATTGTCTGGTGCACGACTCGCATGAAAATCGTCGATACCGATCTCTGATGCTTTGTGCGTATTCCATCCAGGTTCAGTAAACAGCGGCGGCACGTGACACTCCGCACAAGTTGCCTTGCCGTTGAAGATCGCTTCTCCACGAGTAGCGGCAGCTCGGTCAAAACTACCTTCAGGCGGTTTCGGCGGTGGGATCGCCAATTGATAAAACTGCAGCGCTCCCAGTTTTGCCGTCACCATATCCTTCTCGCTTCGTTTGTTTCCGAAACCCGCACGTGCAGCGACCGGATATTTGAGCGGGTCGTTCAGACGCGCATCGTAGAAAGTTCCCTGCCCTTGCAGTTCCAGGTTTGCGACGTATGCGTTCCAGTAAGTGACTCCGCCCCAGCCGCCACCCCACGTATGTAGGTTCACGCCGGCCTGTCCGAATGCCGGCGGAATGATTACCGCGGCGGTCTTTCCGTCAGGACGAAACGCCTTACCATCAAGGTTCAACTCCGCGTCGAACTTTCCCGGTCCCCAACTGGCAAGAACGGTTTTGACTGTGGCTTCATCGACCCCCAGCAGGCTGGTAATTGCGCTTAGATCCGGAGCAAGTGAAACGATCGCGCCGACGTTCAGGTCCTGGTTGGACCAGCCATCGAGACGGCGTCCAATGCCTGGTGCAAAAGCGTCGTCAACAGTCGAGTGACAAACGGCGCATGTGAGACCGACGGCTTTCAGGCTACCGTTGGGGTTGAAGGTTCCTTTCACTCCGAGCACGGAGTCGAGCTTAATAAGCGCCAGCGTAGTGGCCGGATCGTCGAGGTCTACCTTTCCCTGCTTGAGATCATTGATTAATGACTGAGGCAAGGCTTCCATGTCCACCTTCAATCCGACAGCCAATGCAGTTGTTGGACTAACTCCTGGGCCAACACCACCGAACTTGCTGCCCTGAATGGCATGATGAAGCTTCAGCTTATCTGACCAATAAGCTTCATCCCCAAAGGTGTCGTAGCGAAAAATCTGTTTCCCTTGCTCCATCATCTGTTGAGCGTTTTCGCTTATCTGCTGGTCGAATCCCGGGCTTTTTTTGTCTGAGCGTTGCGCACGACTTCGCTCAGCGAGATACCCTAGCGCGATGGTCAGGCCCATCGCCAATACGAAAATCTTGATAAGCGTCGTGTTAGAGTGCCCCAATTGGACGCCTCTCCCTTTTCGCGGTGCGTCTGCCCCGGGATCAGTACTGTGATTTTTTCTATCTGACATAACTAACTCCTTATTAAAAGCTCAACGGAGGGCGGAAAGAGACTAGCGGTGGCCTTGCCCTCTTGGCCGCACCGCCCCTTCGCACCAAAGGCACACTTCGACGAGCCTCTGCCTATTCATTCGTAGGCATTGTCGTTTAACCTTCAACGAGGTTCTTCTCTGAATGGGCGTACTATGTCGGAAAATTGATTGAGGGGATGTCAGCCAGCCGACGTAAATGCAAAAACAGTTGCACGCCAACGAAGAGAAGCGTGCTTATGTATCTCTGAAGATCCTTTAACGACTTGATACGGATCCAACCACGGCCCAGCTCAATAAACCCACGTCTCATAAGGTCGTTGAGGATGGAAGTGGTAGTTTGACGCGTGGCCCCGATCAGAGACGCCACATCCTGATGCATGAGCTGAATCAAAGACTGGTGTCCTCCGCCCGCTGGCAGTGCATACGCCGAAAGCTCGTGCAGCAATTCGCAGACGCGTGCCGAAACCTCTTTGGAAGTAATGTCCGAGAGTTTCTTCTCCATCCTGCGGCGGCGATCACCAACCATTCGGATGTAGTTTAGAGCAAGATTCGATTGACTTTTGAGGAGACTCACGAAATCGTGTTTGTCAAAAACCAGGATCGTCACGTCATCGAGCGCTTGGGTCAGATTGCTGCGCTCTGACTCATCAATGAGGGCGAACTCACCAAACATCTCGCCGGCTTGAATGATGTCGATAGCGATCTCTTTACCCGAATCCGACAGCACTGACAGTTTGATTCTTCCCTTCTTCAGGAAATAAACAGAGTTGGCCCTGTCGCCTGGCATGTAAACAAACTCTCCACGCTCTTTACGAAGGCTGCGTGCGGCCGCACTAATTGTTTTCATCTCGACTTCAGATAAACCTGAAAACAACTGAACTCGCTGACGGTGATGAGAGTGGCTACCAAAACCGTTGTCGCGACTCGGATCGGGTGTGAATTGAGTCTGTGTAGTGTTTGCGCGAAGCCGAGTCTGAACGGCTTTGCCGTGGTCATCAACTCGTGAGAATGGGACGACAGACATAAGAAATTGTTTTCCTTGCTAAATCCTGAAATCGCGTTCACCCTTTTTCCCCTTCGCGAGTGATTGAGCGTATTGACATTCCTGGCAGTAGACTACGGTGGTAACACCTGCTCGCGCGGGTGTTTCCACTTGATTGCGTTGAAGTCACACCTTTTCAACCAGTTCGCATCTTGCGTATTAACGAGTTTAGGTGGAAATGTTGGACCGCGTCGTCGTGAAGAAGCGGCCGAACACATCGCAGGTGAGTTGACGACCTGTGGCTCAGTGCTTCGGCGCGAGAATTACACGATCATCTTCTCTCAGCGGCCACTCAGAGGGGAAACACTCCTCGCACTGTAGCTCGATAAACTCCAGCCAGTCGCGAATCTCGGCTTCGGCCGGCAGGTCCTGAGCCTTTTCAATGCTTGTTGCGTTAAAGATTGCGCCCCACCGATCTGCGACAAAAATCGCTGCCTCGAAGGGTGCCCTATCCTCACCCTCTTCCATATGCTTGAGGTAAAGGTTTGTTACCGTTCTGTCACTATCCGAAAGTAGCGGGAACGGCAGCGCCAGATCTTGCGTCAGCTGACGCAAACGATCTATTTCATCAGTCGAAATCGCAAGCACTTCAGCTTCCTTCTCCTGGTACTGGCCGTAGTGTTCTGAGATCTCTCGCAGCAACTGTTTGCACTTCAGACATTCAGCGGTTCGAAAGAATATGAGCACTAGATTCCGATGTTGCTTGTAGTCCCATGGACCAATTGTTCCCTTGCGATTAACTGCGGATAAGCGGAAATTCGGGATGAGATCTCCGGTGCTTAACTTCGCTCTCTTTGTTTCAGTTGCCACTCTTATTACCTCAATTGGAGTTCTTCCGCTTCGACGAGTCCTGAGGAGTCGATTTGAGGATCGTCGCGAAGCCAACCGCCCGAAAACCCTGCGCGGCGAAGCCCGCTGTCAATGTAAGGACAGCATCGCATCAACCGCCAGATGAACTCTGATCGATAGTTCTCAATCATCAAAACTATTGGACCCTGATCCAGACCGTAGTAGCCCTTTGAAATCCATCCTTTGCTCGAAGTTCCAGAAAATGTCGGGTTGAAACTGCACTTGAATCCATACTTGCTGGTCATCTCAGGAAAGTTCTGATCAAAGTAACGCATCGAGGGCAAGACAATTTCAGGAGCGAACGGAAGCGAAGCAATCACGGCCCATGGAGCCAAGGTACCGTCATCCGGTCCGTCCGGAATACCGCGGTTTATGTAGTCATAGAATTGGCGCTCCTTGCCTGCGATCTTTTCAACGGCTGGTCCAGGACCATCGCTCGCAGTGAGACCCCAAATGAATTCGCTATAGCCTTTGAAGCCTCTGGGGTTCTCAATAGCGTACTGTTGCTGAGCGTAAGTCGCGCGACGGCTGTTTTCGAAATAATCGATCCCTCTCTGCCACATGTAGTCGTCCTGAATGGAGCGAAAATCGATCCACATGTGCGAAAGCTGGTGGATGAAGAGCGGACCAGCGTAGACGAAGTCGTATCCATAAAGACTTCTCCATTCATAGGTCCTGGTCCAAGCCTGGTAGCTTTCTTTTGGTAAAGGGTGCGTTGGCGACGCAAGACCGAGAACGTAAAGAATTAGCGCTTCGTTATAGCCGTCCCAACGATACTTTAAGAACCCATGTTCGGGCGTCCAACCGTGCGTTACCGTGTCTCCACCATTTTGCGCCCACTGCCAGTCCGCGCGTCGATACAGAGCGGTGGCAAGTTGTCGGATTTCTCGTTCGTTTTCAGTATCGCCGTTGAAATACTCGGCAGCAGTCAATGCACCCGCAATTACGAAGGTCGAATCGATTGTCGAGAGTTCGCAATCAAACGTACGGCGGCCCGTCTTCATGTCGAGAAAGTGATAGTAGAAACCCTTATAGCCTGTAGCATCGGGTTCGGGACCCTGCGGGCTATTCCAGAAGAAACGCAGTGACGTCAGCGTTCGGCTAATAGCGTCGTCGCGCGTAATGAAACCACGCTCGACACCGACAGGATAAGCAGCCAGGGCAAATCCGGTTGGAGCGATACTGCACGGTGCGCCCTGCCGTGTGCTGTCCGGCACCAGGCCGTTCTCAGGATTTGTCTCCCTCAGAAAATAATCAAACGTAAGACGCTGAAGCTCTTCGAGTTCAGGCTCTGAAAACGGCCGTGGCCTCGACTCTATCGCAACCTTCTGTTCGGAATCCGCCATGCTGACAACCACCTTACAGTACTCCGCGAACCGCGCGACGCACGACCTCCGCTGTAAGTCCATAAACGAAATGTGATGACAGAGCGTAAGCGTGAACGGAGAGCGGATATGCCATTGGTCCTTCTGAGAGACCGAGCAACGGCACTGCGCCCTCGTCCACTACTAACCAGAAGACCGCGCCAAAAGGCATGCCGGCCCCCGCGGTAACGTTGGGCGACATTTCCGCCGCTGCGCCATATAGCCCACCTACACCCGTGCCGAGAACGTAGTGTACTGCGGTGCCTGCGATCTTCTTTTCACTTTGCGTCAACTTATGACCAAACACTCCCTCTGAAACTGCGGATGCCGCTTTCATAGTAGTGTCATCCGGAACATCTGGCTTCGAACCGAACTCCAACTCTTGAGTGCCAGATGTTTCCTGGTTGCCCTGCCGAGTCTCAAAGCCCTTGGCGACTGTGCTCCATACGTCCTGAAATCGGTTCATGGTCCACGATGCTACCAGGCCCCCGATGAGACCTGCTGCGAGGCCTTTCCATACACTGTTATCATCGCGTCCGTTTGTGCGTGTTGTGTCTTGCATTTCTGAAACTCTGATCTCGATTTGATATTCTCGGGAGAGGCTAAATCACTCTTCAACCAAGTTCACGAGTGCTGGCTGAACGCGCAGCTGATCCGCGTTTCAGGCGCTCGTCACAAACATTCCAGGCTATGTTGGAGAAGAATGCCTCAATGTATTTAGGCCGCTCCGCCGGTTTGTAGTCGAGCAGGAAGGCATGCTCCCACACGTCCATCACCAGTACTGGATTGAATCCCGCCACGTTACCCGTCTCATGAAGCGAGATCCAATGATTTGAGAGCCGTCCGTTGGCCGGATTCTCGTAACAGATGGCCCAACCAACGCCGCGCATCTTGCCGATGCCAACAAAATCCGCCTTCCAGATGTCGTAGCTGCCGAAGCTCGCTTCTGACGCCCGAAAGAAAGCAGAGTTCTTCTCCGGATCACCCGAACCGTCCCGTTTCATGTTGCCGAAATAGTATTCGTGCAGGACCATACCGTTGTATTCGAATCCCAGCCGGCGCGTGAGTTCGGAATATGCCGGCATCTCCTCCTGATCCACTTTGCCGTCTTTCAGAAACTCGGAAATCCGATTTGACAGATTATTGGTC
>DASVGE010000198.1:0-13178 GCA_036379695.1 Pyrinomonadaceae bacterium | reverse complement strand
TCAAGCTAAGCGAGGAACAGACAGTTTGAGCGAGCAACAGCAGCAGGCACGAATTCTGATCGCAGAAGATGAGGCCAACCTGAGGCTGGTCCTGCAAAAGGAATTGGAACGGCTGGGCTATCGCGTGCAGGCGGCGCCTGACGGTGAAGCCGCGCTGCGTAAACTCGAAGAGAGCAATGTCGACGTGCTGTTGTGTGATATCAACATGCCCCGGATGGATGGCATGGAACTGTTGCGGCGCGTGTATCAACGGCCCAATCCGCCTGAAGTGATCATGTTGACGGGCCAGGCCACCGTTGAGACTGCGGTCGAGGCGATGAAGCTCGGCGCTTACGATTACCTCACGAAGCCTTACAGCATTACAGAGCTCGACGTGCGCGTGAAGCAGGCTGCGGACAAGCGGAAGCTGCGCGTGGACAACGTGCGTCTGCGCGAGCAACTAGCAAGACAGTCGGCGCTGCCGGAGATCGTTTCCGTGTCGGAGCTGATGAAGGAAGCGATACGTTTGATCGAACGTGTGGCGCCGTCGGAAGCGTCGGTGCTGATCACGGGAGAATCGGGCACCGGGAAAGAGCTGGTGGCCCATGCGATTCACCGGCTTTCAAATCGTGCAGAAGCGTCGTTTGTCGATCTGAACTGTGCTGCGTTTCAGGAGTCGTTGCTCGAGTCGGAGTTGTTTGGTTACGAGGCGGGAGCGTTCTCGGGAGCTAAGGGCAGGAAGCTCGGGTTGATCGAACTCGCTGACGGTGGAACGCTTTTCCTCGACGAGGTTACGGAGTTGCCGGCGCAGTTGCAGGCGAAGCTATTGCGTGCGATTGAGACGCGCACGTTTTTCAGAGTTGGTGGCGTGCGGAAGGTTGAAGTGAACGTGCGCATTGTTGCTGCGACGAATCGAAATCTCGATACGGTGGTTAACGATGGCGTGTTCAGATCGGACCTGCTTTACAGGATCAATGGTTTTCAGATCAGTCTCGCGCCGCTACGAGAGCGACCGGAAGATATCGAGCCGCTTGCGCGTTACCTGCTGAAGCAGGTGGCAGGCACACATCCGCCGGAACTCAATGAAGAGGCGTTTGCCGCGTTACGTGCGTATCACTGGCCGGGCAATGTGAGGCAGTTGAAGAATTGTTTGGAACGTGCAGTGATTCTTTCGAACAATGGGCGGATCACGCTTTCAGAGCTGCCGCCCGAAGTGACGCGGCCTGTGGTTGCTGCGCCAGTGCCGGCGGGCGTTGCGCCGGCCGCGCCTGGTGAGGCTGCGGCTCCTGTTGCAGCAGCTCCATCAGCGCCCGGATCGCTCAGAGAAGTCGAGCGCCAACAGATCCTCGCCGCGCTCGAACAGACCGGTTGGCACCGTGGCAAGACCGCCGAGATCCTCGGCATCTCTCCTTCTACACTCTATCGACGCCTCCGAGACTACGATCTCGAACGAAGACGTTAGCCACAAAAAGGCACAAAAAGCTCAAAATGAGTTAATTGGAGCGAACCAGTAGGAATAGAACAAGTAGGAATAGAACAAGTCAGGAAGAGGGGCTTGCCCCCGCCGCTCAAGGAATTCAACAGCGGGGGCAAGCCCCTCTTCCTGACTTGTTCTATTCATAGATTCCTGACTTGTTCTATTCATAGATTCCTGACTTGTTCAATTCTTAGATTCGTGACTTGTTCTATTCATAGATTCCTGACTTGTTCTATTCTTCCTGACCTGTTCAATTCTTAGCTTCGTGACTTGTCTATTCTTAGCTTCGTCACGGTTGTATTCTTCTTTTGAGCTTTTTGTGCCTTTTTGTGGCTAGGTTTTAAGCTTTTTGCGATCGATCTTGCCGCGATCGTTTTTGGGAAGGGAGTCGACGAACTCGACCCAGCGTGGGTATTTGTAGATTGCGATGCTATCTTTCACGAACTGTTTGATCTCTTCGGCGAGTTGGTCGCCGCGGAAATAGCCTTCGCGGAGTACAACGAACGCTTTCGGTTTCACCAGGCCATCGGATTCATGGCCCACGACCGCGCATTCCAGCACCGCCTCGTGCTGCAACAGGCAGTTCTCGATCTCCGCCGGTGCGACGAACACGCCTGAAACTTTCAGCATGTCGTCAGTGCGACCGTGATACCAGTAATAACCATTCTCGTCGACGTGAAACTGGTCACCCGTCGTACACCAATCGCCCGCAAACGTCTCTTTCGATTTCTCGTGCGCGTTCCAGTAGCACAACGCTGCCGAGTCGCCTTTGATCTTCAGCGTCCCCATCTCGCCCGTCGGAACTTCTTTGCTATCAGCATCGACAATCCGTGCCTCGTAACCATCAACGATGCGGCCAAGACTGCCCGGCTTGATGTCGCCGGGTCGATTCGTGATGTAGATATGAAACATCTCAGCGGAGCCGATGCCGTCGCAGATGTCTACGCCAAACGCGTTCATCCAACGCTCGTAAAGCTCCTTCGGCAGCGCCTCGCCCGCTGAGTAACAGAATCGCAGACTGGAAACGTCCTCCGCTGTTGCTCCAGGCACGTTCAGCATCGAATTGATCATGGTAGGCACAGTCGTGAGGATCGTTGGCCGGTAACGCTTGATCACTTCAAACAACTTTTCCGCAGTCGATCGTTCAGCGAAGAGAGCCGTGGCTCCGCCGACCGCAAACGGAAAGAGCAGATTGGTGCCGGTCGCGTAACCGAAGAAGAGCTTGGGCACAGAAACGGTGAGATCGTCGGCGTTCACACCCATCGTCGCTTTTGCGAAGACCTCGGTATTAAACGGCAAGTCGTGTTGCAGGTGGACCGCGCCTTTCGGATGGCCCGTCGAGCCGGAGGTGAACAACCAGATCGCGATGTCGTCGCGGCGCGTATCCGCTGGTAAACACTCGTCGGAAGCACCGTTCACGGTGTCGTTGAATGAAGCCCACCGCAACTTATCGCTTTGCGGCAGTTCTGATTCACCTACAACCAACACGCTCCGCAAGTAGCGCGCACTCGCCGCGGCCTCAGCAAATACCTGCCACACTGACTGGTGTACAACTGCAACTTTCGCGCGCGTGTAGTCGAGGTAATATTCGTAATCCGCAACCGGCAACAACGGATTGACCATCGTGATCACCGATCCGATGCGCGCCGCTCCAAACCACGTCCAAACAAACTCCGGACAGTCAGGCAGGACCATCAGCACGCGGTCCTCGATGTTTGCTCCGGCCTCGCGTAACGCGTTCCCGGTTTGATTCGACAGCCGCGCGACTTCTCCATACTTCCACTGTCGATCTTCGAAATACAGGCAGACCTTATTCTCCCGGCCTTCCTCCAGATTGTGATAGAGGAAGTAGTCGGCCATGTTGAACCGTTCTGGAAATGAGGGATACACGTTCTTCAGCCGTTCTTTTGGCCTTGAAATATTCCTTCCAAAAACTTTGCCAGCGCCGCTTCATCTTCAAGGCTGCTGGAATTGAACTTCACTGCAAAACCGATTTCCGTAGCTTCGTTTACAACTTCGGCCCAGAAGTTAACCGTCTGTTGATCGGTAAGCTTAATTTCCAGCCAGACGAGTTCTTTAACCTCAACGTTGCCACCCGTAAGCACGAAGCAACCATTGCGGCTCAGATCAGTAATAGTGGCGTTCTCGCGTGAAAGTACGCCTTCCCAACGGGCCGGTAACTTGACCCTTGCGCGTGGCGCCGATCTTCGATCTCTTTCCATCGTCAGTGTGCAAATGGGCAGCCACCCTCGCCGTGAGTGATGTCGAGATAGGTGCGTGCTTCCCAAATTTCGGGAAAGAATTTTTTGTCGAGCGTAGTTTTAAGATAACCGATTCCTTCCGAGCCGCCGGTGCCGCGTTTAGCGCCCACCATGCGCTCGACCATCTTGATGTGATGCGAGCGCCAGAGCGAGAAATATTCATCGTGTTCGAGCAGCGCTTCGGTGAGTTGAAACTCTTCGTAACGCTCTTCGAAGTGAGTCAGCACTTCGAGCACGGCGCGCGTGCGTTCTTCGTAAGCTTTTTTCTGCTGATCAGTATCGGCGTCCGTAGAAGTAAGCGGTGCTGTCAGGCCGCGACGTTGCAGCACGCGATAGAAACAGTCTGCGAGCGTAGGGCGCGACATGCGTGCCTCCAGGCGGTCAAAGGCGAACTCATCGCTCGAGAATTCTCCGAGGATGCGTTTGTCTTTTAACCCGGACGAGAACTCAATCTCGCGAAATTGCATTGACTGAAAACCACTGGCGGGATTGAGCTGATCGCGAAACGCCAGGAAACTGATCGGCGTCATGCTTTCGAGAATATGAATCTGGTTGACGAGCAGTTTTTCGATCTCGACGACGCGCTTCACTGCGCGCGTGGCTGCGGGAAGGCGATCTTCTTCGAGGAGCTGAATGGCTGCATCAAGCTCGTGCAGGATCTGTTTGAACCATAGCTCGTAAGCCTGATGGACCGTGATGAACAAAAGTTCATCGTGATGCGCGGGCGTTGACAGGCAATCCTGAAGGTTAATCAGATCCTGAACACGAAGATACTTGTTGTAGGAAAGAGGAGGGTTGGTGTCGGCAATCCTGGCCATCTAAAATGCAGCTCCCGCGGTTTCGTGTGCTCGATAACTCTCGGACTCACCGATCTTCTTCATTTCCGCGATCACGAGTTCCAATTCGTTGTCAGTTGTGTAGAAATGTGGCGAGATGCGAATTCCGGCGCCGGGCCTGAAGTCGACGATAAACTCGCGATGAATCAGTTCTTTCGTGATGGCCGCCGCATATTCGTGGGCCACGGTGATTGTGCCGGCACGCCGGCGGGCATCCTTCGGACTGGTGACTGTAAATCCGGCTTCTTCCGCGAGATTGATCAGATATTCCGTCTGGCGCTTGCTCTTCTCGCGAATTCGATCCACGCCGATCTCGTTGATGATCTGGTAGCCTGAGATGGCGGCGTAGAGTGCGGGAATCGCGGGCGAGCCGTGTAGAAATCTCGTGATGTTGGGTGCGTAGCGCAGCGCGGTGTCGAACGCGAACGGTTGCTCGTGGGCCATCCAGCCGGTGGTCTTGGGCTCGAGTGTGGCTTGCAAGTCGGGCCTGACGTAAAGATAACCGGCGCCTGGACCACCGCAGAGCCACTTCACTGAACCACCCGTGGCGAAGTCAGCATTCAGTTCTTTTACGCTGAAAGGAACGGTGCCCGCGGACTGGTAAGTGTCGAGCACGACCATCGCTCCGACTTCGTGTGCTCTGTCGATGATTGCTTTTGCGTCCTGCAAAAACGCGCTCTTGAAGAGAACGTGCGAGAAAGGAACGAGCAGCGTCGTCTCGTCGATCGCGGCAAGCATGCGTTCGAGTGGCACGGTCATGCCGTCTTCCGATTTCACGACTTCGATGCGAAGGCTCCCATCACGTGCGTGAGCTTCGTAAACGTACATCACCGAAGGGAAGTTGAGCTCCGAATAGACGATCTTGTTTCGCTGTGGCGTGGGATTCAGACACGAGAGCACCAGCGATTGGCAGATGGAGACGTTCTGGTGCATGACCACGGTGCCCGGATCGGCGCCGATGATGCGTGCGACTTCGTTACCAACCGTCACGGGCATGTCCCACCAGCCTTCAGCCCAGGCGCGCACGCCGCGGCTTGCCCAGATGTCGGCGTACTCCTGGAGCCGCTCGTGAGTGGCCCTGGGCATCGCTCCAAGACTGTGCGAAATCAGGTAAACAGCCTTGTCGAGAATGGGAAATTCACTGCGCCAGTTTAATAAATCGTCAGTCAATCAGGGTCCTCCTACCTGCGGTTACTGTAACAGATTACGCATATCCGTGTAATCCGTGTAATCTGTGTAAGAACAATGTGGAAGTTCGCGAATCCAATCAAACACAAGATACCCGAAACTCGCTGGCCCACCGCTGAGGAAGCCGCGCAATCCCGACTCTACAGCCGGATCGCGATCGGCAAGCTCGAGGCTCGTAGCCGCACGTGGGTGCCGGCGATGGTGCCCTGGCGCGCGACGGAGGACGGCTTCGTCACGCAACAAAACCTCGATTGGTACCGGCGCTTCGCGGAAGGACGACCGGCGGTGCTCGTGGTCGAAGCTACCGGCGTGCGCGATATTCCGAGTGGGCCGTTGCTTCGCATTGGCGACGATCGATTTATTCCGGGTCTGCGTCAGCTTGTCGACGTGGTGAAGGAAGCGAGTGAAGGACAGACGTTACTGTTTATTCAGATCATCGATTTTCTTTCCATGAAGCGTCGGCCGGAGAAGACGAAGTACTTTCAACGGTTTTTGCAGGTTGACGAGCAGCACCGGCGTGCGCTGGTGGAAATAACCGGCTGGTCCGGTTGGTCCGAGGCTGCGGATGATCGAGTGCGTGAGTTTTTGCTGAACGCGAGTGATGAGGTTGTCGATGCTGTGCTGCGGCCACGTGAACTGGAAGCGCTGCGGTTTGGATATCGAGAGCGCGTCACGGACATGCACTTGAAGCACATTCGTGAGTTGCCGCGTGAGCTGCCGGGGATTTTTGCGGCGGCGGCGGAACGTGCGCGTGTGGCCGGGTTTGATGGGGTCGAGTTGCATTACGCGCATGCTTACACGATGGCGGGGTTTTTGAGCGCGCAGAATGATCGGTCGGATGGTTATGGAGGGTCGCGTGAGAACCGCGTCCGCTTGCCGTTAGAGGTTTATCGCGAGGTGCGCGATCGTGTCGGCAAGGATTACGTTGTCGGGGTGCGGTTTCTGGCGGATGAAGTGATTGCGGGCGGCAGTCGAGTTGAAGATGCGATCTATTACGCGAAACAGTTTGCGGCGGCGGGGTTTGATTTTTTGTCGCTGTCGAAGGGCGGCAAGTTTGAAGATGCGCAGGAGCCGAAGGTGGGCCAGGCTATTTATCCGTACACGGGACAAAGCGGTTATGAGTGCATGCCGACTGTTTTGTCTGACGCTGTTGGACCATTTGGACGGAGTGTGCCGCTCGTTGCTGCAATCAAGGCGGCTGTCAACGAAGCCGGCTTTAACACACCGGTAGTTGCGGCTGGGGGCATATCGACGTTCGAAGAAGCTGAAGAGATCCTGCGCAAGGGGCAGGCTGACATTGTCGGCATGGCGCGCCAGGCGCTCGCGGATCCGGATTGGTTTATCAAGGTGAAACTCGGGCGTGGTGATGAAGTGCGACGCTGTACTTACACGAATTATTGTGAGGCTTTGGACCAGGCGCATCGACCGGTGACGTGCAAGTTGTGGGATCGTGTTGAACTGGATGAGCCGGGGATTGCGACTGTCGATGATGGAAGGAGACGCCTGGAACCGCCGCGTTGGCTAGCCACGGATTAACGCGGATTCGTAAGCACGGATGAAAGCCGGATCTCGGCGTTTCAGATCTTCGTAACTCACACGCCCGCTTCGCGTCATCAGTGAAAACGCCAGTTTCAGCGGACTCAGGTGCATATACTGCGCGGCGTTCTCAAACCACAACATGCTTTCAAACGCCGCTGCCTGGTAGTCAAGAATTACCGGTCTTCGCGTCTCCGTAAAATGCGTTAGTGCCTCATGGACAGTCGTGTTTTGCTGAAATGATTCAGCGAGCGCGATCGCGTCTTCCATAGCCAGCTTCGTGCCTGAGCCGATCGAGAAGTGGGCGGTGTGTAAGGCGTCGCCTATCAGCACCACGTTTTCGAAGAACCAATTCTTATTCTTTACGAGCAGGAAGTTGATCCACTTCGAATTGTTTGAAAGTAGCTTGTGCTCCTGGAGATCTTCGGCGAAGACCTCGCCCACATACGCGCGTGTGTCTTCGTCGCTCATAAGCTCAAATCCGGCTTTGTCCCACGTTTCGGGATCGCATTCGACGATGAACGTGCTGGTAGTCGGATTGAACTTGTACGAGTGAGCAGCGAACACTCCCGCACTGTTTTCACGAAAAGTAAGCGTGAGCCCGTGAAACAGCTGATCGGTTCCGTACCAGATATATCGATTAGTGCGGAGGTCGAGTTCAGGCTGTAGTTGTTCGACGTAGTTCAGCCGCACTGTGCTGTTCACGCCGTCAGCGGCCAGCAGCAAATCGCAGTCACTTCGCAACTCCTCGATGTTGTGAATCTCTTTGTGAAACTCGATCTCGACACCCAATTCCTCGGCGCGTCGTTGCAGGATCTTGAGCAACTGAAGTCTTGCGATTCCGGAAAAGCTGTTGCCATGAATCGAAACCTTTTCGCTTCGATGAACAACATCGACGTTGTCCCACGCCGCAAACTGTTTCGTTATCTCAGCGTGCGAGACGTCATCAGCCGCGCGGAGATTGGCGAGCGTCTTCCCGGAGAACACCACTCCCCAACCGAACGTATCATCCGGCCCATTTCGCTCACAGATCCTGATCTGATGCGAGGCGTCAGCCTGCTTCATCAGAATCGCAAAATAAAGCCCCGCCGGCCCACCACCAATGACGTTGATTTTCATATCTCAGTCTTCTCGAGCCTCATCAAGGGCTTTTTGCAGAAGATCCGTCAAACCAAGCCTATTTGACCAAGTATGTAAATATTGAAGATCTAAGTTGGTGCGAGGCGTTCTGATCATCCCTATGACGTCCGTCCATTGAGTGCTCGAAGTCTCCTGTCCGGCACGGTACCACCTGAGCTTCGCAAGGATAGTGTCTTCGACAGTTGCAACGTACACTGATTCAGGGCTCTCAGGCGAAATTCTTCTTAACTCCCCGCGATCTAACTGTGCAACAGTAAACTCATCAGACCTCGACGTAAAAAAATCCACCTTAAAAACTGACTCAAAGTGGATAGCGTTAAATGAACCTCCTTGAGTAACCGCGTTACGCATCGTGGGCTCATCCAGATAGAAACTATCTCGTAGTGCCTCAAACAGAGGGCGGACCTGTTCTAATTTAATTTCAGCAAGAATGTCGATGTCAGCCGTTGAACGATACATCCCGTGTATTGAACTAGCGAAAGAGCCAACTAAGACATAGCGGATGCCCTCATTTTCCAAAGTAGCTGTTACACGGGATAAAACTGATACTGGAAGTTCCATTAAGGTCTAGAAACCTTCCTCCTTTGGATCGAAGCCGTAGGCTCGAATCACGGTCTCGCGGGGCAGGACACGAGCGATAAACCGGCGTCTGATCTCCTCTTTATCGGCGTTGGGGAAACGATGGTGCAGATCGGCGAGGACGAGTTGACGCATAGCATCGGTAAGAGCAAAGGCCATTGAAAGTTTCTGTTCTGGTGACAGCCTTCCCATCAATTCGTACTGTTTGCGTTGCGCGTCAGGAGTTGTATCTGGAGAAAGTGGCTTCATCTAACTTTGCCCCTTCAAGAGTTGACCGGCGATGACGAGCTTCTGGATTTCGGAGGTGCCCTCGTAGATGCGTAAGGCGCGCACGTCGCGATACAAACGCTCGACGACCGTTCCACTCACCAGGCCGGCGCCGCCGTGAATCTGGACAGCGCTGTCGATGATTCTGCCAGCAGCTTCTGTGGCAAACAACTTGGCTTCGCTTGCTTCGCGAGTGAATCTGCCGGTCTCGGTGTCTCGCGCGTAAGCGGCGCGATAGACGAGCAGGCGGGCAGCGTCGAGCTCGGTGATCATATCCGCCAGTTTGGCCTGGACCAGTTGATGTTCACACAAGAGACGTCCGAACTGTTTGCGATTGGATGAATAGCGAAGCGATGCGTCTAGCGCCCGGCGAGCCATGCCACAAGCCGCCGCTCCCACGCTGGCACGGAAGGTGTCCAGCGTTTCCATCGCGAGTTTGAAACCGTCGCCTTCGTTTCCCACCATGTCTTCCGCAGGTACGCGACACTGATCGAAGGCGATCTCGCCAATCGGATGAGGCGCGATCATCGGAGTACGTTCGACAACACGAAAGCCCTGCATCTTTGAACCAACAACAAACGCAGAAATGATGGGACGACCATCTTCACGCGTTCCGGTTTTAGCGAAGACGGTGTAGAAGTCGGCGATGCCGGCGTTTGAAATGAAACGCTTGCGACCATCGATCACGTACGACTCGCCGTCGCGACGCGCTGTCGTCTGAATTGCTGCGACGTCAGAGCCCGCGTTTGGCTCAGTCAACGCGAAGGCAGCGATCGCCTTTCCGCCGGTCGCGCGTGAGAGCCAGAAATCGCGCACGTGATCGGGTGCTGCGCGCGCGATGGCGAAAGTTCCGAGACCCTGCATGACAAAGGCGAGATCGGCGAGCGACGAAGAGTAGGAAAGCCCTTCCCGTATCAAACATAGAGAACGGACGTCGAGCTTCGACTCGGCGACTGCATATTTCAGAAGGCCGTTTTGGGCCAACAGCGCTACGAAGTCTCTTGCAAGTCCTTCGACATCGTCTTCGATTGACGCACGCGGTTCGATCTCCTCTGCGACAAACTGCGCGACAGTTTGCGCGAGATTGCGGTGTTCGGGAGTGAAGAAGGGAAGTTGCGAGATTAGGGAATCCATCGTCGTCACTGAAACTTTGCTGCTCGCTTTGCTACAAACGCTTCGTATGCCTCGCGATAATCCGGATGCTGCATGCAGATCGCCTGTGCCTGGGCTTCACTCTCGAGCGCTGCCTGCAGATCCATGTCGAACTCGCGATTGAGCATCTCCTTAGTCTTGCCGAGTGCGAAGGCTGGACCAAGAGCGAGTCGTTTGGCGAAGTCGTGGGTTGTAGTTGCAAGTTCTGCCGCGGGCACGACGCGATTGTAGAGACCGATACGTTCGGCTTCGGTGGCGCTGACGAAATCTCCCGTGAAGAGCATCTCGGTTGCTTTGGCGAGTCCCACGACGCGCGGCAGCAGGTACGACGCGGCCATGTCAGTTCCTGCCAATCCCACCTTCACAAACAGAAACGCGATCTTGGCGTCTTCGCTTGCGATGCGAATGTCTGAAGCGAGAGCGATGCAGGCGCCTGCGCCGGCAGTCGTGCCGTTGAGACTTGCGATGACGGGTTTTGGCAGTGCACGAATGTTCTGGATGAGTTCACACGTCATGCGCGTGAACTCGAGCAGTCCTTCCATGTTGCGGCTGAACAACTCGCCGATGATGTCGTGTACGTCTCCGCCGGAGCAGAACGCTCTGCCGGCGCCTGTTAGTACGACGACGCGTACGTCACGCTGGTCACGCAACGCAGCGAATGTGTCAGTCAACTCACGATAGACTTCAAACGTCAGCGCGTTCAGACGTTCAGGACGGTTCAGTGTGATCGTGGCGATCCCGTGCTCGTCTTGCTCGTAAAGAAAGGATGTTGGTTGGTTCATGCCGGTAGTACCGCCATCCCTTCGATTTCAACTTTCGCTGCGGTGTCGACGAGCCCTGCGACCTGGACCAGGGCCATTGCCGGATAATGTTTTCCCATGTGCTTTCGGTAACGTTCACCAACTTCTCTGCTGCGTTCGAGATATTCCATCTTGTTAGTCACGTAGATCACGAGCCGCGCGACATTGGCGGGTTCACCTCCGGCGGCGTTCACCACTGCGATGACGTTTGCCAGCGCCTGATCGAATTGCTCGACGAAGTCGCCGCTAACGATCATCTGATTTTTATTCCAGGCGATTTGGCCGGCGATAAAAAGCAGCTTGCCGCCTGCGTCTGCAAGCACACCGTTTGAATAACCCTTCGGCGCGCCGAGAGAGTCGGGATTGATCAGCTCGAATGCCATATGGAAGACAGGTTAATTGCTGCAAGGTGATTAGTAAATAGGACAAACAAAAGAGCCGCCAACGCGGCGGCTCTTGGAAGACCTATAGTGATCGTGTTACAGCAGCTTATCGAGTCGGGAAGCTAGTTGGTCGGCGAGGTTTCCGTTGGGATCGAGTCCGCCGATTGGACCACCGGCGATGTTCCCCTGTTTGTCGAGAATCACGATTGAGGGAAGCTGGTCCACGCCAAACTTCTTCGAAATCACACCATTCGGATCGCGCAGTACAGTCACTTTCAAGCCGTATTTTTGCGCGAAGGCTCGCAGTTGTTCGTCACTCGCGTAATTCTTCGATTTGGGATCGTCAGACTCAGTGCTGACCCAGTAAACTACCACGCCGCGATTGCTGTACTCGTCGGCAAGCTTTCTCACCCCCTGCAATTGAGTTTTCGACAACGGCAGCCAGGAGGCGCCGAATGCCAGCACCACGACCTCGCCACGAAGACTGTCGGATGTAACTGTCTGCCCGTCGACTGACCGCAATGAAAAGTCCACGCGGGTTGGGTTCTGCGCGAAAGCTGCGCAGCTCACCAGCAGGGTCATCAACACGGCCAGAACTCGTTTTCGGTTGTTTTGAACCATCTTTCTCCTTCGCCGAACGCGTCTGTGGCGCTCGACTTGGTGCATTAGATGAATGCATCCGGGGTTTAGTTGGTATGACGTTCGGGCGCTGGTTTGCCCGTAACTTCCTTGTGCAGGGTGTGGTAATCATCCCACGTATCCATGTCGCGAGCAATGTAAGGCGAGTCGACTGGCAGCCTTTCGACCGCGTTTTTTTGTGTCTGGAAAAGCGCCCTTAAGCCGCCGCGGGAGTCCAAAGTGAGCAACTCAGACTTGAAGCTGAGATCGATGAGAACGGGGTGGCCTCCGTGGTTTTCCCAGGTTGGGATGATGAGACGAGCGCCGGTTTTCCAGGTCTCGATAAGCCGGGATACGACTGTCGGGGGAACCGCAGGATGGTCGCAGAGAGCAATCAGAGTTGCTTTGCACGACTGCGGGAGTTCGCGCACTCCTGCAGCAATTGAAGCCCCCATTTCGCTAGCCGGATCGGGATTGACCGCGAAGCTTACCGGACGTCCTGCCAGCCTCTTGCGAATTTCATCCGCGCGATGTCCCAACACGACGACGATCGTATCCACCCCGCCCTCTTGAAGGTAATCGATGCAGCATTCGATCACGGTTTTGTCTCCGAAAGGAAGCAGTGGCTTGAACGCTCCCATGCGGCGTGACTGTCCGGCGGCGAGGAGAATTGCAGCTACAGGGTTCACGGCGAAAGTTAACCACAAAGGCACAAAGTTTGGAAAAGATGCCACGGGCTTGTCCCGTGGAGTCTCCCGCTCGCAGCTACCAAAGCTCCACCCAAAAAATTCCCAGATGCCACGGGCTTGTCCCGTGGAGTCTCCCGCTCGCAGCTACCAAAGATCCACCCAAAAGAGTCCCAGATGCCACGGGCTTGTCCCGTGGAGTCTCCCGATCGCAGCTACCAAAGATCCACCCAAAAGATTCCCAGATGCCACGGGCTTGTCCCGTGGAGTCTCCCG
>DASVGE010000197.1:0-7123 GCA_036379695.1 Pyrinomonadaceae bacterium | reverse complement strand
TACTACCTCCATTCCTTTGGTCACCGTACCGAATGCTGCGAACTTGCTGTCGAGATGTGGTCCAGGACCGACCAGGATAAAGAAATGAGTTGTGGCGCTGTTGGCTTCTTCAGTACGCGCCATCGAAACAATCCCGCGCACGTGTTTCACCAACCCCGGCTCATCAGGAAGCCGGCGCGTCATTCGCTTAGCGAGCTCGACGCCCCACTTCTCGCTCGTCTGAAGGTTCCCACCCTGAATTACAAACCCTTTCACAACGCGACTGAACGTCGTCGTATCAAACGCGCCCGTAGCCGAAAGATTGAGAAAATTCCTGACTGCCTCGGGCGCATTCTCAGGCATCATCGCTATCTCAATCGCGCCCACCTCCGTCTCCAGCGTCACACACTGTCCAGCCAGCTTTTCAAGCGACGCCCCATCAAACGGCTCAGCAGCGGGCGGCGCCTCAATCGTCGCCCTGGCATTCGCTTTCTTCGGCTCGACCGGCGCATTCGACTGCGCCCTCACAGCCGTCGCCACCAACACTAAACTCACCACCACAAGTGCCATCCTATTCATCATATCCGTGTAAATCCTGCCTTAATCGATCCGTTACAATCCGCGTTCCGCCATTTCAATCGCACGAAACATCGCGCGCGCCTTGTTCACCGTCTCCGCATACTCATGCTCCGGAATCGAATCAGCAACGATCCCCGCGCCGGCCTGAACCAGCGCTTCTCCATTCCGCAAAACTATCGTCCGGATCGCGATGCACGAATCCAGGTTGTCAGCGTAGTCCATGTACAACACCGAACCCGCATAGATGCCGCGCTGATCCGGCTCCAGCCCACGAATGATCTCCATCGCGCGAATCTTCGGCGCGCCCGTCACGGTGCCCGCCGGAAAACACGAAGCCAGCGCATCGAAGCGATCCAAACCGTCACGCAAGCGCGATCTCAAACTCGTTTCCAGATGCTGCACGTGAGAATAACGTTCGACCCGCATCAGGTCATCAACCTTCACCGAACCGTAATCCGAAACACGCCCGAGATCGTTGCGCCCGAGATCGACCAGCATCATGTGCTCCGCAATCTCTTTCTCATCCGATCTCAGATCCTCGCTCAACAACATATCTTCTGATTCGGTAGCGCCGCGTTTTCTGGTGCCTGCGATCGGGCGGTAATCGAGTCGCTGACCATGACAACGAACCAGCATCTCGGGCGACGCGCCTACCACCGTCTCATCTCCGATGCGCAGAAAGAACATGTAAGGCGACGGATTGATAGCACGCAGCGCGCGATAGATCTGGAGCGGTTCGCCGGTGAACTGCGCCGAAAACCTCTGCGAAAGAACGACCTGGTAACAGTCGCCGGCGGCGATGTGGTCCTTCACCTGTCGCACTGCGTCTTCAAAAGCGCGGCGCGACCAGTTTGATTGCAGTGAAACGTTACCGGCACTCTCGCTGCGCGATGGAGACGGCAGTGCCGCTGTTTCGAAGATCTTCTTCTCAACTTCCCTGGTGCGCGCTACGGCTTCGTCGTAGAGCGTTCGTAAGCGCTCGTGGCTGCCGCCTGCTTCTTCGGTAAAGACAATCGAAACGATCTCCAAACGCTGCTTCACGCGATCGAAAGCGATCACGGTGCGAAAGAACATCCAAACAGCGTCGGTTGGCACGTCGAGTGGCTGCGTACGATCATCTCTCAACGCCGGCTCAAACCACTGTGCCGCGTCGTAACCAAGGTAACCGACAGCGCCTCCCGCAAAAGGCACGAGCCCCGGTCGACGCGCCAGCGAGCGCCCGCGGAAATAATCTCTGACCCATTCAGTCGCGAACGCCGGATACGTTTCGGTTTTGCCATCACGCTCGACGATCGTCTGCATGCCCTTGCCACGCACGATCATCTCGGGCTCGGCGCCGAGAAACGAATAACGCGCGATCCGTTCACCACCTTCGACCGATTCAAGCAGAAAGGCGTGCTGCGAATCTCCGGCAATGCGCATGAACGCGCCCACGGGAGTGTGCAGATCGGCGAGCACCGAGCGCACCACGGGCACCACGTTGCCCTGCCGCGCCTCGCGCTCAAACGCCTCAAAACTTGGAGGTTGAAGTTCCAGCATATTATTTGCCACAAAAAGGCACAAAAAACACTAAATCAATTTACCTGGCGACCGTGGTGCGAAGCTCTCATTTGCAAACAATTTTGAGCCTTTTGTGCCTTTTTGTGGCTACTCTGTTTTGTGCCTTTTTGTGGCTAACCACCAACCATACGATTCATCGCGAGCCACTGGCCACCATCGACTACCAAAACAGTACCGTTGATATAACTCGCCGCGTCAGAACAAATAAAAACTGCGGCCTTCTCGATGTCGGCGATGCGTCCGAAACGTCGCAGCGGAATACTCTTTCGCAGGTGGTCTTTAACCACCTCCGGCACGAGGCGTTGCATGCCTTCCGTATCTTCGATTGGACCAGGCGCGATCGCATTGACGCGGATGCCATAACGCCCCCACTCCACCGCGAGATTGCGCGTCAACGCATCCACACCTGCCTTCGCCGCGGAAACGTGAAGCTGCATCGGCGTCCCGATATAGTGAAGCGTGGCGCTGATGTTGAGAATCTGTCCGCGATGTTCCTTCAGTTGGGCAAAAGCAGCACGACATACGTTGAACGTGCCTTTTAGATCTATATCGACGACAGTTCCAAAACCATTTGGTGACAACTCTTCAGCCGCACACAGAAAGTTTCCGGCAGCGCCGTTCACGACGATATCGATCTTGCCAAACTGCTCGACAGTTTCTGCAACCGCTTTCTCCACTGCTTCCGGCTGGCGCACGTCAGCCACGACGGCTATAGCCTTGCCGCCATTCTGGTTGATCGCATCAGCGGCTGGCTGAAGGTGCTCCAACTTCCGGCTCACCAGCGCGACACCTGCCCCCGCTTCCGCCAGTGCACGCGCTACTCCACCCGTGATACCCGTCCCACCGCCGGTAACGAACGCCACCCGCCCGTTCAAAACCCCATCCACAAAAATTGTTTCACTCATCTTTTCTGATCCGTGTTTATCGTTCCGAGCGATCCGTGAAATCCGCGGCCCGGATCGCTTCTTCCAGTTTGAACTTTCCTTCGTACAAAGCCTTGCCGATGATCACACTATCCAGTCGGGGCTCGTCTGTATCGCGAAGCCGCTTAATATCGTCGAGACTGGAAACACCACCCGAAGCCGTGACACGAACGTCCGCAGCGTGAACAACCGCCAGCGTCTGCTCGATGTTTGGTCCACTGAGCATGCCGTCACGAGCGATATCGGTATAGATGATTCGCTCAACGCCATAGCCCGCCATCACACGCGCGAGATCAACCGCCATCACCGGCGTCGCTGCTTCCCAACCGCGCGTCATCACTCTTCCATCGCGAGCATCAATCCCAACGCAGATCTTTGAAGCAAAGCGATCGACAAACTCTTTCAGCAACTCCGGCGATTCCGCGGCCAGCGTCCCTAAAACGATCCGCGCCACACCCGCATCACTGAGCTGTTGCGCATCGTCGAGCGATCGAATGCCGCCGCCAAATTCAACCGGCACATCCACCGCCTCAACAATCTTCTTCGCCACTGCGCGATTGGGCGACTCGGTCTCACTGAAGGCGCCGTCAAGATCGACAACATGAATCATCCCAGCGCCGGCAGCCGCAAACTCTTTCGCCACCGCGATCGGATCTTCATTGTAAACAGTGACTTCAGACCTGCGCCCCTGCAACAACCGCACGCACAGACCGTTTCTGAGATCGATTGCCGGTATGACGATCATTGTCCAGCGCTCAATCCAATCAGTTGCATAACTTCGTCAAAGAGCAATTTATTCGTCGCGATTGAATTGCCGCCGTGGACAGTCTTCACACCGCGCCAGTCAGTAAATGTCCCACCGGCCTCTTCCATGATCGGCAACAACGGAGCACAGTCCCATAAGTTCATCACCGGATCCAACATCACATCAGCACGCCCGGTTGCCACCAGCACGTAGCCGTAACAGTCTCCCCACGTGCGGCTAGTCTTAGCTGTCCGTTGCAGAAAATCCACAGCACGCCCAAATCCATGATGAGCGGCTGCCCTGAAATCTGTGCACAACAACAGCGCGTCTTCAAGTTTGGCCGTCGTCGAAACGCGAGTCGCATCTCCGTTGAAGAAACATCCGCAACCCTGCGCGGCCGAAACGATCTCGCCTAACGCCGGAATATTGACGACACCAACACTCATCTCGCGCTCAATCTCAAGTGCAATCAACACTCCGTAAAAAGGAACGCCGTGCACAAAGGCAAACGTGCCGTCGATCGGATCGAGAATCCAGCGCCTGCCGGAGCGACCTTCCAACTCGCCTTCCTCTTCGCCCAAGATGCCATCATCGGGAAAGCGCTCGCCGATCTGTTTACGCAGGTAAGCTTCGGCCTCGCGGTCGGCGATGGTGACGTAGCTGCCGTCGGATTTTGTGCTCGTCTCCGGTTGCTTGCGAAAGTAGTTGAGCGTGATGTCGCCCGCGCCGCGTGCCAACATGACGGCGAAATCGAGTAGTTCTTTCAGTTCCCTTTCACTTGCCTGCAACTGTCGTCGCCTTTCTCCGTTTTGCTAACTCGTCCCGAATCTCGTCGAGACTGACTCCGCGCGCCACCAGCAAGACGAGCAGGTGATAGACCAGATCCGCCACTTCGGAAGTCAGCGGCGTGCGGTCTTCATTCTTGGCCGCGATGATCGTCTCCGCGGATTCTTCGCCCACCTTCTTGAGTATCTTGTCGAGGCCGTGGTTGAAGAGATACGTAGTATATGAGCCTTCCGGTCGATCGCGCTCACGACTTTCAATCAACTCGTAAAGCTGCGCCAGCAGCACGCCAAGATCCTCGTCATCCGTCTGTAAATCAAAACACGATCGAGCGCCGGTGTGACACGCCGGGCCGGCAGGCTCGACTAAAACCACGATCGCATCGTTGTCGCAGTCGGACGCGAGACTGACGACACTCTGCGTATTTCCCGACGTCTCACCCTTATGCCACAGCTCGTTTCTCGAGCGCGACCAAAACCACGTTTGACCCGTCTCGATCGTGCGCGCGAGACTCTCCGCGTTCATGTAAGCAAGAGTCAGCACCTCGCGCGTGCGCGCATCCTGGACGATCGCGGGGATCAAACCGCGTTCGTCAAACTTCAGACTCTTGATATCGAGGTTCATCGCACCTCTAATCCTCGGCCCCTGAGATAACTCTTCACGTCAGAAATCGACAACTCGCCAAAGTGAAACAACGACGCAGCCAGAACAGCACTGGCGCCTCCGGCAGTAAGCGCGTCGTAGAAATGCTCGACTCGACCTGCCCCGCCCGAAGCAATCACCGGGATTCGCAGCGCGCTCGAAACCGCGCGCGTCAACTCGATATCGTAACCGTTGCGCGTGCCGTCGCAATCCATGCTCGTCAGCAGAATCTCGCCGGCGCCGAGACGTTCGGATTGCACGGCCCATTCAATCGCATCACGTCCAACCGCACGACGGCCGCCATGCGTGTAAACTTCCCATCCCCCGTTTTCGCGTCTGCGCGCATCGATCGCGACCACCACACACTGGCTGCCAAAAGTCTCCGCACAGGCTTTGATCAACGCCGGATCTTCGACGGCCGCGGTGTTGAGCGTGATCTTGTCGGCGCCCGCGCGCAGGATCGCGCGAATGTCTTCAACGGAACGCAAGCCACCGCCAACTGTGAACGGAATGAATACCTCATCCGCAACATGCCGCACCAGTTCCGCGACAATCTGGCGGCGATCCGAGGACGCCGTGATATCGAGGAAAGTCAGTTCATCCGCTCCTTCGAGATCGTAACGCTTCGCCTGCGCCACCGGATCTCCCGCATCCGTTAACGAAACGAAACGAATCCCTTTAACAACGCGACCATTGTCAACATCGAGACACGGTATGATTCGTTTAGCTAACATCTTTTAGCCACGGATGAACACGGATTTCATACACGGATTTTCGAAAAGTTTTTAAGCATTTTTAGACCAACATCCTGGCTCTTCTCCGGATGAAACTGCACGCCGCAGATGTTTTCATGCGCTACGACTGACGCGTATCGCCCGTCGTAATCAGTCTCTCCGGCTACAACAGTTTCATCCTGCGGTTGGCAGTAAAACGAATGCACGAAGTAGCAGAATGATCCGTTGTCGATCTCTTCAAACAGCGCATGCCGCCGCCTCTGATGAATCCGGTTCCAGCCAACCTGCGGTACCACCAGCTCAGTTTCAAACCTGCGCACTCTTCCGCGTAACAAACCCAATCCAGGCGTCGATCCAAATTCATCCGACTCGTCAAACAGCAACTGCATCCCTACACACACACCAAGCAACGGCGTTCCCTCGCTTGCTCTCTCTTGCACCAGCCGATCGAAACCCCGCTCCTTCAGTCCCTTCATGCACGCCGCAAACGCGCCGACTCCGGGCAACACGAGTTTCTCTGCCTCACGCAATACACTCTCGTCTCCACTGATAACCGCCGCGCAACCGGTCGCCGCGAACGCTTTCTCAACCGAACGCAGATTGCCCACGCCATAATCGATGATCGCAACTGTCACAACGAACCCTTCGTGCTCGGAATCCCGGTGATGCGGTTGTTTCGTTCCACCGCCTGCCGTAGCGCGCGCGCCGACGCCTTGAATGTGCCTTCGAGAATGTGATGCGTGTTGCGGCCGCGCAGGCAATCGATATGCAGGTTGAGCTTCGCTGTCTCCGCAAACGAGCGCCAGAAATGCTCGGCAAGCTCGACCGAGAAATTTCCAATCATGTGACGGCGCGTCGGGACTTCGTAAACCAGAAAGAAGCGCCCCGAAAGATCGATCACCGACCGGCACAGCGCTTCGTCCATCGGCACCACCGCTTCGCCGTAACGATTTATTCCCGTCTTGTCGCCGAGAGCCTGGACCAGTGCCTGGCCCAACGTGATGGCAATGTCTTCAACCGAATGGTGATCGTCGATCTCGAGGTCTCCCTTGCAAGTGATTTGCAGATCGAACAAGCCGTGCTTGGCAAACAGTTCCAGCATGTGTTCGAGAAACGGCAGTCCGATCGAGACTTTGGATTGCCCGCTGCCATCGAGATTGAGTTCGACGCGCACGTCA